>JBGAOO010000157.1:0-9036 GCA_044221765.1 Usitatibacteraceae bacterium | reverse complement strand
GCCGCGGGCACGGCGACGTGGACCCGCCTCGCCGACGGGTTCGTGCCCTACGGCCTGCTGCTTTCCTGGGGAGAGGCGTTCCTCACCGGGCTGCTCACGGCGGTCTTCACCGTGTACCTGCCCCGCTGGATGGCCACCTTCGACGACGCGGCCTACCTGCGTCCGCCGGCGAGCCGGGGCTAGCGCTCAGAGGATGTAGCGGGCGATCCACCAGGCCACGGCCGCGATGAACGCCGAGGCGGGGATGGTGAACACCCAGGCCCAGACGATGCCGCCGGCCACGCCCCAGCGCACCGCGGACACCTTGCGCGTGGCGCCCACGCCGACGATGGCGCCGGTGATGGTGTGCGTGGTGGAGACCGGCACGCCCATCGCCGTCGCGACGAAGAGCGTGATGGCCCCGCCCGTCTCCGCGCAGAAGCCGCCCACGGGCTTCAACTTCGTGATGCGCTGGCCCATCGTCTTCACGATGCGCCAGCCGCCGAGCAGCGTGCCCATCGCGATCGCGACGTAGCACGAGACGATCACCCAGGACGGCACCGTCTCGTTCGGGGCGGTCACGCCGGCGGCGATGAGCAGCAGCCAGATGATCCCGATGGTCTTCTGGGCGTCGTTGCCACCGTGGCCCAGGCTGTAGAGCGAGGCCGACACCAGCTGCATGCGCCTGAACCACCGGTCTATGCGGGCGGGCGTGGTGCCGCGCGCCAGCCAGGCGACCGCGACCATGAGCAGGGAGCCGAGCAGGAAACCCAGCGCCGGCGAGACGAAGATGAAGAGCACGGTCTTGCCGATGCCCGAGCCGATCAGCGGGCCCGCGCCCGCCTTGGCAACCGTCGCCCCGATGAGCCCGCCGATGAGCGCGTGCGAGGAGCTGGAGGGCAGCCCGTACCACCAGGTGATCGCGTTCCAGGCGATCGCCCCGATCAGGGCGCCGAAGATCACGTGGTGGTCGACGATCGCCGGGTCGACGATGCCCTTGCCCACCGTGGAGGCGACCTTCAGCTGGAAGACGAAGAGGGCGATGAAGTTGAAGGCCGCGGCGAAGGCGACCGCGTGGTGGGGCTTGAGCACGCCGGTCGAGACGACGGTCGCGATCGAGTTGGCCGCATCGTGCAGGCCGTTCATGAAGTCGAAGGCGAGCGCGAGCGCGACGAGCAGCACCAGCGTGCCCAGTCCGATCTCCAGGCCGTTCATGGGCGGCGGGGCTCGGGCGTCACGAGTTTTCCAGCACGATGCCCTCGGCGAGGTTCGCGACGTCCTCGCAACGGTCCGTGATCGCCTCGAGCTGCTCGTAGATCACCTTCATCTTGATGATCTCGAGCACGTCCTTCTCCTCCCGGAACAGGCGCGAGATGGCCGCGCGCAGCTCGCGGTCGGCGTCGCTCTCCAGGCGGTCGATCTCGTCGCAGGTCTTGAGCACGGCCTCGGCGTGGCCCTCCTGCGCCAGGAGCGCGACGACGTCCTTCACGCGCTCGCAGCACTTGAGGGCGACGTCGGCCAGGCGCTTGGTCTCGGGCGTGATCGAGCGGATGTCGTACAGCGTGATCGACTCCGTCACGTCCTGGATCAGGTCGCAGATGTCGTCCATCGCGTTCACCAGGCCGTGGATCTGGTCGCGGTCGATGGGGGTGATGAAGGTCTTGTGCAGCAGGCGCATGGCCTCGGCCGTGATGCGGTCGGCCGAGTGCTCCGCCTCGTCGATGAGCCGCGCGTGCGCCTCGCGATTGCCGAAATCCTGCATGAGCAGGACCAGCTCGCGGCCGGCGCGCACCACCTGCTCGGCGTGGTCGTTGAAGAGGTCGTAGAAGCGCCCTTCCTTGGGAAGCAGGCGGCCGAACATCGGGGATTCGCTCCGGATTTCTCGTGGGGATGGAAGGCAGCACCGAAGTGTAACAAACCGCGGATTGCCGGGACGACGGGCCGTGGTTATAATCCGCCCTCGAATTCCTTTCCTCGAAGCGCGAACGCCCATGAACCGTCCGGACACCATGATCGCCATTCGCCGCGCCCTGCGCGGTGCGGCCCGTGGCATCGTCCTGGCGCATGGCGGGGACGCGCCGCGATCCGGCGGCGAAGACTGACCCCGGGGCCGACCGCCCCGGCGCAAGTCGAGGCGGAATCCCGAGCGGCCCCTACCCCACGCTCACCCGTTCCGCCTCGCGCTCCCAGCGCGATGCGTGAGTTCGCGCGCGAACGACCCGACAAGGAACGCCGGCCCACGAGGCGGGCGGAAAGAACAAGATGAACACGCTCCTCGAGAAACTCCAACCCCGGCGCTGGCTGGGCGGCCTCTGGCGCAATCCCGACTTCGTGAAGCTCTGGGGATCGCTCACCATCACGCACTTCGGCGGGCAGGTGACCTTCCTCGCCCTGCCGCTCACGGCCGCGCTGCTGCTGAACGCCACGCCTTTCGAGGTCGGCATCCTCACGGCGCTCGAAGCCCTGCCCTACCCGCTCTTCGGCCTGTTCGCCGGCGTGCTGGTGGACCGCGCGCGCAAGCTGCCGGTCATCATCTGGGCCGACCTGGGCCGCGGCCTCGCGCTCGCGGCGGTGCCGCTGTGCGCCTGGTTCGACATGCTCTCGATGCCCGTCCTGTACGTCGTGGGCTTCCTCGTGGGCACGGGCACGGTCGTCGGCTGGCCCGCCTACCAGGTGTTCATGACCGAGCGCGTGGGCCGCGACAACCTCGTCGAGGCGAACGCGAAGATCGGCATCTCGGACTCGGCCGCGCAACTGGTCGGCCCCGGCCTCGCCGGCGCGCTCATCCAGTGGCTCACCGCGCCCTTCGCGATCCTGCTCGATGCGCTCTCCTTCATCGTCTCGGCGCTGATGCTGCGCGGCATCGCGCCGGCGCCTACCGACGCGCCCAAGCTCTCGGGCGAGAGCGTCTGGCGCGAGATCGGCGAGGGCCTGATGGCGGTCTGGCGCAACCGCACGCTGCGCGCCCTGGCCTGGGCGCTCGCGGCGTGGCAGGTGTGCCGCCACGCCTTCATCGCGGTGGTGATCCTGTTCGCCGCGCGCGAGCTGGGCTTTTCCGCCGGCCACGTGGGCGCGCTCTTCATGCTGGCGGGCGTGGGTTCCCTCGCGGCCGCGGGGGCGGTGACCCCGCTCAACGAGCGCTTCGGCGTGGGGCCCACGATGCTCGCCGCGCTGGGCGGCACGGGCGTGGCCTGGCTGGTGCTCGGCGCCGCCGGGGGCGGCTACCTCGTCGCCTCGATCGTGTTCGGCGCGGGCCTGTTCCTGCTCGACTTCACGGCCATGACGTTCTTCATCAACTACCTGACGCTGCGCCAGACGGTGACGCCCGATCGCCTGCTCGGCCGCGTGACCGCCACGATGATCTGCCTCACGGTGGCCACGGCACCCCTGGGCGGGCTGGCCGGCGGCTGGATCGCCGAGCACTGGGGGCTGCGCGCGACCCTGCTCCTCGCCGGCGCGGGTGCCCTGCTCCTGCTGCCATTGGTGGCCTTCACCTCGCCGCTCGCGAGCATGCGCAAGCTGCCCGGCCAGGCCGAGCCGGCCGTGACCGAGAGCGTGGCGGAGGAACTGGCCGGCGACTAGGGCCTAGTAGCAGTCGCGCAGCGCTTCCTCGACGTTGTTCGGATAGGGGCCGTTCCGCGCGAGGTTGTCCCGGCGGTACTGCGTCGAGGCGAGCTGCATCTCGGCGTAGCGCTGCTCGAGGGAATTCACGGGCCGCGACTTGCCGGCATGCACGCTGCCCGAGGTGGTGATGGGGGCCACCTTGCATTCGGCCCGGGCGTATTGCGCGCCCGGGTCGCTCGCGCATCCGGCGGCGAGCAGGCAGGCAGCGCTGAAGCAGAGCAGGGTCTTCATGGGGCACCTCCGGCTTGTGGGTCGCTGGATCATTCTACGCACAAGGATGCGCGCCGGTTGACCCCGGGCGAATCCGGTAACGAGCCGTAACGCGTCCAAGGGGCATGACCGTCGCGAAGACCGGCGCGCCCCGGATTGCCCGGCCCGGCGCCACCCCCCGATAATGCGGGCCGCATCGGCCCTCGGAGAAACGCATGCAGACCTCGGAAGCCGTGGTCGCGGTGACCGGCATGGCGGTGGGCCTCGGCCTGCCCCTGCTCCTCGTCGCGGCCGTCCTGTTCTACAAGCACCAGCGCGAACGCATCCACCAGGAGACGATCCTGCGCCTGGCCGAGAAGGGCGTGCCCGTGCCGCCGGAACTGCTGGCGCGCCCGCCGCGACGGCCGAGCCCCAAGGCCGGGCTGGTCCTGGTATCGCTGGGCATCGCTCTCGCCTGCTTCCTCTGGGAACGGGGGCTGCCATGGACGATCAGCCTCGTGCCGGGCCTGATGGGCCTCGCGCTGCTCGTGGCCTGGCGGATCGACCTGCGGTCCTTCGCCGACCCGACGCCGCCGCGCTGAAGCCCATGGCGCCACGGCCGGAGCCGGCCGACGCCGAGCTCGTCCTCGCGGCCACCCGCGATGGCGACCGGGAGGCCTTCGCGCGCCTGGTCGGCCGTCACCAGTCGCGCGTGCGCTCCGTCCTTCGCCGGCTCACGAAAGGCGACTTCGCGCTGGCCGACGACCTCGCGCAGGAGGCTTTCCTGCTCGCCTGGCGCAACCTCGCGGCCTTCCGGTTCGATGCCCGGTTCTCGACCTGGCTGTACCGCATCGCCTACAATGCCTGGCTGAGCCAGGCGCGGCGCATCCGCGAGGTCTCGCTCGAGGAAGCGAGGCCTGCCCCTACTCGCCGCGCCCGTCCCGGCGCTGGCCGAGGCCACGCGACTGGACCTGGAACAGGCGATCGCTCGGCTGCCCGACGGCGAGCGCGCCGCGATCGCCGCCTGCTATTTCGCGGACCTGAGCCACGAGGAAGCCGCCCGCATCCTGGGATTGCCGCTGGGCACCGTGAAGACCCACATCCTGCGCGCGAAGATCCGCCTGCGCGCCCACCTCGGCGAGGACTACGCATGAACCCCCATGACCTGGATGATCGGCTCGACGAGCGGCTTCGCGAGGCGGGCCGCGACGAATGCCCGGATGGCGGCTTCACCCGGCGGGTGATGGCCGCCCTGCCCATCTCGCCGCGGGGACCCTCCCGCTGGCGCCCCTGGATGGTCGGCGGCTCCGCGGCCCTGGGCGGCCTGCTCGCCTGCGTGGCCGAGGGCGTCGGGCCCGCCATCGTGCACGGATTCGCCGACCTCGCCCGCCTTCAGCCCGGCACCCCGTCGGCCGCGCTCGCGACCGGCGACCGTCGTGGCGCTCGCGGCCGTGGCCGCCGCCCTCGTCGCGGAGGAAGGCTGATGCAGATCAAGGCGAACTGCCGCATTTTCCTTCATTTTTTCAGCGGCTTTCCGGCTATAATTCCGCCCGCGCGAATCCATTACACGCGTTTTCCTACCCCACTATCCGGAGATTCAAAAAATGAAGAAGGTGCTGGCTGCCCTGTTCGCCGGGGCATTTGCGATGATTGCTGTTCCCTCGGTGGCCCAGGACAAGGCCGCCGCCCCCGCCAAGGCTGCCGAGCCCGCCAAGGCCGCGACCGACAAGGCCGCTGCGCCCGCCAAGGCCGCGACCGACAAGGCTGCCGCTGCGCCCGCCAAGGCTGCCGACAAGGCTACCGCTGCGCCCGCCAAGGCTGCCGACAAGGCCGCTGCGCCCGCCAAGGCCGCGACCGACAAGGCTGCCGCTGCCCCCGCCAAGGCTGCCGACAAGGCCGCTGCGCCCGCCAAGGCCGCGACCGACAAGGCCGCCGCGCCCGTGAAGGCCGCCGACAAGGCCGCCGCGCCGAAGGTGGAAGAGGCCAAGAAGGCCGCCACCGAAGCGCCGAAGAAGTAATTCTTCGCGTCCCTCCCGCCGGGTTCCAACCGGCAGGAGGACGAGAAAAGGGGCGGCCTCGGCCGCCCCTTTTCTCTTGCGGCGCCCGCGGGCGCCTTCAGCCCAGCAAGTGCTTCACCGCCGCGCGCTCTTCCTCGAGCTCGGCCAGCGTCTTGTTCATGCGCTCGCGCGAGAAGGCGTCGATCTCGAGCCCCTGCACGATCTGGTACTGGCCGCCCGAGGTGGTGACGGGGAAGCCGTACATCACGCCTTCCGGGATGCCGTACGAGCCGTCGGAGGGCACGCCCATCGTCACCCACTTGCCGTTGGAGCCGAGCACCCAGTCGCGCACGTGGTCGATGGCCGCGTTCGCCGCCGACGCCGCCGAGGAGAGGCCACGCGCCTCGATGATCGCGGCGCCGCGCTTGCCCACCAGCGGTATGAAGGTGTCCTTGTTCCAGGCCTCGTCGTTCACGAGCGCCTTCACCGGCTGCCCGCCCGCGGTGGCGAAGCGGTAGTCGGGATACATCGTGGGCGAATGGTTGCCCCACACGATGAGCTTCTCGAACGACTCCACGCTCTTGCCCGTCTTCGCGGCGAGTTGCGAGAGCGCGCGGTTGTGGTCCAGGCGCAGCATCGCGGTGAACTGGGTGGGCGGCAGGGACTTGGCCGACTTCATCGCGATGTAGGCGTTGGTGTTCGCGGGGTTGCCCACCACCAGCACCTTCACGCCGCGCGAGGCCACCTCGTCGAGCGCCCGTCCCTGCACCGTGAAGATGGCGCCGTTCGCCTCGAGCAGGTCCTTGCGCTCCATGCCGGGGCCGCGCGGGCGCGCGCCCACGAGCAGGGCGACGTCGGCGTCCTTGAAGGCGACCTTCGCGTCCGCCGCGGGCACCATGCCCTGCAGCAGCGGGAAGGCGCAATCCTCCAGTTCCATCATCACGCCCCGGAGCGCCTTCTGTGCCTTCTCGTCCGGGATCTCGAGCAACTGCAGGATCACGGGCTGGTCCTTGCCGAGCATCTCGCCGCTCGCAATCCGGAACAGCAGGCTGTAGCCGATCTGGCCGGCGGCGCCGGTCACGGCAACGCGCATGGGCTTCTTCATGGGGTCTCCTGGAGGGGGTGTCGGGGCTGGGAAGGCGGGTCGTTTTCTTCAAGGGTGGCCGCGGCGGTGGCGGACACCGGGGCAGTATATCGCAGCGCAACAATCGCGCATTTGCACCGCGTCAAGTCGCCCGCTTTCAGGCCGCCTTCGCGACCGGCTTCGCCAGCGAGATGGCGAGCACCCCGGCCATCACGAGCGCCGCCCCGGCGAGCTGGATCGCGGTGATGGGCTCGTCGAGGAAGACGAAACCCAGGGCGATGGTCGCCACCGGCCCCACCGTGCCCAGCATGGAGGCGTGGCTCGAGCCGATGAGCCGGATGCCCTCCGACATGAGCACGATCGGCAGCACGGTCGAGAAGAGGGCCATCACGAGCGCGAGGCCGTAGACCGGCGCCGGCTGCGTCCACAGGAGCGAAGGCTCGCGCACCACGAGGAAATGCCCCACCACCCCGGCGCAGGACACCAGCCCGGCCAGCGCGGCGAAGCGCACGCTGCCCATCTTGCCCACCATGCGCCCGTTGCCGATGAGGTAGACGGCATAGCACAGCGCCGAGAGCAGCACCCAGAACGAGCCGAGCAGGACGTTCTCCTGGCGCGTGGCGAGGTCGTTGCCGAACACCAGCCCGATGCCGGCATAGGAGAGCGCGAGCGCGACCACGTCGCGCCCGGCGATCCGGCGGCCGTAGAGCGCCGCCGCGATGAGCAGCACGAAGGTGGGATAGAGGAAGAGCACCAGGCGCTCGAGCGCGGCGGTGATGTACTGCAGCCCGAGGAAGTCGAACAGGCTGGCGAGGTAGTAGCCGATGACGCCCAGGAAGGCGACCGTGCGCCAGTCCGCCGCCGAGAGCGGCGCGCCCCGCCCGCCGCGCGCCGTCCACCAGGCGAGGAAGGCGAAGAACGGTGCGCTGAGCACCATGCGCAGGGCGAGTAGCGTGACGGCGTCCACGCCATGCCGGTAGGCCAGCTTGATCACGATCGCCTTGCCCGAGAAGGCCACGGCCGAGAACACCACCAGCGCCGTGCCGAGCAGCCGCTCCCGCCTCAGGGGTTCACCCGCACCGTGAAGATCACCGTGCCGGTGGCGCCGGGCGCGAGGGACCCGGTGAGCGTCCAGGCCAGGGCGCCGGTGGCCCCCACCGCGGGCTGCGTCGTGGCCGCGCAGGCCGTGAGGCTCGCCGGCAGCGGCGCGCCGCAGCTGGCCGTGAGGAACGTGGTGAAGGCCGGCGTCGCGTCGGTCACCACGATCGCGTTGAGCGGCCCGCTGCCCGCGTTGGTATAGGTCACGGTGTACTCGAGCACGTCGTTCGGCCTGGCCGTGTTCGTCGTGCCCGCGCCGCCGCCGAGCGTCACGTTGCGCACGGTCTTCGCGAGCGTGAGGCCCGCGCTGCCCGGCGCGCCCACCGTCGTGAGGTCGGTGCGCGTGTAGGTGAAGACGCCCACGCCCGTGAACGTGGCCGTGACCGTGATCGAGTTCTGCGCATTGAAGGGCGCCGCGGCCGGCACGTTGTCCACGACCACGAGGCAGACCTGGTCGCCGGGGTTCACGGCCACGGCCGAGGTGAGCTGCGTGGCGCTCTCGGCCCCGTCGAGCACGCCGTTGCAGTTGGTGTCGCGGTGCACGATCTGCGTCCAGCCCGGCACCGCGGGCGTCGCCACGGCCGAGGTGGAGAAGGCCACCGTGCCCGCCTGGCCGGCGACGAAGGTGTGCGGGTAGAACACGGACGTGCCCGGCATCGCCGCCTGCGCGCCGTCGGGCTGGAAGGTGTTGGAGGCCTGGACGCCCACCAGCGTGATGTCGGAGGCGAGGTTGTTGTTGGCGGCCACCGCGGGCTCGCCGCCGCCGCTCACCGAGGCGAGGTTCGTGACCGAGGGCACCGCGAGCGCCGCGACGGAGACCACCAGGGAGATCGGCGTAGAGGTGGCGCCGGCCGCGATCACGGCCGAGCTCGTGCACGTGACCACCTGGCCGGCGGCGAGGCACGACCAGCCCGTCCCGGTGCCGGACACGAAGCCCAGCCCCGCCGGCAGCGTGTCGACGACGGTGACCGTGCCGCTCGTGTCCAGGGTGCCCGCCGCGTTCGAGACCAAGAGCGTGTAGGTGCCGTTCGCACCGACGGCGAAATTGCCCACGTGCGACTTCGC
>JBGAOO010000156.1:0-8103 GCA_044221765.1 Usitatibacteraceae bacterium | reverse complement strand
TCCTCCGGTAAGGGGCGCGGATCGGGCCGCGTCTGCGGGATCGGGCGGGGCGGGCAAATACCCCCCCCAGCACCCATCCTAGCCGAACCGGGGCCGGGCGGGAAGGGGGCGCCGATGCCGCCGGCTCAGGCGGCGGGGCGGGGCTTCCTCGCGCCGCGCGGCGCGGGAGCGGCGCGGCGGCGGGGCGCGGCCGGCACGCATTCGACGGCCGAGCCCGAGCTGGCGCAGTTCTCCGCGATGAAGGCGAGCACCCGCAGCATGTGCGGCACCGTGGCCCGGTAGCGCTGGTAGCGCCCCTCGGGCGCCACGGTGACCAGGCCGGCGGCGAGCAGCGCCTTCAGGTGGAAGGAGAGGTTCGTCGCCGGGATGCCGAATTCCTCGGCGAGGCGCCCGGCCACCATCCCCTGCGCGCCCGCGTGCACCAGGCGGCAGAAGAGGTCCAGCCGCAGCGGCGCGGAGAGCGACTGGAACACCTTGAGGACGGCGGCCTTGTCCATGCGGCGCTACTTCTCGACCGGGTAGTTCTTCGTGATCGCGCCGTTGATTTCGCCGAGCGTGAGGGCGGTGGGCGGGGCGACCTTCCACGACATGTAGCCCCACTTCATCGCGTACGCGTTGTAGCCGAGCAGGCGCAGCACCGTAACCGCCTTGTTCTGCTGCTGGCCGGTGTCGCAGTGCACGATGATGTCCTTGTCCTTCGGCAGCTTCGCGAGGTTCTCGGGCTTGGCGAGGTCCATCACGCCGATGAACTGCGCGCCGGGCAGGTGGCCCTGGTCGTACTTCTTGTCCTTGGGCACGCGCACGTCGACGATCACGAAGTCCTTCTTGCCGGACTGGATGCGCTTGTACACGTCCTCGGCGGTCGTGTCGTAGAAGTCCTTGGCGGGCAGGCTCGAGAGGTACTCGTTGGCGGCCTTCTGGATGACCGCGTACTCCGCGTCGGTGAGGGCGTAGGCGGGCGCGGCGAGCAGGGCGGAAACGGCGGCGAAGAGGGCGAGGCGTTTCATGGGGGCTCCTTGGGGATGGGTTTGGCCGGCGCGCGGACGTTTTGAGGTCGCTTGAACAGTCCTACGACCAAAGTCCTACGCGCGACCGGCTCGTGAATCCAGATTACGACGCGCGAAGCGGGCAAGCTTGATCCACGTCAGCAGGTGTCGATGCAAAGTCGTTTGAAATGAGCACATCGCCACATACCCCCCCGAGGATGCGATGGTTCCTGTCACGCGACGGCGTTTCCTGAAGATCTCGGCCGCCACCTTCGGCGCGGCCGCCGCCGCGCCCGCGCTGCACCAGGCGAGCGCGCTGGCCGGCGCCGCCCCGGGCGTGGTGAAGACCATCCCCACCTATTGCGAGATGTGCTTCTGGAAGTGCGGCGGCATCGCCCACATCCGCGACGGCAAGCTCTGGAAGTTCGAGGGCAACCCGCGCGACCCGATGAGCAACGGCCGGCTGTGCCCGCGCGGGACCGGGGCGGTCGGCACGCACTACGACCGTGACCGCCTGAAGCGCCCGCTCATCCGCTCCGGCGAGCGCGGCAAGGACGAGTGGAAGGCCGTGAGCTGGGCCGAGGCCCTGGACCACGTGGCCGCGAGGATGAAGAAGATCGCCGCCGAGCACGGGCCCGAGTCGATCGCGCTCTGGAAGCACGGCTCCGGCTCGCGCTTCTTCGAGCACGTGATGCGCGCCTACGGCAGCTTCAACAAGGCCGCGCCCTCGTTCGCGCAGTGCCGCGGGCCGCGCGACATCGGCAACCTGCTCACCTGGGGCACGGGCCTGGGCTCGCCCGAGCCCACGGACATCGCGCGCACGAAGTGCCTGGTCCTCATCGGCACGCACCTGGGCGAGAACATGCACAACACGCAGGTGCAGGAGTTCGCGCAGGCCATCGCGAACGGCGCCACGATCATCGCCGTCGACCCGCGCTTCTCGGTCGCCGCGAGCAAGGCGAAGCACTGGCTGCCCGTGAAGCCGGGCACGGACCTCGCGCTCGTGCTCGCCTGGATGCACGTGCTGGTGAAGGAGGGCCTGTACGACCGCGAGTTCGTCGCGAAGCACGGCTACGGCTTCGACAAGTTCGCCTCCGCCCTCGAGGCGAGCACCCCGGAATGGGCCGCGGCCGAGACGGGCATCGAGGCCGCCACGATCCGCGCCACGGCGCGCGAGATGGCGAGGCACCGCCCGGCCGCGCTCGTGCACCCGGGCCGGCGCGTGAACTGGTACGGCGACGACGCCCAGCGCTCGCGCGCCGTGGCGCTGCTCAACGCGCTGCTGGGCAACTGGGGCCGCGAGGGCGGGATCTACCTCGCCGCCGGCATGAAGGTCGCCGGCTACCCGTTCTGGGGAAGTTTCCCGAGATCACGAAGCCGAAGGTCGATAACCGGACGGCAGGTGGCCCTTCGCCGACGAGGAGGTGACCACGGGCCTGCGCGAGGCGACGATCACCGGCAAGCCCTACCCGATCAAGGGCTGGGTGGTGTACGCCTCGAACCTCATCCAGACGCTGCCCAACGAGAAGGAGACGATCGAGGCGATCTCGAAGCTCGACCTGCTCGTGGTGGTGGACTCGCACCCGAGCGAGATCGCCGGCTGGGCCGACGTGGTGCTGCCCGACACGACCTTCCTCGAGCGCCACGACGACCTCTACGTCGGCTGGGGCCGGCAGGGATGGGCGGCGCTGCGCCAGCCCGTCATCGCCGCGCCCGACGACCAGAAGCCCGCGTGGTGGATGGCCAAGGAGCTCGCCAACCGCCTGGGCGTGGGCGAGTACATGCCCTTCAAGGACATGGACGAGTACCTCGCGGTGCGCTGCGAGAAGGCCGGCATCGACTACGCGAAGTTCAAGGAGGAAGGCATCGTGATGGGCCCGAAGAAGCCCATCACCGTCGAGGAGGGCGCCGAGCTCTCGTTCGACACGCCCTCGAAGAAGGTCGAGTTCTATTCCGACCAGCTCGCGAAGGCGGGATTCGACCCGGTGCCGAAGTTCACCCGGCCCGAGGCCGCGCCCGAGGGCTTCTTCCGCCTGGTGACCGGCCGCTCGCCCGTGCACACCTTCAGCCGCACCCAGACCAACCCGCTGCTCGCGGACCTGGTGCCGGAGAACGAGGTGTGGGTGAACGCGCAGACCGCCGCCAGGGCGGGCCTGAAGGCCGGCCAGTACGTGAAGCTGAAGAACCAGGACGGCGTGCTCTCCAACCGCGTGAAGGTGAAGGCGACGCAGCGCATCCGGCCCGACACCCTGTATCTCGTCTACGGCTTCGGCCACACGAGCAAGGGCCTCTCGCGCGCCTACCTGAAGGGCGCGAGCGCCGCGCAGCTCAACACGCGTTACCGGGTGGACCCGCTCATGGGCGGCACGAGCATCCACCAGAACTTCGTCACCCTCGTGAAGGAGGCGTGAGATGGCACGCTTCGGCATGGTCATCGACACGCGCAAGTGTGTCGGCTGCATGGATTGCGTCGTCGCCTGCCAGACGGAGAACGACGTGCCCCAGGGGCACTGCCGCGACTGGATCGCGACCGAGCTGCGCGGGGAATACCCGACGCTCTCGCTCGAGATCCGCTCCGAGCGCTGCAACCACTGCGACAACCCGCCCTGCGTGAGCTGCTGCCCCACCGGCGCGAGCCACGTGGAGCCCTTCGGCAGGACGGTGCAGGTGACGGCCTCGCGCTGCATCGGCTGCAAGGCCTGCGTCGCCTCGTGCCCGTACGGCGCGCGCTTCATCCATCCCGAGGGCTACGCGGACAAGTGCACGTTCTGCCTGCACCGCGTGAAGGAAGGGAAGGACCCGGCCTGCGTCTCGGTGTGCCCGACGCGCTGCATGACCTTCGGCGACCTGGACGACCCGAAGAGCGCGGTCAACGCGCTGCTCGCCTCGCGCAAGTGGCACACGCTGCTGCCCGAGGCCGGCACCAAGCCGCGCATCTACTACCTGGATTGAGGCCGACGACCATGCTCGAGTTCACCACCACCCGCCACAATCCGCTCGTCGACCCGCAGCTGCACGCCTGGGGCTGGGAGATTCCCGTCTACCTCTTCTTCGGGGGGATGATCGCCGGGATGATGATCCTCGCCGGTGCCGCGATGCTGCGCCTGGCCCGCGGCGAGGACCCGGAGACGTTCTTCTCGGTCCAGACCCCGCTGCTGGGCTTCGTCCTCATGAACGTCGGCATGGGCGCGCTCTTCCTGGACCTCACGCACAAGCTGCACGTCTGGGCCGTGTACCTCACCTTCGAGCCGCTCTCGCCGATGTCCTGGGGCTCGTGGGTGCTGCTGGTGGCCTACGCGATCCTGCTCGTCTCGGCGTGCCTGGGCATCCGGGAATCCTGGCCGTGGCTCGCGCGGGCCGTCCCGGCCGCGGGCCGGCTCTCCGACGCCCTCGCCGGCAATCCCGCGCGGCTGCGCGCGCTCGCCTGGGCGAACATCGGCGTGGGGATCGGCCTTGGCATCTACACCGGGATCCTGCTGAACACGATGGTGGCGAGGCCGCTGTGGAACAGCGCCATCCTCGGCCCGCTCTTCCTGGTCTCGGGCCTGTCGGCCGCCGCGGCGATGATGCACCTGGCCGTGCGCGTGCTGCCGGGCCGCCCGTCCCCGCCCGGCCTGGTGGGCGGCGCCATCGCGGCGCTGTGGCAGCCCCTGGGCCCGAAGCCCCCGCAGGCGGGCACGGCCGATGCGCTCGTGCGCGCCGACCTCGCGTTCCTCGCCGGCGAGCTCGTGCTCCTCGCGCTCCTGCTCATCGGGCTCTCCACCGCGGGCGCCTCGCAGCAGGAGGCGGTCCTCCTGCTGGTGAACGGCCCCTACGCGCTCGCCTTCTGGGGCGCCATCGTCGGCGTGGGCATCCTCCTGCCCTTCGCCCTGCAGGTGCTCGAGCTCGGGCATCGCATCCCCCACACCGTCGTGCCGGCGCTGCTCGTGCTCGCCGGCGGCTTCGCCCTGCGCTGGGTGCTCGTGAACGCCGGCCAGGCGAGCGTGTTCATCCAGTCCGCCTCGCGCTGATCCCCTTTCCCCACAGGAGACCTCCCATGACCCTGCGTTCCCTCGTCCTTGTCGCGGTCGGCGCCCTCGCGCTGCCCGCCTTCGCGGCCGACCCGGCGGCCAAGCCGACCGTGCCCCAGGTGTGCCAGAACTGCCACAAGCCCGTGGCCGGCGAGTTGCGCGGCATCGCCGAGAACTTCGCCTTCAAGACCCAGTCGCTGCAGCTCAAGATCGACGAGACCACGCAGATCGTCCGCTTCGACGAGAAGACGCTCAAGATCGTCGACGCGGACGTCGACAAGCCCGGCAGCGCGCTGCGCGACATCGCGAAGAACCGCGAGGCGCGCATCGAGTACACGGAGAAGGACGGGCTGAAGACCGCGACGCTCATCTCCTTCAAGGGCCCGGTCAAGATCGCCCCGGACAAGCTCGCGAGCTTCGCCGACGTGGACCGGCTGGTCGCGATGGGCCCGGAAAAGGGCGCCTACACGCTCATCGACTCGCGCCCGGCGCCGCGCTTCCAGGAAGGCGCCATCCCGACCGCGATCAACCTGCCTTTCCCGGCGTGGGACAAGTTCGTGGACCGCCTGCCGGCGGACAAGTCGCGGCTGGTGGTCTTCTACTGCAGCGGCGTCACCTGCACGATGAGCCCGAAGTCGATGCAGAACGCGGCCAAGCTCGGCTACACCAACGCGAAGGTCTACCGCGAGGGCATGCCGGAATGGTCGAGCCGGCGCCACGGCGTCACCTCCGCGCCCTTCTTCAAGGCGTCCTACGTGGACAAGGGCATCCCGCACGTGCTCATCGACACGCGCGACCCGGCGGCCGTGCGCGCGGGCTTCATCCCCGGCGCCGTGGGCATCCCGGGCTCGCAGGTGAAGGCCGCGATCGCGCAGTTGCCGGACAAGAAGCTGCGCGCGCCCATCTTCGTGTACGACGGCGGCGGGGGCGAGGGTGCCGCGACGGCGGCCGCGGCCATCAGCGCGGCCGGCTACGCCAACGTCACGGTGATCGAGGGCGGCTACCTCGCCTGGCGCGCCGCGAACTACCCGCTCGCCACCGGCGAGGCGGCGACGAAGGTCGCGTACGCGCCCAAGCCGCGCCCGGGCGAGGTGGCGATCGAGGAGTTCACGCGCCTGGCGAAGGCCACGCCGGCCGACACCCTCATCCTGGACGTGAGGAACGCCGACGAAGCGAAGGAAGGCATGATCCGGGGCGCGATGCTGATCCCGGACGAGGAGCTGGAGGCGCGCCTGGCCGAGGTGCCCAAGGGCAAGCGCATCCTCACCCACTGCCTCACGGGCGTGCGGGCGGAGATGGCCTACCACAAGCTCAAGGACAAGGGCTACGACGCGGGCTTCCTCAAGGCCGCCATCGCCATCGACGGGACGGGTGCCTTCAAGATCACGCCGAATTGATTGACGAATGTCTGGCGGACGGGCGCGGGGTGTCCTAGAATCGCGCCCGCGCCGGAAATTGAGCGGCCGACCCACCACCCGAGGAGACTTACCATGAACAAGCTGATGGCCGCCCTGGTTGCCGGGGCATTCACGATGGCGCCCCTGGGCGCCGCGCTCGCCGCGGATGCGCCGGCGATGGACTGCAAGAAGGTCGAGGCGAAGGTCGCCGAGTGCAAGAAGGGCGACGGCAAGTCGGCCGACTGCACCAAGGCCATGAAGGACGCCGAGGCCTGCAAGAAGGCCGCCGCGCCCGCCGACACGAAGGCCGCGCCGAAGAAGGAGAAGAAGGGCGGCTGCTAAGGCGCCTTTCGCGGTCCGGTGAAGGGGCGGCTTCGGCCGCCCCTTCGCTTTCCTAGGACAGGAAGCGCCGGGGCGAGAGCGCGCCCGCGAGGTCGCGCGTGAGGGGCGAGGGCTCGCCCGACAGGCGCGAGGCGATGAGCTCGGCGCCCAGCGGCGCCCAGAGGAGCCCGCGCGAGCCCAGGCCCGTCGCGGTCCACACGCCCGGCACGTCGGTCTGGCCGAGGATGGGCAACCGGTCGGGCACCGTCGCGCGAAACCCCGTCCAGCCGGCCAGGGTCATCGGGTGCAGGCCCGCCTCGACGAAGCCCGGCAGCATCCGGTTCACGCGCGCGAGGTTCTCGCGGTGGTCGGCGGCGCGCACCTCGTCGTCGGCATCGCCATGCGAGTAGGTCGCGCCCACCACGTGGCCGCCCTCGGGCAGCGGCGAGACGTAGCCGCTGCCGCTCACGACGATGCGCAGCTCGCGCGCGGGGTGCGGCGGCAGGTAGCTCACCTGGCCGCGCACCGCGGACAGGGCGAGGCGCGCCGCGGGCAGCAGGCGCATCGCGTCGGCGGCGTTGGCGAGGATGAGCGTCGTGGCTTCGGCGATCACCGAGCCGTCGGCGTCGATCGCGCGCCAGCGGTCGCCCTCGCGCTCCAGGCGCGAGACCGCGCGGCCGACGCTTCGGCGCACGCGATCGCCCGCGCGGGCCAGGTGCGCGATCGCGAGGCACTCGGGCGACACCCACGCGCCGGAGGGCATCCACCAGCCGGGCCCGCGCACGGCCCGCCCGGCCAGGTCCGCGGCCTCGCCCGCCTGCACGTAGCGCAGGAAATCGGCGGGATAGCCCTGCGAGCGCACGATCGCCTCGAAGCGCGCTGCCTCGTCCTCGCCGTCGGCCAGCTGCAGCACGCCGCAGCGATCCCACAGCAGGTGGTAGCCGTCGTGCTGGAGCGCGCGGAAATGCTGCAGGGCGTAGAGGAAGGCGCCGCGCGAGGCCTGGGCGTTCGGCGCGTCGCGCACGTTGGCCACCGGCCGCACCAGCCCGGCGCGGGCGTTGGCGCGCCGCTCGCGGGCATCCACCAGGTCCACGGTCCAGCCGCGCCCGGCGAGCCGCTCGGCGCACAGCGTGCCGGCGAGGCCCGCGCCCACGACGAGCGCGTGGCGCGAGCCGGCGGCGACGGGGCGCGCCGGGCCGTCGCGGTGGCCGACCAGCATCTCGCGCTTGCGCGCGAAGCCCTCGCGCTTCTCGACGCGGAAGCCGGCGTCGGCGAGCGCGCTGCGCACGCCGCCGGCCACCGTCCAGGTCGCGAGCGTGGCGTCGGGCGCGGCGAGGCGCGCCAGCTCGCGCACGATCGCCGGCGACCACAGGCCGGGATTGCGCGCCG
>JBGAOO010000155.1:0-8056 GCA_044221765.1 Usitatibacteraceae bacterium | reverse complement strand
CTGCACGGCCTGTTCGTCGCCGGCGCCGGCGCGGTCAACATCGGCCTGGCGCTCAACCAGTGGGCCTTGCAGCCCGGCGCCATCTCCGGTTTCGTGCTCGTGGGCCCGATCCTCGCCACGGGCCTGTACGAGCTGAGCCGGCGCCTGGAACTGGGCGAGGACACCTCCGGCTTCGCCGCGCTCATCCCCGCCTGGCGGCGCGGGCGCAGCGCGCTCATCTGGCTGGGCCTGTTCCTCGCGCTCGCGGCCACGGCCTGGGTGCTCGTCTCGGCCGTGCTCATCGCGATCTTCGTGAAGGCGCCGATCACGGGCTGGGAGTCCTTCATCCGCCACGTGGTGCTCTCCGAGGGCTCGCACCTCTTCGAGGTCTGGGTGCTCATGGGCGGGGCCGTGGCCTCGCTGTGCTTCGCCTCCACCGTGGTCTCGGCGCCGCTGCTGCTCGACCGCGACACGGACCTGTGGACGGCCGTGTGGACCAGCATCCGCGTGGTCGGCACCAACCCGGTGGCGATGGCGCTGTGGGCGACGATCATCATGGTGGCGATGGCGCTCTCGCTCGCCACCCTGATGCTCGGCTTCATCCTCACGATCCCGGTGATCGGCCACGCCACCTGGCACGCCTACCGCGAGACCGTCGACGCCTCGGGGCTGCCGCCCCGCCGATAGGCCGCAGCCATGTTCGGACTCACGGAAGCGCAGATCAGCGAATTCGGGATGACCTTCGGCCTCGGGGCCTTCATCCTCTACATGCTGTTCATCATCGGGAACCTGGCGAAGGAATCCAAGGCCGGCCGCTTCGGCACCTTCATCCTGTTCTTCGTGCTGGCCTTCGGGATGCTCGGCTTCATCGCCAAGGGCATCCTGCAGTGGTTCCTGAAGATGTAGCGGGCCGGGCTCAGGCCCCGCCGCGCAGGGTCTTCGCGAGCGTCTCGCCCGTCACGCTCATCGCCTGCGCGAAGCCCGCGACGAAGCGCGCCTGCGAGGGGCGGATCGCGAAGAAGGAGAAATCGCCGAACGCCGTGAGCGGCGCGGCCTCGGGAAAGCGCGCGAGGTAGGCCTCGCGGCAGCGCGCGTGCTCCTCGCTCCCGGCGGCCACCTCCCGCGCCTCGCCCTGGATCGACACCCGCGCGAGCGCCTGCGCGGCCACCCCGCTTCCCTCGGGCTGCATGACGAGCAGCGACACGCGCGCATCCTGCAGCATGTCCTTCGTGTGCCCCGCGAGCCGGCTCACGTGGATCACGAAAGCCTCGCCCCCGGGCAGCACCGCGAAGGGCACCATCGAGACGAACGGGGCGCCCGCGTGCAGCGTGCCGAGCGCGGCCGCCTCGCGCGCGCGCACCAGCTCGCGAAGGCGCGCCGCGTGCTCCGGGCCCATGCCGTCAGTACCGGGGCGCGGCGGGCGCGACCACCGCGCCCTCGATGCGGTGGCGCTCGAGCGCGCGGGCGACGAAGCCCGAGGCCTTCATCTCCTCGACGAAGTCCGACAGGTACCGCGCCCCTTCGTCCTTGCCGCGCGCCATGCCCATCGCCTGGTTGATCACCATGAAGCGCCCGGGCAGCAGGCGAAGGCCCGGCAGGCGCTTCGCGTCCATCTCGAGCTGCTGCTTCACGCCCGCGGCCACGTCGAGCTTGTTGGCGAGGAAGTAGTCGACGACGGCGGGCGAGGTGGGCGCGCGCTCGAGCTTCGCCTTCCTGATCTCGCGCGTGAGGTAGAGGTCGTAGGCGCTCTTGTTGCCCACCGCGATGCGCGTGCCCTCGCGGTCGACCTCCTCGTTCGCCTTGAGGGGCGAGTCGTTCCTCACGAGGTACGCGCCCTCGATCTGCACGTACGCGGCGCTGTAGGCCGTGGTGGCCGCGCGCGCCGGGTCGATCGCGAAGAAGCCCACGTCCACGCGGCCGCTCGCGAGCGTCTCCACGGACTGGCCGGCGGAGGTCACGGTGACCAGCTCCGCCTCCACGCCCAGGCGGCGCGCGAGCTCTCGCGCCAGGTCGACCGAGACGCCCTTCGCCTCGCCCGTGGCCGCGTCCTTGCTCGCGAGGATGGGGTTGCCGAGGTTGATGACGGCGCGCAGCTTGCCGGTGGGCGCCAGGTCGCGCACGGCCCCGGCGGGCGCGGTGGGCACGAGGGAACAGGAGGCCAGGGCGAGGGCGGCCAGGCAGGCGCAGGCGGTGCGGATCATGGGAGTCCTCTCATCTTTCGGGAACGGGATGCGGGTCAGGCCGCGGGCGGATGGCGCTCGAGCAGCTTCTTCGTCGCGACGGTGCGCCAGGCGGCATCGGCCAGCGCGCGCAGCTGCGCCGCGTTCACCTGCGCGAGGTTCACCTGCGTCCAGCCCTGGTGCGCCCAGCCGCCGATCGAGAAGGCCGCGGGGTCCATCTGCGCGAGCGCCTGCTGGTCGGCCGGCGCGAGCTTCACCACCGCGCGCCGCTGGCCGGGCCAGAGCGTCATGAAGATGCGCCCGCCGACGCGGAAATCGGGGTGCCCCTGGTGCGAGCCCTCCACCGCCTCGGGGCAGGCGAGCGCGATCCTGCGCGCGGTCGTTTCGGTCACCATGGGTCCCTCCTCCGGTGCGTGCCGCTAGACGTAGTTCGAGACCTCGACGAGGTTGCCGTCCGGGTCGCGGAAGTACACCGAGCGCAGCGCGCCCGTGGCGCCCGTCTTGGGCACGGGGCCCTCGATGAGCTCGATGCCGCAGGCGCGCAGGTGGGCCATCGCCTCCTCCAGCGGCACCTCGGTGACGAGGCAGAAGTCGGCGGAGCCGGGCGTGGCGAGCGCGGCCTTGGGCTCGAACTCGCGGCCGGCCACGTGCAGGTTGATCTTCTGGCGGCCGAAGGCGAGCCCCTTGCGCCCGCCGGCGAAGGTGACGACCTCCATGCCGAGCGCGCGCGAATAGAAGGCGCACGTGGCCTCCAGGTCGCGCACGGTGAGGACGAAATGGTCGATGCGGTCGATCTTCATGGGCTCTGTCCCGGGCGCTAGTTGACCACGAAACGGCCGCGGCCGCGAGGCGCGGGCGGGGGCCCGACATATAATCCGCCCATGGACGACATGGATTTCACCAAGCCGCAGCCCCCCGCGGAGGCGGTCCCCGCCGCCGCCGCGATCGCGACGCCCTTCAAGGCGGCGAGCAGCCCCTTCTACAACGCCGCGATGGCCGGCAAGCTCTTCCGCAGCAGCGGGCGCGCCGAGACGTTCGCGGCCGGCCAGGCCCTCTTCCTCGAGGACGAGAAGGCGGGCGGCGGGCTCTTCTCGCGCCGCACCGCGAGCCGGATGTACTACATCGCCGAGGGCGAGGTCACCCTCACCGTCGCCGGCCGCCCGCTCGACACGCTCAAGGCGGGCGAGGTGGTGGGCGAGATGGCCGTCATCACCGGGGAGCCGCGCACGGCCACCGCGACCGCCAAGGGCGCCTGCGCCGCCTGGTCGATGGGCGCCGAGGACCTGCAGGCCGCCCTCGCGAAGGAGCCGGAGTTCGCCATGATGGTGATGAGCGTGATGTTCGACCGGCTGCGCTTCGCCAGCGCGCGCCTGGCCGCGCGCCGCGCGCCCTTCGTCGCGCGCACCGGCGCCGCGCCCACCTTCGACGCCGCGCAGGTCGCTTCCCTCGCCGCCGCGCTGCCGCGCTCGGCGCTCGTGCGCTACGCCGCCGGCGCCACCATCATGCGCGAGGGCCAGACCGGCGCCTGCATGTACGCGGTGAAGTCGGGGCAGGTCGCCATCGGCGTGCGCGAGCAGCTCCTGGAGGTGGTCGGTGCCGGCGGCACCTTCGGCGAGATGGCGCTGGTGGACCAGTCGCCGCGCTCGGCGAGCGCGCTCGCCCAGGCCGAGAGCGAGCTGCTCGCCATCGACCGCGGCGCCTTCCTGAAGGCGGTCGCCGGCCACCCGGCCTTCGCGCTGGCGCTCATGCGCTCGATCGCGGGCCGGCTCAAGCACATCACCGCGCAGCTTTCCTAGCCGTCCGCCTCGACGGGGCCCACGTCCATCCCGTCGTACGCCTGCAGCCCGTGGCGCTCGGCCAGCGCCTGGAAGGCCTGGTTGGCCTCGTGCAGCGACTGCGGCGTGTGCCGCTCGATGCGCTCCACGTGCAGGAAATGGGTGCCCTTGTCGGCCGTCACGTAGAGCGAGACGAAGCGGTAGCCGAGCCGCTCGAGCTCCTGCGCGGCCGGGCGCAGCTTCGCCTTGTCCGGGTCGGTGAAGAAGTAGCCCCAGAGCAGCTCGCCGTCCACGTCCATCGAGCC
The DNA here is from genome assembly GCA_044221765.1 of Usitatibacteraceae bacterium. Classification (GTDB taxonomy): domain Bacteria; phylum Pseudomonadota; class Gammaproteobacteria; order Burkholderiales; family Usitatibacteraceae; genus FEB-7. The sequence goes on along the minus strand of JBGAOO010000155.1, from coordinate 3,817 downwards.
GTCCGCGCGCATCTTCGCGAACAGGTCCTCGACCATCGCGAGCGTCATCACTTCGGGCGCAGCGCCTTGCGGATCACGAGCTTCAGGCCGGACCACGTGTCGTCCACCGCGCACACCTTCACGTCCACCAGCCCCAGCCGCAGCGCCATCGCGCGCACCGCATCCTCGGTGAGGTCCGTGGCCACCTGCGAGGCCTTCTTGGGCCAGGAAGCCCAGATGGCGCCGTCGGGCTTGATGCGAGCCCTCGCCGCGTGCAGGGCGCGCGCGAGCCTTTCGCGCTCCGTCGAGAAGATGTGCACGATGTCGGTGGTCGCCGACATGTGCGAGACCACGCGCGCGGCCTCGGGCAGCGGCGCGACGATCTGGGAATAGGCGCGCGGCTGGCCCACCGCGAAGATCTCCATGCCGGACTGGATGCCGAGCTTCTGGGCGAGCGGCGTGCCGGAGTAGCCGGCGGGCACGGGCGCCGGGGGCGGCGGCGGCGGCGCCTTCTTCGCCGCGGCCGCCTTGGCCGCGCGCGCCTTGGAAGGCGGCGGCGTCACGCGGGCCATCTTCGGGCCGGGTATGCGCAGGGCGGGCTTGGGCGCGACCGGCTTGGCGGCAGCCGGCTTCGGAGCCTCGGGATTTTCGGCGGCAGGAGTCGCGACGGCGGGCTTTTCGGCGGCTGGCTTGGCGACGGCGGCGGATTTTGCGACGGCGGGCCGCTTCGCCGCCGGCTTCCGGGCGGCCGCGGGAACCGTCTTCCTCGAGGTCATGCCCCGATTGTTGCCGCAGGGGAGGCCGGGGTCAATAGCGGGGATGGAATGCGTCCGCCACCCTGAGCTTCGTCTCGCGCACCGCCTCCCGGCGTTCCTTCGGGAAATCCTTGCCCGAGATCTTGAAAGGCTCCGTCGCCCCGGGCGCGATCGCGCCCGCGATGCGCCCGCTCAGCTCGTCGAGGTACCTGCCGTCCGCCCCGTAGAACCCGGCCTTCACGACCACGTACTGCCACCTGGCCTGGCCCGCGTTGCGCACGGTGCCCAGGATCTCCACGGTGCCGTTCTCGTAGCGCCGCGCGCTCTCCTTCGCCGAGAGGTCGGCGCGGAAGTCGCTGCCGTCGCGCATCCACCGGTCCAGGGCGAGGGCCGTGGCCATGGCGCCTCCGCCGGGTTGCGAGGCGCCAGAGGGGCAAAGGTCCGCGGGCGCGCAAGAGCCGCGCTCAGGGCACCGCGGTCACGGCCTCGTAATGCTCCACCACGGGGAAGGGGTCGTAGAAGTGGTGCAGCAGCGCGCGCCAGCGCTGGTAGTCCGGCGAGCCGCGGAAGCCCACGGTGTGGTCCTCGAGCGTGCGCCAGCGCACCAGCAGCAGGTAGCGGCCGCGCCGCTCCAGGCAGCGCTGCAGCTCCAGCGAGACGAAGCCCGGCATCGCGGCGATGATCGCCTTCGCCTCGGCGAAGGCGGCCTCGAAGGCGGCCTCCTCGCCGGCCTTCACGTCCAGGGGCGCGGATTCCAGGATCATGGGGCGAGCCTCGCGATCATGAGGTGGTAGGTGTTGCGCTGCCCCGCCCGGGCGAACCCGCAGCGCTCGTACAGCGCGATCGCGGGATTCTCCGGGTGCACGGTGAGGGCGACCCGCCGGTAGCCGTGCGCGCGCGCGGCGGCGAGGGCGGCTTCCATCAGCGGCCGGCCCAGGCCGCGGCGCTGGTACGCGGGGAAGAGCGCGATGCCCAGCTGCGGCGTCTCGTCGTCCACGAACGCGAGGCCCGCGCCGCCGGGCACCAGGCGCATCCAGCACGCGCCGGCCGGACGCTCCTCGCCGGCCACGACCGCGGCGACGCCCACGTCGCCCTCCCGCCCCCAGCCTTCGGCATAGATGCGAACGCCGGGATGCGCCAGCACCTCGCGCGGGCGAAGGCCGGCCGGCGGCGGGTCCCACAGCGCGACATGCAGCAGGTCCCAGAGCACCGCCTGGTCCGAGGTGGCCAGCGGCCGGAAGCTCGCCTCGCCCATCCGGCGCCTCAGTCGACGATGAAGAGCTTCGCCCCGCCCGGCGTGGAGGAGCGGTGCGGCTCGGCGTTGTCGGCCACCTGGTAGCTCGTGCCGGGCTTCAGCACGAAGCGCCGGCCGTCGGCGAGCTCGGTGTGCAGCTCGCCTTCCAGGCAGAAGAGGACGTGGCCCTTCACGCACCAGTGGTCGGCGAGGTAGCCCGGCGAGTACTCCACGAGGCGCACGCGGATGGCGCCGAACTGGCGCGTGCGCCACCAGGCGAGGCCCTGCTCGCCGCGGTGCTCGGTGCGCTCCACCTGCGACCAGTCGGTGGTGCCGAACGGGATGCCCGTCATCTCCAAGTCCGTCTCCTCAAGGGGCGCGGGTTGCCGGCGCGCCGAACAGGAACCACGCGTTCGCGATGCGGCCCTCGCGCACCTCGTACATCGCGACCAGTCGCATCGTGCCCGGCCCTTCGGGCAGCGTGCGCGTGATCTCCTCGTGGTCGATCACGAGGCTGCCGTGCACGATGCGGTGCAGCAGCCGCGCGTGCAGGAGCGGGTCGCGAAAGCGCTCGGCCATGCGCCGGCCGATCGCCTCGGCGCCGCTCGCGAGGAGGGTCGAGGGATGCTCGTATTGCCTCGCGTCGGCCGCGTACGTGGCGAGGAGCGCCTCGACGTCGCGGGCGTTGTAGGCCTCGAACTGGCGCTGCACGACGGCTTCGGGCGAGGGATCGTTCATCGGGGCGGTCCTTTCCGGGAACGGCGGCGCTAGCCGCGCACGCCGAAGGCCTCGTGGTAGGTCACCACGCCGCGCGCCGGCATCCCGGAGAAACGGCGCGACAGGAAGTGTTCCGGCGGGAAGCCGGGCCTTTCGAGCGCGGGGTCGGCGCGGAAGCCGAAGCGCGCGTAGTACGCCGGATCACCCAGCAGCACGCAGCCGCGCACGCCGCGCTCGCGCATCGCGGCGAGGCCGCTCTCCACCAGCGCCTTGCCGATGCCCTGGCGCTGCCACGCCGGCCGCACGGTGAGCGGGCCGAGCGCGACCCACCCGTCGTTGCCGTCCCCCAGGGCGACCGACGAGAAGGCGACATGGCCGACGGGCTGCCCGCCCGCCTCGGCCACGAGCGACAGCAGCAGCGCATCCGCGCGGCGCAGCGCCGCCACGACGTGCTGCTCCGCGTGGTGGCTGAGCGGATGGTCGCGGAAGGCCTCGGCGATGAGCGCCGCGAGGGCCTCCTCGTCCCCGGGGCGCTCCTCGCGCAGGACGAACGCCGCGCTCACGCGGGGGCGGGCGCGGCCGGGGCCTTCGTCCCCGCCTGCGCGCCGCAGGCATGGCAGAAGGGCGAGAAAGCGCTCTTGCGCGCCTGGCAGGCGCCGCACCGGTCGAACAGGCCGATGCCGCAATGGGGGCAGAAGTCGACCTTCTCGTCCTTCAGGTCCACCTTGCGCTCGCAGCCGGGGCACACGCCCTTGGCGAGGCGCGCGAGCGCCACGTCGTAGGCGAGGTCCTGCCGGCGCTTCGCGTCGGGCAGCGCCTCGGCCTTCTTCTGCTGCTCGAGGTAGCGGTTCAGGGCGACGATCGCCTGGCGGCCGATGAGCACGGTGAGCACGATCCCCACGGTGTAGCGCACGTAGCCGCCGTAGCTGGGCAGGTAGGGCACCAGCTCGAAGAAGAAGGTGAACACGGCGAAGAGGATGAAGCCCCACACGAAGGGCCAGTAGGGACCCTGGCGCTTCTTCAGGAAGAGCCAGAGCGCCAGCGCGAGCAGCGGCAGGGTGAGCAGGAGCCGGTACAGGAAGACGCGCAGCTCCTGCGAGCGCTCGGCCGAGCGCAGCGTCTCGCGCGCGCC
>JBGAOO010000154.1:0-8074 GCA_044221765.1 Usitatibacteraceae bacterium | reverse complement strand
AAGTGCATCGAGGCGGTCGGGATCCGGGTCGAGGTCCTGGTGGAGAAGTGGCCGGACCTGCGCAAGAAATCGAAGCTCGGCAAGCTCTCGAACTGGCACCTGGCCTGGAACTACGACTACCCGGACGCCGAGAACGGCTTCCAGCTGCTCTACGGGCCCAACTGCGGGTCCTCGAACGACGGCTGCTTCCAGCTGCCGGCCTTCGACCAGCTCTACGACAGGGCCGCCGCCCTGCCGCCCGGGCCCGAGCGCACGCGCATCTACGGGGACATGGTGCGCCTGGTCGCCGTCTACGCGCCCTGGAAGTCCTTCGTGCACAGGAAGCGCAACCAGATGATCCAGCCATGGGTGCTCGGCTGGCGCAAGCACAACTTCCTGCACGATGCCTACCGGTACGTCGACATCGACCTGGAGATCCGCGCGAAGACCCTGAAGTAGCCCCGGGACCGGCCGGGGAGAGCCACCTGAAGCCGCTATAATTCACCGCCTTGCCCGCCCGTGGAGACCCCTTGCGCCGCCTGAGTTCCGCCTTCGCCCTCGCCCTCGCCTGCGCCTGCACGCTGCTTGCCGTGCCGCCGGCCCATGGCGCGGTGGAACCCAAGGTGCTGCGCATGGCCTTTCGCACCGCCGAGACGGGCTTCGACCCCCAGCGCTCCTACGACCGCTACTCGGTGGGCATCTGCGAGAACCTGTACGAGAGCCTGCTCACCTACGACTACCTGGCGCGGCCGGTGCGCCTGGTGCCCCTGGTGGCCGAGTCGATCCCCGAGCCGGAGGAGGGCGGCACGCGCTACACCTTTCGCATCCGCCCGGGCATCTACTTCTCGCCGGACCCGGCCTTCAAGGGCGCGCGCCGCGAGCTGGTGGCCCGCGACTTCGAGTACATGGTGAAGCGCTTCCGCGACCCGAAGATCGCCGCGGCCTACGAGTGGCTCTTCGAGAACAAGATCGTCGGGCTGGACGAGCTCGCCGAGGCGGCGCGCAAGTCCGGCCGCTTCGACTACGACGCGAAGGTCGCGGGCCTGGAGGTGCGCGGCAGGTACACGATCAGCTTCAAGCTGAAGGACCCGGACTTCAACTTCCTCTACGTGCTCGCGATGCCCAACGTGGTGCCGCTGCCGCGCGAGGTGGTTGAGATGTACGCCGACGACACCAACGGCCACCCCGTGGGCACGGGGCCCTACGTGCTCAGGCAGTGGGTGAGGCGCTCCAAGATCGTCCTCGAGCGCAACCCCGAGTACCGCGGCTTCGAGTTCGACGCGCGCTTCGCCGACCCGGCGGACGAATGGGACAGGCGCGCGGTCGAGGCGCTTCGCGGCAAGCGCCTGCCGCTCCTGGACCGCATCGAGATCTACCCCATCGAGGAGGACCAGCCGCGCTACCTCGCGTTCGTGAACCGGGAGCACGACATCCTCGACGAGACGCCCTTCGAGTTCATCGAGCAGGTGCTGCCCAACGGCAGGCTCGCCCCGGCCCTCGCGCGCGCCGGCGTGCGCGCCTTCCGCGAGGAGCAGCCCGAGATCACCTACGACGTCTTCAACCTCGAGGATCCCGTGCTGGGCGGTTATGGCCCGGAGCGCGTGGCCCTTCGCCGCGCGCTGGTGCAGGCGCACGACCGCGAGCAGGAGATCGAGATCGTCCGCAAGGGACAGGCCCTCGCGGCGCAGGCGGCGGTCCCGCCGGGCGTGGTCGGCTTCGATGCCGCCTTCCGCGCGCCGCAGCAGGACCACGACGTCCCGCGCGCCAAGGCCCTGCTCGACATGTACGGCTACCTCGATCGCGACGGCGACGGCTGGCGCGAGACCCCGCGAGGCGAGCCCCTCCTCATCACGTACAAGTACAACGCCTTCAGCCAGTCCAATCGCCAGCTCGCGGAGCTGTGGGTGAAGGGCGCGGCCGAGATCGGCGTGCGCATGCAGGCGGTCGCGGTCCAGTTCGCCGACCTGCTGCAGGACAAGCGCGTGGGCAAGTTCCAGATGGCGGGCTCGGCCTGGATCGCCGACTACCCGGACGCGCAGAACTTCCTGCAGCTGCTCTACGGCCCGAACACGGGCCAGTCGAACGAGGCGCGCTTCCGGCTGCCCGAGTACGACCGCCTCTACCGGCTCTCGCAGGCCGTGCCCGACAGCCCGGAGCGCAACGCGCTCTACCGCGAGATGAGCCGGCTCACCATCGCCTACGCGCCCTGGCGCCTGGGCGTGCACCGCGTGTTCAACCACCTTCAGTACCCTTGGGTGAAGGCGTACAAGAAGCACCCGATCCTCTACACCAACTTCAAGTGGCTGGACCTCGACGTGGCCGAGCGGCAAGCGGCCCTGCGGTAGCCCCTGCATCCCCAAGGAGAAGCGCGTGGCAGCCTATGTGATCCGACGAATGTGGCAGATGATCCCGACCCTCGCGGGCGTGATCCTGCTCATCTTCTTCCTGTTCAACGCGGTCGGCGGCGACCCGGCGCAGGTGCTCGCGGGCAAGATCTCCAACCCCGAGCAGATCGCGAACATCCGCAAGCAGCTGGGCGTGGACCAGCCCTACTGGTACCAGCTCTGGGTGTTCGTGCAGCAGGTGTTCACCTTCGACTTCGGGCGCAGCTGGTCCACCAACGAGGAGGTCTCGCGCATCCTGCTCACCCGCGTGGGCCCCACGCTCACGATCATGGTGCCGGTACTCATCATCGAGACCGCGCTCGCGGTCCTCTTCGCCATCATGGTCGCCTACGTGCGCGGCTCGCTCACCGACCGCGCGATCATGATCGTGTGCACCACCGCGATGTCGATCAGCTTCCTGGTCTACATCATCTTCGGCCAGTGGCTCTTCGGCTTCGTGCTGGGCTGGTTCCCGGTGCAGGGCTGGAGCGAGAGCTACTGGAAGAACCTCTTCACCTACGCGCCGCTGCCCATCATGCTCGCGATCTTCGTGGGCCTCGCCCCGCAGCTGCGCCTGTACCGCTCCTTCTTCCTCGAGGAGATCCACCAGGACTACGTGCGCACCGCGCGCGCCAAGGGCCTGCCCGAGAAGAAGGTGATGATGAAGCACGTGCTGAGGAACGCGATGATCCCGATCCTCACGAACGTCGGCATCTACCTGCCGAGCTGAACCGCAGCGACTTTCCCGTGATCAAGGCGGTGACGGTGTACCTGGCCGTCCTCACCATGGTCGTCAACCTGCTGGTCGACGTGATGTACAAGCTCGTCGACCCGCGCGTGTCGTTCAAGTAGGGGGCCGCCATGAGCGCCGTCCTTCCCGGTACCACCCCGCCCGCGCGCCAGGAATCCCCCGGCCTGTGGACGCTCGCCTGGCGCCGCCTGCTGGGCGATCGCGTCGGCACCATCGCCCTCGTGGTCGTCGTGATCTACCTCGCCATGATGCTCGCCTCCTGGGGCGGGCTCATCGCGAAGGACTGGGCCCGCGAGCGGGGCGTCTCCTACGCCAACCCGGCCTTCCTCGCCGGCGCCGAGAACCTGGAGGCCCGCGCGGTCACCCGGAAGGACGCGCTCACGCAGGTGAAGCCGGTGGACCTGTCCGACATCGACCCGCTCGCCCCCCGCTACAAGGAATGGGAGGAGCGCGCCGCCAAGATCGCGGTCACGGAGGTGAAGCGCGCCGAGTCGCTGCCCTTCGGCGGCGACAAGTGGGGCCGGGACGTGCTCCTCAAGGCGGTGAAGGGCTCGGAGGTGTCGATCTTCGTGGGCCTCACCGCGGCGCTCTTCGCCACGTTCATCGGCACCGTGCTGGGGGCGCTGGCCGGCTACTGGGGCGGGAAGGTGAACGACTTCCTCGAGTGGTTCTACAACATCTTCACCTCCATCCCCTACATCCTGCTCATCCTCGCGTTCGCCGCGGTGTTCAAGCGGGGCCTGGACACGATCATCGTGATCCTCGCGCTCACCGGCTGGACGGGCATCTACCGCCTGGTGCGCGCGGAGTACATCAAGCACTGCGGGCGGGAGTACGTGAAGGCCGCCCAGGCGATCGGCGCCTCGCACTTCTCGCGCATGTTCGTGCACATCCTGCCCAACGCCGGGCACGTGATCCTGGTGCAGCTCTCCCAGCACGTGGTGAGCTTCATCAAGGCCGAGGTGATCCTCTCCTTCCTGGGCCTGGGCGTGCCGGTGGACATGGTCTCCTGGGGCACGATGCTCGCCGAGGCGCAGAACGAGCTCGTGATCGGCAAGTGGTGGCAGCTGGTCGCGGCGGGCGCGAGCATGGCGATCCTGGTGACCGCCTTCTCGATGCTCACCGACAGCCTGCGCGATGCGCTCGACCCGAAGCTCAAGTGACCCGCCCCCCGAGAACGCCATGACCGACGAGAACCTGCTGCAGGTCCAGGACCTGCGGGTCACCTTCCGCCTCGACAAGCACCAGAGCTTCGAGGCGGTGAAGGGGATCTCCTTCGACATCCCGAGGAACGCGACCGTCGCCCTGGTGGGCGAGTCGGGCAGCGGCAAGAGCGTGTCCGCGATGTCGATCCTGCGCCTGCTGCCCGACAACGCGATCATCCCGGCCTCGAGCCGCATCCTCTACGGCGGGCGCGACCTGCTCAAGGCGCCCGCGGCCGAGATCCTCGCCACGCGCGGCAAGGACATCTCCGTCATCTTCCAGGAGCCCATGACCTCGCTGAACCCGGTCTACCCGGTGGGCGAGCAGATCGGCGAGACGCTGCGCCTGCACATGGGACTCTCCACGCGCGCGGCCGCGGCGCGCACGGTGGAGCTGCTCGGCGAGGTGGGCATCCCCAACCCGCAGCTGCGCGCGCGCAGCTTCCCGCACGAGCTCTCCGGCGGCCAGCAGCAGCGCGTGATGATCGCGATGGCGATCGCCTGCGAGCCCAAGCTGCTCATCGCCGACGAGCCGACGACGGCGCTCGACGTCACCATCCAGAAGCAGATCCTCGACCTCATCGCGAGCCTGCAGGCGCGCCACCACATGTCCGTGCTCTTCATCACGCACGACCTGGGCGTGGTGGGCGAGATCGCCGACCGCGTCGTGGTCATGCAGAACGGCGAGATCCAGGAGCAGGGCGCGGCGCGGGACATCTTCGAGCGTCCCCGGCACAGCTACACCAAGGCGCTGCTCTCGTGCCGCCCGCGCCTGGACCGGCGCCCGAACCGCCTGCCGGTCATCGACGACTTCATGAACGGCCGCGAGCCCTCGCCGGTCGAGGACCGCCCGCGCGGGGTGTCCGCGGGCGATCCGTTCATCCTCGAGGTGAAGGGCCTGAACAAGACCTTCTTCCTGAAGGAGGGCCTGTTCGGCAGGCGCGCGGTGACGGCGGTGCAGGACGTGAGCTTTCGCCTGGCCAAGGGCAAGACGCTCGGCCTGGTGGGCGAGTCCGGCTCGGGCAAGACCACCGTCGGGCTCACGCTCATGCGCCTGCACGAGGCGACCAGCGGCGAGGTGCTCTTCGAGGGCACGGACCTGCTCGGCCTGAGCGACCGGGAGATGATGGCCTACCGGCGCCGCATCCAGATCATCTTCCAGAATCCCTACGCCTCGCTCAACCCGCGCTTCACGGTGGGCAACATCCTCATCGAGCCGATGAGGATCCACGGGATCGGCAAGGACCAGGACGAGCGCATCGAGACCGCCTTCCAGCTGCTCAAGCGCGTGGGCCTCGCCGAGGCCTCGTTCTACAAGTACCCGCACGAGTTCTCGGGCGGGCAGCGCCAGCGCATCGCCATCGCCCGCTGCCTCACGATGAAGCCCGACGTGCTCATCTGCGACGAGTCGGTTTCCGCGCTCGACGTCTCCGTGCAGGCGCAGGTGCTGAACCTCCTGCAGGACCTGCAGGACGAGTTCGGCCTTTCGTACATCTTCATCTCCCACGACCTCGCGGTGGTGAAGTACATCTCGGACCAGGTGATGGTCATGAACGAGGGCCGCATCGTCGAGATCGCCGGCTCCGACGAGATCTACCTCAACCCCCGCGAGGAGTACACCCGCAAGCTCCTCTCCTCGATCCCCAAGGGCTGGGACGCCTCGCACGCGAGCGCCTGAGCCCGTTGCCGGAGGTTTCCCGTGATCCGCCACGCCCTGCTCCTTGCCGCCCTCGGCGCCGGTGCCGCCCTGGCCGCGCCCCCCGCCCGACCCCTGGTCGGCCCCTACGATGCCGCCACGGTCCAGCGCCTGTGCGAGGCGGGCATCGCCTCGGCGAAGCAGTCCATCGCGGCCATGGAGGCGAAGAAGGGCCCCGGGGGCTTCCTGCGCGAGTGGAACCTCCTGCAGATCGGCATGGAGGACGTGGTGAACCCCATCTACCTGGTGGGCAGCGTGCACCCGGACAAGGCCGTGCGCGACGCCGCCGATCCGTGCCTGCAGAAGTACACGGCCCTCTCGACCGACCTCTTCCAGAGCGAGAAGGTGTACGCCCGCGTGCGCGCCCTGCGCCCGGCCAACGCCCGCGAGGCCAAGCTGCGCAAGGACCTGCTCGAGGGGTTCGAGGACACGGGCGTCGCGCTCGCCCCGGACAAGCGCCGGCGCGCCAAGGAGATCTTCGACCGCCTGGAGACGCTGCGCCAGGCCTTCGACCGCAACGTGCGCGACGATCCCACCAAGGTCGTGATGACGGCGCAGGAGCTCGAGGGACTGCCCGAGGCCTACGTGAAGGCCCAGAAGCAGGACGCCGAGGGGCGCTTCGTGCTGGGGCTGGACTACCCCGCGTACGTGCCCTTCATGGCGAACGCGCGCAGCGAGGCGGCTCGCAAGCGCTACTACGTGGCGAAGATGGGCGAGGGCGGGGCCGCGAACCTCGCGCTGCTCGACGAGATCTTCGCGCTTCGCCAGGAGCTGGCGGGCCTCTACGGCCTGCCGAGCTTCGCCGCCTACTCGCTGCGCCGCAAGATGGTGGGCAAGCCCGAGACGGTGACGGCCTTCCTCGCGAGCGTGAAGTCGGCCGTCACGGAACTCGAGCGCAAGGAGATCGAGGAGCTGCGCGCCGAGAAGGCGCGCCTGGCCGGCGTGGCGCCGGCCGAGGCGTCCGTGAACCGCTGGGACACGGCGTACCTCCAGGAGCAGGTGAAGAAGTCGCGCTACTCGGTCGACCAGGAGCAGCTGCGCAGGTACTTCCCCACCGACAAGGCGATCGACTTCGCGCTCCTCACCGCGCAGACGCTCTACGGCGTGCGCTTCCGCGAGGTGAAGGTCGAGGCCTGGCATCCGGACGTGCGCTACTTCGACGTGCTCGACGCGAAGTCGGGCGCGTTCCTCTCCGGCTTCTACCTCGACCTGTACCCGCGCGAGGGCAAGTACAACCACGCGGCGGCCTTCCCCATCCGGGGGGTGAGCCGGCTCGAGAGGCGCACGCCGCTGTCGGCCCTGGTCACCAACTTCAACCGGCAGGGGCTCGACCACAACGAGCTCGAGACGCTGCTGCACGAGTTCGGCCACGTGCTGCACGGCGTGCTCTCGAGCACGGACTACGTCTCCCACGCCGGGACGAGCACCACCGTCGATTTCGTCGAGGCACCCTCGCAGATGTTCGAGGAGTGGGCACGGCGCGAGCAGACGCTCGCGCTCTTCGCGAAGGTGTGCCCGGCGTGCCCGCGCCTTTCCGCCGACGAGATCCGGCGCCTGGAGCAGGCCCGGCGCTTCGGCATGGGCCTGCGCTACGCGCGCCAGTGGATCTACGCCGCCTACGACATGGCGCTCTCCACGAACCCCGAGCCCTCGCTCGCGCTCTGGAAGCGCATGGAAACCGCGACGCCGCTGGGCCACGTGGAAGGCACGAGGTTCCCGGCCGCCTTCAGCCACATCGCGAGCAACTACGCCGCCGGGTACTACGGGTACATGTGGTCCGAGGTGATCGCGCTCGACATGCTCTCGGCCTACAAGGGCAACCTGCTCGATCCCGCCGTCGGCCGGCGCTACCGCGAGTCCATCCTCTCGCAGGGCGGGCAGCAGGAGCCCGCGGCGATGGTGCGCCGCTTCCTCGGCCGCGAACCCTCGAACGAAGCGTTCTTCGCCGAAATCACGGGCAGGCGGTAGGGGTATTCGGCAGGGGGCGAAGGTCCCATCGCGGGACGCCCCCGGACCCCTATACTGGCGTCCCGCCCCACCGCCCCGGAGAAGCCCATGCCCC
>JBGAOO010000153.1:0-8119 GCA_044221765.1 Usitatibacteraceae bacterium | reverse complement strand
TTGGCCGCGGCCTCCAGGCCGATGTTGCCGCCCGCGCCGGGCCGGTTGTCGATCACGATGGACCACTTGGTGGCGTTGGTGATCGCCTGCGCGATGGCGCGCGAGAGCACGTCGGTGCCGCCCGCCGGCGGGAAGGGCACGACCAGCTTGATGGCCTTGGCGGGGTACTCCTGCGCGAAGGAGGCGGCCGGGATGGCGGCGACGAGCAGCGCGAGGGCGGCGTGGCGGAGCAGGGTGCGGCGTTTCATTTCTCTTCTCCTCGGGAAGGATGCAGGGCGGATCCGGCCACGCCCAGCGGCGCGAGGATCTCCTCGTTGTGCTGGCCCGGCGTGGGCAGCGGCAGGCGCAGGCCGAGCCTTTCGTCGCCGAACTGCATGGGCAGGGCCGGGATGCGCGTGGGCCGGCCGTCGGGCAGGTCGAACGCGATCATGCCGCCCGCATTCAGGTGCGGGTCGCCGAACAGGTCGGAGGGCGTCTGGATGCGCGCGAAGGGCAGGCCGGCCTTCTCGCACAGCGCCTCGAGCTCAAGCAGGGGCCGCTTCGCGAGCAGCCTCGCCACCAGCGGGATGAGCACCTCGCGCGCCTTCGAGCGCTCGTTGTTGGTGGCGTAGGCGGGCACGAGCAGTTCGGGCTCGCCCAGCGCGGTGGTGAAGAGCTCCCACTGGCGCTCGGTGACCACGCCCACGAAGAGGCTCGCGCCCTCGGCCGTGGTGAAGATGTCGTACACGCCCCAGGCGCGCCTGCCGGCGGACATGGGCTCGGGGACCTTGCCGGAGGCCGCGTGCTGCATCATGTGCGTGCACACGAGCCAGGCGCAGTTCTCGAACAGGCCGCTCTGCACCTGCTGGCCCTTGCCCGTCCGGTCGCGCTCGCGCAGCGCGGCGAGGATGGCGATGGCGCCGAACATCCCGCCCATCATGTCGTTCACCGGCGCGCCCGCGCGCAGCGGCCGGCCCACGGGCCCGGTCATGTACGCGAGGCCGCTCATCATCTGCACCACCTCGTCGAGCGCCGTGCGGTGCTCGTAGGGCCCGGTGAGGAAGCCCTTGAGCGAGCAGTAGACGAGGCGCGGGTTGGCGGCCGAGAGCGCCGCGTAGCCCAGCCCCTTGTCCTCGAGCGCGCCGGGGCGGAAGTTCTCGAGGAACACATCGGCCGTCGCGATGAGCTTCTTCGCCGTCTCGATGCCTTCGGGCGAGCCGAGGTCGAGCGTCACGCTCTTCTTGTTGCGGTTGAACGAGGAGAAGAACCCCGCGCCGGTGCTGGTGAGGTGTCGCGTGGGGTCGCCCTTGCCCGCGGGCTCGACCTTGATCACCTCCGCGCCCAGGTCCGCGAGCACCAGGCCGCACGACGGGCCCATCACCATGTGCGAGAACTCGACGACGCGCACGCCCTCCAGGGGCAGGACCGCCTTCACGCGCGCGCCGCCTGCGAGGCGGGACGGTAGATCTTGCCCACGCCCGCGCCGGGCACGTAGCCGTAGATCGGCTCGCCGGGCAGGCCATCCTCCAGGATCGCGCGCGCCGCGATCAGCTTCTCGAGATCGATGCCGGTGTCCAGGCCCATCGATTCGAGCAGGAACACGAGGTCCTCCGTGACGATGTTGCCCGTGGCGCCGGGCGCATAGGGGCAGCCGCCGATGCCCCCCTGCGAGGCGTCAAACGTGGTGACGCCCGCATCGAGCGCGGCCACCACGTTGGCTAGGCCCTGCCCTCGCGTGTTGTGCAGGTGCGCGCCGCCGGCCCGCTCGCCCAGCTCGGCGATGAGGCGCCTGAACATCCGCTTCACCTGCGCCGGGTTGCCGTAGCCGACCGAATCCGACAGGCCCACCGTGTCCGCGCCCGCCTCGGCGCACCGCACCGCCATCGAGAGAGCGAAGTCCTCGTCGACGACGCCCTGGAGCGTGCAGCCGAAGGCCGTGGAGACGCCCACCTCGATGTGCGCGCGCTCGCCCTCGGGCAGGCCGTCGCGGAACTTCACGATGCGCCGCAGCGACTCGATGGCCTCGGCGCAGGTCATGCGGATGTTGTTCAGGCTGTGCGCCTCGGAGGCGGAAAGGGTGACCGTCACCTTGCGCGCGCCGGCGGCCACCGCATCCTGGAAGCCGCGCAGGTTGGGCGCGAGCGCGAGGACCGTGAGGCCGGGGATCGTGAGCGCCTCACGCACGACTTCCGCCGCGTCGGCCATCTGCGGCAGCAGCTTCGGGGGCACGAAGGAGGCCACCTCGATCTCCCTCAGGCCCGCGCCGGCCAGCGCCCGGATCCAGCGGTGCTTCACCGCGGTGGGCATCGCCCGCTTGATGCTCTGCAGCCCGTCGCGCGGGCCCACTTCGCTCACCAGCACCTGCATGGCTTGATCCCCAGAATTCTTACAGATAGAATACTTGTTCGACTGATAGAATTCTCGACCCAAGGCCGGCGCCTGTCAAGCCGGCCCGGAGACCCGCCCATGGCCCGCTACCCTGCCCGCGCCCCCGCGCGCTCCTCTCTCGAAACCGGGGGCGTCGCCGCCGTCGACCGGGCGCTCATGCTGCTCTCGGCCTTCCGCGCCGGCGACCGCGAGCTCACCCTCGCCACGCTCGCCGAGCGCACGGGACTCGTGAAGAGCACGGCCCTTCGCCTGCTCGCCTCCCTCCTGCACGCGGGCTTCGTGCGCCGGTCGGAGGCCGGGCTCTACGCGCTCGGCCCGGAGATCGCGCGCCTGGATGGCCTCTTTTCCGCCTCCTTCACGCTGGAGGCGGACGTGATGCCGGTGCTCGCGAAGCTGGTGGCGAAGACGAAGGAGACCGCCGCCTTCCACGTGCGGCGCGACGACAAGCGCCTGTGCCTGTACCGCGTGGATTCGCCGCAGGTGATCCGCGACCACGGGCGCGTGGGCGACCTCTTCCCGCTGGATCGCGGCGCGGGCGGGCGCGTCATCACCGCCTTCGAAGGCGCGAAGGGCGCGGTCTATGCGCGCATCCGGCGCGAGGGATTCGTGGCGATCGTGGGCGACCGCCTGCCCGACATCGCGGGTGTCTCCGCGCCCGTGTTCGGCGCCGACCGCAAGCTGGTGGGCGCGATCACGCTCACCCTGCCCGCGCACCGCTACAAGGACACGCTGGTCGCTCCGGTCGTGGCCGCCGCGCGCGAGCTCACGGCACGCCTGGGCGGCTGAACTCATGCAGCAGAACGGGAAAGAAAAGGGGACAGACACCTTCGGGGCGGCGTGGCGAACCTGCCACAGCCCTCCCGCCCATCAGTCCCCGTTCGACCAGAAGCGCTCCATCGCGAGGTAGGCGTAGGACGCGGACCAGCCGATGAGCAGCAGGCCGTTGAGCGCCTCGGCGCCGGCGAGCAGGCGGATGGGCCCGGCGGGAATCACGTCGCCGAAGCCGAGCGAGGTGAAGGTCTCCGCCGAGAAGTAGAGGCAGGTCGACAGCGAGAACCCGCCCGGGCCGGACAGGCTGCCCAGGCCCAGGTATTGGACCAGGGCATAGAGCGTGGCGCCGTACAGGCCGATCTCCAGCGCGTGGGCCGCGAAGGCGAGGAACATCACCACGAGCAGCTTGGTGCGCGCCGGGATCGCGAGGGCGGGCAGGCGCCGGCTCAGCCCGCCGAGGATTTCGTAGTGGACGAGGGTCGTCAGGGCGACCAGGAGCAGGCAGGCGAGCGCGACGACGAGCATGGCCGTTGGGATCACGCCCTTCGCCGATGGTTCCGGTTGTTGCGTTTGGACACACCTTCGCGAAGGTGTCTGTCCCCTTCGGCAGTCCCCTTCGGCGTGGCGGGCGCCTGTGGCCTCAGCGCTTCGTCGCGCGGCGGTTGCCGATGGCCTCCACCGCGATCCGGGCCGGTTCACGGCCGGCCGAGGCCGTCTTGGGCAGGCAGGGCCCCTCGCCCTGGCAGCAGTTCGTGGTGAGGAAGGCGAGCAGGTCGTCCATCACCGCGTAGTTGGCCGAATAGTAGATGTAGCGCTTTTCCTGCCGGCCCTGGATGAGGCCCACGCGGCTCAGGTGCGCCAGGTGGAACGAGAGCGTGGCGGGCGCGAGCCCCACCTTCTCGCCGATGGCGCTCGCGTGGATGCCCTGCGCGCCGGCTTCCACCAGCAGGCGGAAGACCGCCAGGCGCGATTCGTGGCCCAGGGCGGCGAGCAGGTCGGCGGCGTTCAGCGTCTCCATGGGCGACCTCAGTGCGCCGGTGCGTCCCGGGCGGCACCGGCCTCGCGCGCGACGACCTGCCGGGTCAGGTCCGAGAGCTCGCGGTAGAACGCCGTCCGGGCGCCCTCGCGCATCGCGGCCGTGAAGGGATCGACCCACCGGCCCAGGTGCTCCGACAGGAACCGGTGCTTGAGCGCGGTGGCCTCGGCCAGCGCCGCCGCATCGCCCGCGCGGCGGGCCGCGTTCTCGCGGAAGAGGAGCAGGTAGAGGAACTCGAGCTCCGCGGCCACGTGGTCGGGCAGCTCGCGGAAATCCTCCGCGAGGTCGAAGCCGCCCTCGGCGTAGAGTGCCTGCACGGCCATCGTCGAATCCTGCATGAGCGTCTTCTCGGTGCCCATCCACACGCAGCCGTAGGGCTTCGCGAGGGCATCCACCGGCCCCAGGAAGAGGCGCGTGTAATCGACGAGCAGCTCCTCGGGCGAGGCACCTGCGAAAGCATCGGCGAGGCGCACCGCGATCGCCTCCAGCCCGGGATCCACCCGGCCCGCCGCCGCGCGCATCGAATCGAAGAGCTTCTCCTCCGCGAACTCCGGGCCCGCCTCGTAGTAGCAGGCGGCGACGAAGCGGCAGAGGTCTTCGCGGGCCTGGTCGCGCTGGGCGTCGGTGGGCGTCATGGCATGTCCGGTGGCGAAAGAAAAGGGGGCGGGATGTCCCGCCCCCGCATTCTACGGGTGCGGCCGGTCAGCTCCGCGCGCTGTACTTGCCGACGTAGTGCACGTTGGGCCGCGTCTTCTTGTCTTCCTGCAGCCGGAACGACTTGTTCGCCGCGAGCTTCTGGGCGATCTCCGACTTCGGGTCGTCCTGGTCGCCGAAGATGCGCGCCTTGGACGGGCACACCTCCACGCAGGCCGGCTGCAGGCCGTTGCTCGTGCGGTGGTAGCAGAAGGTGCACTTCTCGATCACGCCCTCGGCCCGGATGGGCTGCGCATCGCCCGCCTTGAACAGGTTCGCCGCCGGCGTCACCGCGCCCGCGGCCTTCGCCACGTCCGCCGGCGCCGAGGTGCAGCCCGGGATGAGGGCCGCCTTGTTCGCCCAGAAGGCCTGGGGTTCGGCGTCGTTCTTGTTGAAGCTGATCACGCTGTAGGTGTCGCCGTTCAGGCTCTCGGCGCCCAGCTCGCGGTTGCTGTACGGGCACGCGCGCTGGCAGCGGCGGCAGCCGATGCACAGCTCCGGGTCGTGCATCGTGATGCCCTCGGGCGTCTTGAACATCGCCTTGGGCTCGGTCGGGCAGATCTCCACGCAGGGCGCGTCGGTGCAGTGGTTGCACAGCACCGGCATGACCGTGTGCACGACGTTGGGGAAGACCCCCTCGGTCTTCATCACGAAGTCGGCCCAGTTGAAGCTCTGGGCGTCGCCGCGCGTGCGGGTGTTGTTCTCGGCCTTGCAGGCGAAGGCGCATGCCCCGCATCCCACGCAGCGCTGAAGGTCGATGACCATTCCGAATCTCATTGTCGTCTCCTGGGCTCTCGCGGTGGGGGGTCAGGCTTTCTGGATCCGGACGCCGGTGAAGCCGCCGTTGCGGGCGGTGGCGCCGCTCAGGCGGTCGTAGTCGTCCACCAGGATCTCGTTGTTGTTGCCGCCGTTCGCGACGGCCTTCGCGTAGTCCTTCGACGCCACGCGCCCGTAGGCCCAGTGGCCCTGGCCGTAGGCCTTGGCGACCGTCCCCGGCCGCACGCCCTCCCAGAGCTTGAGCTTCACGGTGATCGCGCCCGCGGGCGAGGTGACCTTCACCATGTCGCCCGTCCTGAGGCCGAGCTTCTGGCCGTCGAGCGGGTTCATCTTGATGACGTCGTCCCAGGAGACATCGCCCGGATCGACCTTCTTGAACTCCTGGTACCAGGGCAGGTTCGCCGAGCGGCCCTCGCGGTTCAGGCGCGACTTGTAGTCGACGAAGGTGAGCGGGTAGTCCGCGAGGCTGCCGTGGCGCTTGGGCGGCTCGTAGTGGGGCACGAAGGCGAGCTCGCCGCGCGCGGCATACCCGGAAACCGCCAGGATGTCGTCGACCGTCGTCTCGAACTTCTTCGCGTGCGCCTCCAGGCCCTTCTTGAGCGTCTCGCTGTAGAACTCGAACTTCTTCGTGGCCGTGGCGAACTTGCCGCCCCAGCCCTTCTTGTAGCCGTACCTGGCACCGGAAACCATCCCGCGCTTCACGAACGCGTCCCAGCCGCTCACCTGGTCGCCCTTGATCGGCTCCTTGGCCATCCACAGCGGCGCGCTGGTCATCTTCGCCGCGATGAGCGTGAACTCCTTCTCGTTCGTGGGCTGCTTGCCGGTCTCGGGATCCTTGAACTCCTTCGCGTAGTAGTCGGCGAGGTTCGCGAAGCCCTTCGCCTTGAGCTTCTGCGCGAGCAGCCACATCACCTCGGTCTCCTCCTGCTTCACGTCCCAGAGCCGCTTGCCGGCCGGCTGCTGGATCGAGGCGTAGCCGTGCAGGTTGCCCATGTTGGTGATGATGGAGGTGCCCTCGCTGCAGTTGAGGGTCGAGGGCAGCACGATGTCGGCGAACTGCGTCATCTCGGACGGGTTCGTGACCAGGTGCACGAAGAAGGGCACCTTCGCCATCGCCTTGTCCCAGCGGTCCGCGCCGGTGCAGGAGAAGTTGAAGTTGCTCCAGGTGCTCATGAACACCTTCACCGCGCCCGGGTTCTTGAGCATGCCGTTGGCGACGTTGTTGGTGACCACGCCGCTGCCGGGGACCGCGTTCATCATCGCCGGCATGTCCTTCGCGCCGCGGCCGTCGAGCTTCTTGCCCTTGGCCGCGTTCTTGGCCTGCTCGTCGACGTACTTGTCGGCGCTCGGGAACTTGCCCGTGGGCACGCTCGAGCTCTGCAGGACGCCGCCTTCGACGTCGATCGAGCCCAGGATGCCGTTCAGCGCATGCACGGACATGGCCGCATAGGTGCCGCGCGGGTTCATCGCCACCCCCGGCCCCATCCACACGCAGACCTTCGGGGCGGCCTTGCCCATCGCGCGTGCCACGCGGACGATCTGGGCGGCGGGGATGAGCGTCTCCTTCTCGCCCCAGGCGGGCGTCGCGTCCTTCAGCTCGAGGTTCCACCATTTCGCGAGGCCGCTCGTCTCCTTCTCGGCGAAGGCGGCGGCGTCGACCGGCTTGCCGGCCACGAAGGCGTTCTTCCCGTCCTTGAAGTCGCCGACGAACTCCCGGTTCCACAGGCCTTCGGTGAGCAGCACGTGCGCGAGGGCCGCGGCCAGGGCGCCATCGGTGCCCGGCTTGATGGGCAGCCACTCGTGCGCCTTGGACGCGGCGTTCGACAGCCGCGGGTCGACCGCGATCACCGTGCCGCGCGCGAGGATCTCGCCGAAGCGGTGGATCATGTTCGGCACCATGCGGTTGGAGGCGAGCGGGTCGGTGCCCCAGGCCACCAGGCACATCGTCTTGTCCAGGTCGTAGTCACGGTAGCCGAAGAAGCCCTGCGTGAGGCCCGGGCCCATCTTCTCGGCCTCGGCGCAGATGGCGCTGTGCGAGAAGTAGTTCGGCGTGCCGAACACCTTGGGCAGCGTGCCGTAGAGCAGGTCGGTGGAGGTGGCCGAGTAGCGCCCGCGCATGTAGACGAACTTGTCCGTCTCGTTGGAGGCGCGCAGCTCCATCATCTTGCCGGCGACGATGTCGAGCGCCTCGTCCCAGGAGATGGGCACGAACTTCGGGTCGATGCCGCGGCCCTTGGCCGGGTTGGTGCGCTTCATCGGCACCTTGATGCGGTCCGGGTCGTAGACCTGCTGCGGGATCAGGTGGCCGCGCGGGCAGACGTAGCCGTGGTTGGTCTTGCTGTTGGGGTTGCCGCGCACGCGCGTGGCGCGCCCGTCCTGCACGAAGATCTGGATCGCGCACCACTGCGTGCAGCCCTGGCAGGCGGTCGACACCCATTCGCCCGGGGCCGGGCCCGCGGCCTTCGCCTTGCGAAG
>JBGAOO010000152.1:0-8288 GCA_044221765.1 Usitatibacteraceae bacterium | reverse complement strand
TCGAACCGGGCCTTCAACCGGTCCGTGAGCGCTGCTTCGTCGATGGCCCGGGCGGGCCACGCAGCGAGGATGCCGAAAAGGGCAGCCCCTGCGATTCGGGCAAAGGACGTCATTCGCCATTTCGGCATCATTTGCTTCCTCCGGGCAAGTCCCTAGCCCTTGCGATCCTGCATGACGAGACGCTGCACGAGCTGCCGCGCCGCAGGCGCGACCACGAGCACGATCGGAAAGGCGACGGCCCAGGCCGGCAGCCACGCCCCCGTCCAGAGTTCCAGGAATCCCGGCGCCAGCCCCGCGTTGCGCCAGGTCGCGATGCCCGACACCACGAAGGACATGAGGCCGGAGAGGATGAGGCCGAACAGGGCCGGCGCGTAGCGGGCGGGGATCATGCGCTCACCTCCATCGCCGGCGCCACTTGAGCAACGGGCCCGAGGCGGTGCAGCGCCTCGGCGACGTTGCGGCCGAAGATCCGCGCCGAGCGGATGTCCCCGCGCACGAAGGCATCCGCGGGCGAACCGTGGCCCGCCTGCGCCATCAGCCCCGACCAGGAGCCGAGGCGATTGGCCGCCTCATCGTAGGGCACGCCCAGGTGCTGCTCCGGAATCACGGGGTTCCCGACCCAGACCATCCCGTGCTGCATGGCGAACACGAACATCGACAGCAGCGTCGACTGCTTGTCGCCGGCCGGCAGCGACGACACGGTGAATCCCGCCGCGAGGCGGCCCTTGAGGCGCTGTTCCTTCCAGAACCGGCCCGTGGAATCCATGAAGGTCTTGAAGGGTCCCGACACCCCGCCGAGGTAGGTCGGCGAGCCCAGGATGTAGCCGTCGAACGGCAGCAAGGCATCGGCGTTGCCGACGAGGAGCGGGGCTTCCAGCAACTGCACCTGCGTGCCGGGCACCTGGCGGGCGCCTTCCACCACGTGCCGCGCGATGTGCTCGGTGTGGCCGTGGGCGCTGTGATAGAGGACGGCGAGGCGTTTCGTTTCGGGAGATTGCGATGACATCGTGGTTTCCTTTCGAGGGGTGCCGGCGCGGCTCAGCGCGGGAAGGATTGAAGGGCGGCGGCGGCCAGGTACAACCCGGCGCCGAAGATGGTGTGGTTGACCAGGCTGCGCAGAACATTCCTCACGGGCGTGGCCGTGCGCGACGAGGCGATGCCCGCGCCCATCGCGGGCTGCATCACGAAGAGGGGCGCGACCACGGTGCCGGCGCCCACGACGAGGGCCGGGAGCACGCTGGGCGAGCGCATCCAGTCCATGCCGGCAACGCCCGCCATCAGGCCGGCGAACGCGATCCCGACGGCGTAGTGGACGGCCCAGCCCAGGGCGGCCTCGCCGGCCACCGCGGGCGACTTCGCGATCGCCTCGTGATGCCAGCGGCCGCGCAGCGCGTGGCCGGCCCAGCGGCCGATCAGCGCGAATTTCTGCGTCGGCACGCCCAGCCGCGCGAGGAGCGCGAGCCAGAGATCCATCACGACGGTCGCGCCGATGCCGACGGAAGCGACGAGCGAGAGGTCTTGCAGGAGGGGGTTCATGAGTGCCTTTCCGTGTTGACCGGATGCGGTCGATGGAGGCACTCTAAAAGCTCAAGTCAACTTGAGGTCAAGGGGAATTTCATGGATATCGCGGAAGTCGCCAAGCGCTCGGGCGTGCCGGCCTCGACCCTGCGCTACTACGAGGAACGGGGGCTGATCGCCTCCACCGGGCGCCAGGGCCTGCGCCGCCGGTTCGCCCCGGGCGTGCTCGACCAGCTGGCGCTGATCGCGCTGGGGCAGGCGGCCGGCTTCTCGCTGGAGGAGATCGCCTCGATGTTCTCGCCGGGCGGCAAGCCGAGCATCGACCGCAGGATGCTCTCGGCCAAGGCGGACGAGCTCGATGCGACGATCAAGCGGCTGAAGGCGATGAGCGACGGGCTGAGGCATGCCGCCTCGTGCCCCGCGCCCAGCCATGCCGAATGCCCCACGTTCCGCCGGCTGCTCAAGGCGGCGGCGGCGGGCGCCCTCGAGCGGCGCATGGGCGCGGCACCGACGAGGCGTCCCGTGCGGCGTTGATCCTGCGCGGGGCAGCGCGGGCGTGCGCCTACCCGCCCTTGCGGATCGCCTTCACCGAGGCGTGCGCTTCCTTCGCGAGCTTCTTCGCGTTCTTCGCGAGGTCGATGTGCCCGTCGTGCAGGTCGCCGTGCGTCTGCAACTCGGCCACGAACCGGCCGATGGCGTGCAACTTCTCGTTCACGTCGACCAGCATGTCCGTCAGCGGGTCGTGCTTCTTCGCCTTCCTGGTCGGCTTGGCGGGGTGGTGGGCTTGGCCATGGGATTCCTTTCCGGGAACGGGGCAGGGCTCCGTGTGCGCGCCGGCGGCGAAAGGCAGGTGCTTTCCGGGGCGCTCGGTCCTTCACGATGGACCTTCCGCGGCCCGACAGGTTGCACGCGATCAAGGATTGGCGATTCGCGGCCGGAAGGGAAGGGGATTCGGTCGGCGCGCCGCCCCCTCCCGCCCTCAATGCACCTGCCTGCCTTGCGCGGCATAATGCCCGGTCGACAAGAGGCCCCGATGCCCACCAGGACCCTGCAAGGCGCTCTCGCGCGACTGTGCTCGCGGCCGTTGCTTGCCATCGCGCTCCATGCCGCTGGCGTGTGCGGCTTGTCGCCCGCCTCCGCGCAGGAGATCGGCCCCGGCCAGCCCGTCCCGGCCCTCACCCAGTACAAGGTCGATGCCTGGCAGACGGAGCAGGGACTGCCGAGCAACACCGTCCAGTCCCTCTACCAGTCGAGCGACGGCTACCTCTGGGTAGGCACCGGCGGCGGCCTCGCGCGCTTCGACGGCGTGCGCTTCACCGCGTTCGATCGCGCGCAGACGCCCGAGCTCGCCGCCCAGCCCGTCTTCGGCTTCATGGAGGATGCCCAGCGCAACCTCTGGATCGGGCACATCGCCGGCGCCTCGCTCTACCGCGACGGCAAGTTCTCGGTCGGCATCGCGAGCGAGGTCACGGGCAACCGGCGCGTGTGGGCCTTCGCGCAAGGCGCCGACGGCGTCGTCTGGGCGGCCAGCGAGAACGGGCTGGTGCGCTGGGAGAACGGCGCGACGAAGGTCTTCCGCGAGGCCGACGGCCTGCCCACCAACCGCCTGCGCTCGCTCGCCTTCGACCGCGAGGGCACGCTGTGGATCGGCACCACGGGCGGCGGCCTGGTCTCCTACGCCGGCGGCAAGTTCGCGGTCCTCGATCCGGGCAACGGCTTCCCCCACCGCGAAGTGCGTGCCGTGCTGGCCGACCCGGAGGGCGGCGTGTGGGCCGCGACGGCCGGCGGCGGCCTCGCCCATGTTCGCGACGGGAACATCCGCACGTTCACCACGGCGGACGGGCTGCCCACGGACCAGCTCACCTTCCTCTCGCGCGATGCGCTGGGCTCGCTCTGGATCGGCACCTGGGGCGGGGGAATCAGCCGGATGAGGGGCGGGCGCTTCACCTCGCTCTCCACGGCCGGCGGGCTGTCGGGCACGCAGATCTGGTCGCTGCACGCCGACCGCGAAGGCAGCGTGTGGGTGGGCACCTGGACCGGGGGACTCAACCGGCTGCGCGAGCGCAACTTCGCGGTGTTCGGCACGCCCGAGGGACTCTCCCACGACAACGTGCGTTCCGTCGTCCACGCGCGCGACGGCTCCACGTGGCTCGCCACCGCGGGCGGCGGGCTGAACCACCTGGAGGGCGGGCGCATCACCGTCGTGGGCAAGAAGGACGGCCTGCCCACCGACGAGGTCGCCACCGTGATCGAGGATCGCGCCGGCGCCCTGTGGATCGGCACCTATACCGGCGGCGTGGCGCGCTGGGTCCGCGGCGCCATCACCGCCTACGGCATCGCGCAGGGGCTGCCGACGATGGACGTGCGCGTGCTCTACGAGGACAGCCGCGGGACGATCTGGGCCGGCACGCGCGCGGGCCTCGCCCGCTTCGACGGCAAGGGCTTCGTCACCCTGCGCGAGCCCGGCGCGCCGGCCGAGGGCGTGACCGCGATCCTCGAGGACCGCGTGGGGAACCTCTGGTTCGGGACGACGGGGCAGGGCCTCGTGCGCTATCGCGACGGCCGCTTCAGCGTGCTCACGAAGGCGGACGGGCTGGTGTCCAACTGGATCATGGCCCTGCACGAGGATTCCGCCGGCAGCCTGTGGATCGGCACGAACGGCCAGGGCATCAATCGCCTGCACGACGGGCGCCTGGCCGGCATCCGCCCTGCGGACGGGCTCTGGGACGGCCTCGCGCAGACGATCCTCGAGGATGCCGCCGGGGGCCTGTGGATGACCTGCGACCGCGGCTTCTTCCGCGTGCAGCGCAGCGAGCTGGATGCCTTCGCGGATGGGCGCATCGCCAAGGTGCGCTCGACCGGCTTCGGCCCGGGCGATGCGCTGCGCAGCACGAGCTTCGCGGGCGGCATCCAGCCCGCGGGCGCCGTCGATCGCGAGGGGCGCCTGTGGCTGCCCTCGACGAACGGGCTGGTGATCGTCGATCCGCGGCGCCTGCCCGGCGCCGGCCGGCCTCCCGCCGTGCGGCTGGAGAGCGTCATCGCCGGCGGCGCGAGCGTGCCGACGGGCGCGGCGGTCGTCCTGCCGCCCGGCCCGGTGCCGCTGTCCATCCGCTATTCGGCGATGACGCTTCGGGATGCCAGCCGCGTGCGCTTCCGCTACCGCATGGAAGGATTGGCGGACGACTGGTTCGACGCCGGCCAGACCCGCGAGGCGTCTTTCCCCGCGCTCGCGCACGGCAAGTACCGGTTCCAGGTGGCCGCCACGACCGACGGCGAGCACTGGAGCGAGCTCGAGGTGCCGCTCGCGATCACGGTCGAGCCGCGCTTCTACCAGGCGCTCTGGTTCGTCGTCCTCGCGTGCCTGGCTGCGCTGGCCGGCGCCTTCGGCGTGTACCGGCTGCGCACGAACGCGCTGCGGGCGAGGCAGCGCGAGATGGAGCGCCTGGTGGCCGAGCGCACCGAGGAACTGCGGCTCGCCAACGAGCGGCTCCTGCGCCTTTCGTTCGCCGATGCGCTGACGGGGCTGCCGAACCGGCGCCGCTTCGACGAGGTGCTCGCCGAGGAGTGGCGCCGCGCGCGCCGTGCGCAGTTGCCGCTCGCCGTGGCGGCGATCGACATCGACGCCTTCAAGCAATACAACGACGCGGTGGGCCACCCCGAGGGCGACCGCTGCCTGGTGGCGGTGGCCGGCATGCTGGTGCGATCGGTGGGGCGCGCGGGCGACCTGGCCGCGCGTTACGGCGGGGAGGAATTCGTCGTCCTGCTCACGGGGGCCGACCTGCCCGCGGCGCTCGCTTTCGCGGAGGGCCTGCGCAAGGGCTGCGAGGCGCTGGCCATTCCCCACCCGAGCTCGCCCGTGGTCCCCGTGGTCACCATCAGCGTGGGCGTGGCCTCTTGCATTCCCGCGGAAGGGGAAACGGCCGGGAAGCTGATGGCCGAGGCCGACGCGGCGCTCTACCGCGCCAAGCAGGACGGCCGCAACTGCGTGCGCTGACGCGCCGCTAGTACTTCGCCTGGTTCTTGTACAGGTAGTGCATGAGCTCGGCCGACTGCATGCTCATGCGCCGCTGCAGCGTGTGCGTGAAGCGCACGATCGCGCGCATGAGCCGGTAGGCGATCCAGGGGTTCTTCTCCACCAGGCTCTCGATGTCCGCGCGGTCCAGGCTGAAGATCTCCGTCTGCCCCACGGCGCGCAGCGCGGCGTAGCGCGGGGTGCCGTCGAGGAAGGAGAGCTCGCCCACGAGGTCGCCCGCGGTGAGGGTGTGCAGGATGTCCCACTGCCCGTCGGCGCCCGGGCGCGCGACGGCGAGCGCGCCGTTCACCACCACGTGCATGCGGCTGTCGGGCTCGCCCTCGGGGGAGAGGACCTGCCCGTCCTCCAGGCGGTGCAGGTGCGCGAGCGCGGCCGGCGAGTCGGCCTCGAAGCGCAGCACCACGACGGGCGTGGTGTTGGAGGCGCGCAGGAGGCCGAAGCCGTCCGCGTACTCCACGCGCAGGCCGTCGAGCGTGATGATGTCCGTGGCGCCCTCGAAGCGCGCGCTCTTCTGCAGCTCGGCGATGAGCGCGTGGTTCTCGCCTTCCTTCGCGAGCTTCAGCTGCAGCTCGGGCGTGCTGAGCGAATCGGGCAGCCCCTCGAGCGCCTGCGTGACCTCCGGGGCGCGCGAGAGGATCTCGAGCAGCCGCGCGCCGGCATACAGGCCGTCGTCGAAGCCGTACCAGCGCTCCTTGAAGAAGATGTGGCCGCTCATCTCGCCGGCGAGGGGCGCGCCGGTCTCCTTGAGCTTCGCCTTCACGAGCGAGTGGCCCGTCTTCCAGAGCACCGGCTCGCCGCCGTGCTTGCGGATCCAGGAGAACAGGTTGCGCGTGCACTTCACGTCGAAGATGACCTTCGCGCCCGGGTTCCGCTGCAGCACGTCGGCGGCGAAGAGCATGAGCTGGCGGTCGGGATAGATCACCTTCCCGTTCTTGGTCACCACGCCCAGGCGGTCGCCGTCGCCGTCGAAGGCGAGGCCCACTTCGGCGTGGCCCTCGCGCACGGCGCGGATGAGGTCCTCGAGGTTCTCGGGCTGCGAGGGGTCGGGATGGTGGTTGGGGAAATTGCCGTCCACCTCGCAGAAGAGCTCCTGCACCTCGCACCCCAGGCGCCGGAAGAGCGCGGGGGCGATCGCCCCGGGCGAGCCGTTGCCGCAGTCGATCGCGATGCGCATGAGGCGCCCGAGCTTCACGTCGCCCACGATGCGGTCGAGGTAGGCCGGCACCATGTCGCGCGTCTCCACCTCGCCCCGGCCCTTGGCGAAGTCGCCGGCCTCGACGAGCTTTCGCAGGTCCTGGATCGCCTCGCCCGAGAGCGTGTCGCCGCCCACCATCATCTTCAGGCCGTTGTACTCGGGCGGGTTGTGGCTGCCGGTCACCATGACGCCGCTGCCGGTGGCGAGCTCGTGGGTGGCGAAGTACACCACCGGGGTCGCCACCACGCCGATGTCGGTGACGTCCATGCCGGCCGCGGTGAGCCCGCGCGTCAGGGCGGCGGCCAGCCGCGGGCCGGACAGGCGCCCGTCGCGGCCGACGATGAAGCGCTTCACGCCGCGGCGCGCGCCCAGGGTGCCCAGGGCGAGGCCGATGCGTTCGCAGGCGGTTTCGGTGAGCGTGCGATCCACGATGCCGCGGATGTCGTACGCCTTGAAGATCTCGGGGGCGACGGGGGAGTTCATGGGGCTTTCAGTCTGGGGAGTCGAAGAATCGGAGCAGGCGCTCGGGCAGCCAGCCGATGTGGCCGGGAAAGGGACCCGAGACGAAGGCGACATGGCCGCCCTTGGAGGGGAATTCTAGCGTGACTGCGGGGGAGACCTCTTCCGGGGCCGGCAGCGCCTCGTCCGGCAGGAAGGGATCGTCGCGCGCGTTGAGCACCAGCGTGGGCACGGCGATGCGCGCAAGCAGCGGCTTGGCGCTCGCGCGCGTCCAGTAGTCGTCGGTGTCGCGGTAGCCGTGCAGGGGCGCGGTCACCACGTCGTCGAACTCGCGCAGCGTGCGCGAGCGGCGCATGCGCTCGCCGTCGAAGATGCCGGGGAAGCGCGCGAGCTTGGCCCCGGCGCGCGACTTCATCGTGGCGAGGAAATGCTTCGCGTAGAAGAGCGAGAAGCCGCGCCCGAGCGCTTCGCCCGCCGCCATGAGGTCGAGCGGCGCGGAGACGGCCGCCGCGCGGGCGAGGAGCGAGGGCGCCTCGCCCGCGGCCTCGCCCAGCCACTTGAGCAGCGCGTTGCCCCCGAGCGAGACCCCGGCCGCGAAGAGCGGCGCGCCCTGCTGCCCGGTGGCCAGGCGCCGCACGATCCAGTCCACCTCGGCCGAGTCGCCCGAGTGGTAGGCGCGCGGCAGCCGGTTGGGCTCGCCGCTGCAGCCGCGGAAATTGACCACCGTGCCGTGCCAGCCGCGCGCCTTCACCCGGAACATGAGCGCGCGCGCATAGGCCGAGTCCGACGAGCCCTCGAGCCCGTGGAAGAGCAGCACGCGCGGCGCGCCGGGGGCGCCGTCCACGTGGTCGGTGTCGACGAAATCGCCGTCCGGGGTGTCCCAGCGCTCGCGGCGGTAGGCCACGGCGGGCTTGGCGGCGAACACCGAGCCGTAGATGGTCTGCAGGTGCGGGTTCGCGAGCCAGCGCGGCGCCCGGTAGGCCGGCGCGGGCATCAGCGCAGCTCGATCGCGTGGGCGCCGTCGGCGCGGCGCGGGCCGAAGAGCGCGAGGAGCGGGGCCAGGTCGGCCTCGCGGCCGGCTTC
>JBGAOO010000151.1:0-8155 GCA_044221765.1 Usitatibacteraceae bacterium | reverse complement strand
GGGCGAAGGGCTCGAACTCACCTTCGCCGAGGGCGGCGCACAGGTGGAAGTGAAGCGCGCGCGCTGAATTCCCGTCCGACTTTCGCGGGGGTATAGTGATCCGGCAGGATCATCCAAGAACACTCTCCCGGAGGAAAGCATGGCCAAGAAGGCGAAGGCGAGCAAACCCCGCGCGGCCGTTCCCGCCGTCTACAAGATCATCGAGATCGTCGGCACGAGCCAGGAATCCTGGGCCGCCGCCGCGGCGAACGGCATCAAGTCGGCCTCGAAGAGCCTGCGCGACCTGCGCGTGGCGGAAGTGATCCAGCTGGACGTGAAGATCGAGGACGGCAAGCTGGTGTACCGCGCGAAGATGAAGGTGAGCTTCAAGTACCACGGCGACGACTGAGCGCCGCGTCCAGGAACCGCCCCACGCGCCCCGCCACCTCGCCCGCGAGGTCGGGGCGCAGGCAATCCAGCCGCACCCCGTCGCCGCGCCCCCTGAGCCACGTCAGCTGGCGCTTGGCGAGTTGGCGCGTCGCCGCGATGCCCCGCTCGGCCAGCGCCTCCCGGCTCGCCGCGCCCTCCAGCACCTCCCACACCTGCCGGTAGCCCACGGCGCGCATCGACGGCAATTGCGCCGTGAGCGCGTGGCGCTCGCGAAGCGCGAGGACTTCTCGCGGCGCGACGGCTCGAGCAGGATGGCGAGGGCCTCGAAGGGCGCGGGCGCGCGCTCCTCGCGCGCGTGGAAATCCGACAGCGGCCGACCGGAAACGCGCAGCACCTCGAGCGCGCGCTGCACCCGCTGGGCGTCCGCCGGCTCCAGCCGCGCGGCCGTCTCCGGATCGCCTCGGGCGAGCTCGGCATGCAGGGCCGGCCAGCCGCGTTCGCGGGCCTCGGCCTCTATCGCGGCGCGAATGCCGGCATCGGCGGGCGGCAGCGTCGCCAGGCCGCGCATCAGGGCGCGCTCGTAGAGCATGGTGCCGCCCACGAAGAGCGGCACGAGTCCGCGGGCGGCGACCTGCGCGGCGATCCGCATCGCGTCCGCGCGGAAGCGCCCCGCGGAATACGCGTCGGTGGGCTCGACGATGTCCACGAGGTGGTGCGGGTGGCGCGCGAGCGTGGCCGCATCGGGCTTGGCGGTGCCCACGTCCATGCCCCGGTACACGAGCGCCGAGTCCACGCTCACGATCTCGACCGGGAAGCGCCCGGCCAGCTCGAGGGCGACCGCCGTCTTGCCGCTCGCGGTGGGGCCGAGCACGAAGACGGCGGGTGGAGGCTCGCGCATCGGGCGGCTTCTAGCGCCCGCGCAGGAAGAGGCGGTCGAGCTCCGGCATCGAGAATTGCACCCACGTCGGCCGTCCGTGGTTGCAGCTGCCGGCGCGCTCGGTCCGCTCCATCTCCCGCAGCAGCGCGTTCATCTCCGGCACCGTGAGGCTTCGGTTCGCCCGCACGGCGGCGTGGCAGGCCATGGTCGAGAGCAGTTCGTTGCGATGCTCGACCAGTGCCCGGCTCGCCCCGAACTCGCGCATTTCCGCGAGCACGCCGCGCAGGACCGCGGGGACGTCCAGGTCGGCGAGCAGGGCCGGCACCGCGCGCACGACCAGCTCGCGCGGGCCGGCACCGCCGACCTCGAAGCCCAGGCTCGAGAGCGCCTCCTGCGAACGCGCCGCCTCCTCGACCTCCTCGGCCGTCGCCGGCATCGGCACCGGCACGAGCAGGGGCTGCGACGGCAGCCGCGAGGACTCGAGGGCGTCCTTGAGCTTCTCGTAGACGATGCGCTCGTGCGCCGCATGCATGTCGACGAGCACCAGCCCGGCGGCGTTCTGCGCGAGGACATAGACGCCATGCAGCTGCGCGAGCGCGTAGCCGAGCAGCGGCGGCGCGCCGGGCAGGGGCGCCTCGCCCGGTGAACCCGCGCGCGCCTCGCTGGCCACCGCCGAGGCGAAGAGCGCCTCGTAGCGGGCGGCCGGCTGCGCGACCCCGAGCGAGCCCTGCACCGCAAAGGCCGGGGCGACCCCGGGCACGGAAACGGCCGGCCTGGCCGATCCGGCAAGCGGGGAGGCGAGCGCCCGGGAAAGCGCGTGGAAGACGAACTGGTGCACGGCACCCGCGTCGCGGAAGCGCACCTCCGTCTTGGCCGGGTGCACGTTCACGTCCACCAGCCGCGGGTCGGCGGCGAGGAAAAGCACGTACGCCGGATGGCGATCGTGATGCAGCACGTCGGCATAGGCCTCCCGGATGGCATGGGCCACGACCTTGTCGCGCACGAAGCGCCCGTTCACGAACAGGTATTGCGCATCGCGCGAGGCGCGCGTGAAGCCTGGCGCGGCGACGAAACCCGACAGGGAGACCGCGGCGCCGGCGGCCGACACCTCCACCGCGCCCTGCGCGAAATCCTCGCCGACGACCCCCGCGATGCGCTCGCGCGCGCCGGACGGCGCCAGGTGCGCCACGCGCCGGCCGTTGTGCACGAGCGAGAACGCGACGCCCGGCCGCGAGAGCGCCATGCGCGAGAAGGCCTCCTCGCAGCGCGCGAACTCCGTGGCCTCGCTCTTCAGGAACTTGCGGCGCGCCGGCGTGTTGAAGTAGATCTCCTCCACCTCGATCGTGGTGCCGGCGGCGAGCGCGGCCGGCTCGACGGCCGAGAGCGCGCCGCCGTCGCAGGCGATGCGCCAGGCATGCCGCTCGCCGGCGCGGCGGCTGGCGAGCGTGAGGCGCGAGATGGCGCCGATCGAGGCGAGCGCCTCGCCGCGGAAACCGAGCGTCGCCGCGCGCTCCAGGTCCTCCAGCGTCGCGATCTTGCTCGTGGCGAAGCGCGCGAGGGCGAGCGGCAGGTCGTCGCGGTCGATGCCCCCGCCGTCGTCGGCCACGCGGATGCGGCGCACCCCGCCCTCGGCGAGATCGACCGATACCGACTGCGCGCCCGCATCCAGGCTGTTCTCGACCAGCTCCTTCAGCGCGGAGGCCGGACGTTCCACCACCTCGCCGGCGGCGATCTGGTTCACGAGGAGGTCGGGAAGCGCGTGGATGAGGCCCATCGGGAGCGCCGGCGCGCGGGCGCGCGGCTAGGGAATTTTGGCCATGAAATCAATGCAATGTTACACTCAACGCCGTCAATGGAGAGCGCCGATACCGCCGTTCGTTCCAAGGCGCCCAGGAGCGGCATGACCCCCTACGAGACGACCGCCCCGGTCCGCGAGGCCACCGGTCCGGCGCTGGAGAGCAGCGGTCCGATCCGCGAGGAGCAGGTGCGCCTGCTGTTCCGGTTCTCGCTCGTCGGCTACCTCGCGACGTTGCTGGTCGTCTTCATCCTCGGCGCCATCCTCTGGGACCAGCTCGCCCGCCCCGGCCTTTTCGCGTGGTTCGTCGTCATCGCGGTGGTGACGATCGCCCGCTACGGCCTTTACAAGGTGTTCGTCGACCGCAATCCCGGGGGGCCGGCGCTTCCCGCGTGGGAGCGCTACTTCCTGGCCGGCTCCATCGTGACCGCGATCCTGTGGGCGATCCTGGGCACGGTGCTGCTGCCGGACTCGGCGCACCTGGCGCAGAGGCTCTCCGTGGTGATGCTCGTCACGCTGCTGGTGACCGGCGCGGTGGGCTACTACGCGCCGCACCCCTACGCGTACAAGATCACCGCGTTCGTGGGCCTCATGCCCTTCGCGCTCTCGCTGGGCTTCGCCGGCGAGCGCAACCAGGCCTTCCTCTCCGGCGCGATACTCCTGCTGGTGCTCGTGCTGCCCTACGTGCACGCCAAGCTCAACCGCGCGCTGGTGGATTCGCTCGCCGTGCGCAAGGACCGCGCGGCGCTTTCCACCGAGCTCGCGCTCGAGCGAGGGCGGCTGCAGCAGGCGAACGAGGCGCTCGCCGAGGAGATGGTCGAGCGGCTGAAGGCGCAGCAGTCCGAGCTGCTCTCGGCGCAGAAGCTGCGCATGCACGTGGATCGCACGCCCCTCGCCGTCATCGAGTGGGACCGCGAGGGCCGCGTGACGGCCTGGAACCCCGCGGCCGAGGGCATCTTCGGCTTCGCCGAGCGCGAGGCGCTCGGCAAGCTCGCCACCGAGCTGGTCGTGCCGCCCGCGGGCGCCGAGGCGCTCGCCGCGATGTGGGAGGAGCTGCAGCAAAGGCGCGACGGCACCAAGATCACCCTGGACAACGTGACGCGCACCGGCCGCGCCATCCATTGCGAGTGGTACAACACGCCGCTGGTGGACCCGGGCGGGCGCGTGGTGGGCTTCGCCTCGCTCGTGCAGGACGTGACCGAGCGGGTCAACACCGAGCGCACCATCCACTACATGGCGCACCACGACGCGCTCACGGGCCTGCCCAACCGGCGGCTCATGCAGGACCGGCTGAACCAGGCGATCATGCAGGCGCGCCGCAAGCAGCGGCACGTGGCCGTGCTCTTCCTGGACCTGGACCGTTTCAAGCTCGTGAACGACACGCTCGGGCACGACACCGGCGACTACATCCTGAAGGACGTCGCGCGGCGCCTTTCCTCGTGCGTGCGCGAGGTGGACACGGTCTCGCGCGAGGGCGGCGACGAGTTCGTGATCATCCTGCCGGACCTGGAGCGCCCCGAGAACGCGCGCATCGTCGCCGACAAGATCCTGCGCGAGCTGGCGAAGCCCTCGGAGATCGGCGGGCAGGAGATCCACATCACGCCCTCCATCGGCATCTCGCACTACCCGAACGACGCGACGGACGTGAACCACCTGCTCAAGCACGCCGACAGCGCGATGTACCAGGCGAAGGACGCCGGCCGCAACACGGTCCGCTTCTTCACCAGCGACCTGAACTTCCTGCTCTCCAAGCGCCTGGAGATCGAGGGCAAGCTGCGCCGCGGCATCGAGAACGAGGAGTTCTTCCTGCGCTACCAGCCGCAGGTGGACCTCGCCACCGGGCGCATCGCGGGGATGGAGGCGCTCATCCGGTGGAACGACCCGGTGCGCGGGGAGATCTTCCCCAAGGACTTCATCTTCGTGGCGGAGGAGCTGGGCCTCATCGTGCAGCTGGGCGAGTGGGCCTTCCGCACCGCCTGCCGGCAGCTGAAGACCTGGGAGGAGGAAGGCATCGGCGAGGTCGTCGTCTCCGTGAACATCTCGCCGCGCCAGTTCATGTCGCGCAAGCTCGTGCCGGCGCTGCTCGCCCTGGTGCGCGAGGCGGGCGTCGACCCCCGGCGAATCGAGCTGGAGATCACCGAGACGATGATCATGCGCAACCTCGAGCAGTCGATCGAGGTGCTCGAGCAGCTGCGCTCGGTCGGCATGGGCGTGGCGGTGGACGACTTCGGGATCGGCTACTCCTCGCTCGGGCAGCTGAAGCGCCTGCCCGCCACCGCGATCAAGATCGACCGCTCGTTCATCGCCAACGTGCCCGGCGACGCGCCCAGCGGCTCCATCACCGAGGCGATCATCGCGATGGCCAAGCGCCTGAAGCTGCGCGTGATCGCCGAGGGCGTGGAGAACCGCCAGCAGCTCGAGTTCCTGCGCGACAACCAGTGCGACGCCTTCCAGGGCTACCTGTTCTCGCGCCCGCTCACCTCGCTCGAGGCCACGGCGATGCTGCGCGCGCAGGGCGCGAGCGTCGAGACGCGCTCCGCCCTGAGCTGAGCGGCTTTCCTAGGGGTTCTGCGCCAGGCGCGTGCGCGCGAGCGGCGGGTTCTGCGCGAGGTAGCGCCGGATGCCCTGCAGGATCGCATTGGCCATCCTGGCCTGGTAGCCCGCGTCCTTCAGGCGCTTCTCCTCCTGCGGGTTGGAGATGAAGGCCGTCTCCACCAGGATCGAGGGCACGTCGGGCGACTTGAGCACGGCGAATCCCGCCTGCTCGACGGCCTTCTTGTGCAGCGAGTTGACGTCGCCCAGCTCGCCCAGCACCGCCTTGCCCAGCTTGAGCGAGTCGTTGATGGTCGCCGTCTGCGACAGGTCGAGGAGCGTGCGGGCGAGCACGGGGTCCTTCACGCCCAGGTTCACCCCGCCGATGAGGTCCGACTCGTTCTCGCGCTTGGCGAGCCAGCTGGCCGCCGTCGAGGTCGCGCCGCGCTCGGACAGGGCGAAGACGGAGGAGCCGCGCGCGTGCGGCTGCACGAAGGCGTCGGCATGCACCGACACGAACAGGTCGGCCTGCAGGCGCCGCGCCTTGGTGACGCGCTGGGCGAGCGGGATGAAGTAGTCGGCCTCGCGCGTGAGGAAGGCGCGCATCCCCGGCTCCAGGTCGATGCGCTCCTTCAGCCGCTTGGCGATGGCGAGCGTCACGTCCTTCTCCAGGGTGCCCGCCCGCCCGCGCGCACCCGAATCCTCGCCGCCGTGCCCGGCATCGATCACGATCGTCACCATCCGCGTCGTCCGCGGCGCGGGCTTGCCCTTGGAGAGCGACCGGGACGGCTCGAGCTTCACCACCGGCAGGTCGGGCGTCTCGGGCTTCGCCGCCTCGGGCTTCGCCGCCTCGGGCGCGGGCCGGGCCGGCGCGACGGGCGCTTCAGGCGCTGCCGCAGGCGCCTCGAGCACCGGCGCGCGGGCCATCTCGCCGATCGGGTCGGGCTGCGGCTGCACGAGCGCGAGCAGCGGATCGCTCGGCTTCTCGGGGTAGATGTCGAGCACCAGCCGGTGCTTGTACTCGCCGGCGGGCGCGAGCGGGAAGACGTAGGGCTTCACCGCCGACTTGAGGTCGAACACGACGCGCACGACGTTGGGGCGGTTGCGCGCGACACGCACCTGCTTGATGTACGGATCGTCGTCGCGCACCTTCGCGACGACGCTCCTGAGCTCCTCGTTCATGTCGACGCCCTCGAGATCCAGCACGAGGCGCTCGGGATCCTGCACGAAGAAGAACTGGTGGCGGACCGGCCTTGCCGTCTCGAAGGTGACGCGCGTGTATTCCTGCGCGGGCCACACGCGGCTCGCGAGCACGGGCTCGGCCGCGCGCGCGGGCGAGGCGAGCAGCACCAGCAGGATCAGGAAGGCAGCCAGGCCGAGAGCAAGCGCTCCCCCGCAGGCGTGCCGGCTTCGATCCTCGCGCGGCGTCCCGACGCCTCCCAGTCCAGCCGGATAGCCAGGTCCGCTGGCGGCAGCAGGCCCAAGGCCTTCTCCGGCCATTCGACCAGACACAGGCCCTGCCCGTGGAACATGTCCCTGAACCCTGCGTCGATCCATTCCCTTGGGTCTTGGAACCGATAAAAATCAAAGTGATACAAGCTTAACCTAGAAACTTCATAAACTTCAACCAGCGTGTAGGTCGGGCTTTTCACCCGCCCGGCGTGGCCCAGGCCCCGCAACAGGCCCCGAGCGAACGTCGTCTTGCCCGCGCCGAGGTCGCCCTGCAGGGAAATGACGAGCCCCGCCCTCGCGTGCGGAGCGAGCGAGGCGCCCAGGGCCAGGGTGGCTTCTTCGTCGGGGAGCGGGAGCGTGGTCACGGGGTGGCAGGTGCCGCTTCGGGCTACCATTCGCGGACATGAACGGGATCGCATCGCCGGCGGTGCTCGCCGAGCGCGTGAAGCAGTGGGGACGCGAAGCGGGCTTCGATGCCGTCGCGATCTCCGGCATCGACCTGGCCGAGGAGGAGGCACGCCTGCTCGACTGGCTCGGCCGCGGATGGCACGGCAGCATGGATTATATGGCACGCCACGGCACCCGCCGCTCGCGCCCGGCCGAACTGGTGCCCGGCACGGCCTGCGTGATCACGGTGCGCCTGGACTACTGGCCGGCCGGGGCGCGCGAGGCCGGAGCCGTGCTGGCCGATCCCAGCCTCGCCTATCTCTCGCGTTATGCCACGGGCCGGGACTACCACAAGGTCCTGCGCACGCGCCTGCAGGCCCTCGCCGATCGCATGGTGGCGGAACTGGGCGCCTTCCCCTACCGCGTCTTCACCGACAGCGCCCCCGTGATGGAAGTCGCGCTCGCCGCGCGGGCGGGGCTCGGCTGGCGCGGAAAGCACACGCTGCTCCTCACGCGGGAAGCCGGTTCCACCTTCTTCCTGGGCGAGCTCTTCGCCGGGCTCGAGCTGGCGACCGACCCGCCCGTCGCCGAGCACTGCGGAACGTGCACGCGCTGCCTCGACATCTGCCCCACGCGGGCGATCGTGGCGCCCTACCAGCTCGATGCGCGCCGCTGCATCTCCTACCTCACAATCGAGCATCCCGGCCCCATCCCGGCCGAGTTCCGCGAGGCGATCGGCAACC
>JBGAOO010000150.1:0-8216 GCA_044221765.1 Usitatibacteraceae bacterium | reverse complement strand
CGCCCTCGCTCGGCCGCGTGGCCGACGCGGTGCGCCAGGGATTCGTCGGCGCGGCCGAGGTCGCGGGCAGGAACGCGCTGCCGGTCCGCGTCTACGCGACGGCCGACGAAGGGGCCGGCGCGCTCGAGGCGTGCCAGCGCGCGCAGCAGGAAGGCGCGGTGATGGTGGTGGCCGGCCTCACGCGCGATGGCGCCACGGGGCTCGCGCGCAGCGATTGCCCCCGCCAGCCCACGCTCGCGCTCAACGAGCCGCAGGAGGCCGAGCTGCCGGCGCGCATGTACGCCGTCTCGCTCGCCGCGGACCAGGAGGCGCGCCAGGCGGCGCTGCTCGCGATCAACGACGGCTGGCTCTCGGCGATCGTGATCACCTCGAACTCGCCACTGGGCCGGCGGGCGGCCGAGGCCTTCGAGCGCGAATGGAGCCGGGCCGCGGGCGTCTCGCAGCGCGTCGTCTTCTCCGGCAACCCGGAGGAGGCCCCCGCCATCAAGGAGCGCATCGCGGCCCTGAAGGCCGACATGGTCTTCCTCGCGCTCGACCAGTCCGCCACTCGCGCGGTGCGCCCCTACATCTCCGGCTCGCTCGCCGTCTATGCCGCCTCGCTCGGCATCGACCCGCGCGCCGAGCCGACGGTCAACGTGGACCTGGAGGGCGTGCGTTATCTGGACATGCCCTGGTTCGTGCAGCCCGACCATCCCGCCGTCATGATCTACCCGCCGCCCCGCAGCCCGCTGGGCGTCGAGCAGGAGCGCCTCTACGCCCTGGGCATCGACGCGTACCGCCTCTGCTCGCTCCTGCTGCAGTCGGACGCGAAGGCCTTCACGCTCGATGGCGTCACCGGTCGCCTGGTCCTCGAGCCCTCGAGGCATTTCGCGCGCACGCTCGTGCCCGCGGGCTTCGATGCCGGGCGAGCCGTCCCTCTGCGCCCCACGCCATGAGCGGCGGCCGCCTCGCGCGCCTGCGCGGCGCCGGGGCGGAGGAGGCCGCGGCCGCCTTCCTGGCGCGCCAGGGCCTCGACATCCTCGAGCGCAACTACCGCTGCCGCCTGGGCGAGGTGGACATCGTCGCGCGCGATGGCGAGGTGCTCGTCTTCGTGGAGGTGCGGGCCCGCTCGGGCCTCGCCTTCGGCGGCGCCGCCGCCAGCGTGGATGCGCGCAAGCAGGCGCGCCTCGCCGCCGCCGCGCGGCACTACCTCGCGCGCCTGGGCGCGGAACCGCCGTGCCGCTTCGATGTCCTTACCTGGGAGGGCGCCGAGGGCCCGCCCTGCTGGATCCGCGCGGCCTTCGAACTGGCCTGAGGCACTCGCCGCCATTCCCAAGGGCTACAATGCGCCCACCGCAGAACCGGAAGCCGCCCCAGTCCCATGGATTTCACCTCGCACGTCCGCACCCATTTCCAGGATTCGATCGAGCTCAAGCAGCGCATGGCCGAGACGCTCGCCCCCGAGGTCGCCCGCGCCGGCGTGGCCCTCGCCAGGGCGCTGCAGGCCGGCGGCAAGCTGCTGCTGTGCGGCAACGGCGGCTCGGCCGCGGACAGCCAGCACATCGCCGCCGAGCTGGTCGGCCGCCTGGAGCGCGAGCGCCCCGGCCTGCCCGCCATCGCCCTCACCGTCGACACCTCGGCCCTCACCGCCATCGGCAACGACTACGCCTTCGACCGCGTCTTCTCGCGCCAGGTCGAGGCCCTCGGGCGCCCGGGCGACGTGCTGCTGGGCATCTCCACCTCGGGCAACTCGCGCAACGTGCTCGAGGCCATGAAGGTCGCCCGCGCGCGCGGCCTCGCGGTCATCGCGCTCACGGGCAGGGACGGCGGCGAGATGGGCCGCAGCCTCGGTCCCGGCGATTTCCACCTGAATGTCGCGCACCCGCGCACCATGCGCATCCAGGAAGTGCACATCCTCGCCCTGCACGCCCTTTGCGACGTCGTCGACCACGTTCTCCACGGAGCCCCCTGATGCCCAGAATCCCGCCGCTGCTCATCGTCCTCGCCCTCGCCCCCCTGCTCTCGGGCTGCTTCGCCCTCGCCGCCACCGGCGTCGCGGCCGCCGGCGTGGGCACCGCGCTCATGGCCGACGACCGCCGCACCACCGGCATCGACGACCGCCGCACCACCGGCATCTACGTCGAGGAAGAGAACATCGAATGGAAGTCGCTCTCGCGCATCTCGCGCCAGTTCTCGGCCGCGCACGTGAACACCACGAGCTTCAACCGCCGCGTGCTGCTCAC
Organism: Usitatibacteraceae bacterium; assembly: GCA_044221765.1. Taxonomy (GTDB): domain Bacteria; phylum Pseudomonadota; class Gammaproteobacteria; order Burkholderiales; family Usitatibacteraceae; genus FEB-7. The sequence continues at coordinate 5,994 of JBGAOO010000150.1, read as the reverse complement.
CGGCGAGGCGCCCTCGGAAGAGATGAAGAAGGCCATCGAGGAGGCCGTGAGGTCCCTGGAGAACGTGCGCGAGGTCACCAACGAGATCGTGGTGAGCGGCAACGCCTCGGTCACCTCCCGCGGCAACGACTCGCTCATCACCTCCAACGTGAAGACGCGCATGCTCGGCAACGGCCTGTTCTCGCCCAACCACGTGAAGGTCGTGACCGAGGCCGGCTCCGTCTTCCTCATGGGCCTGGTCACGCCCGCCGAGGGCGATGCCGCCGTCGAGGTGGCGCGCTCCACCTCCGGCGTCTCGCGCGTGGTGAAGGTCTTCGAGTACCTGCCCGCCAGCGCGCCGAAGAACTGACGGTCCGGCCTCCCGCCCGATGAGTTCGCCGGACCCGATCGCCGCCGAGCTGCGCGCGGCCACCGAGCACGCGCACGCCGGCCGCTTCCTGCAGGCCGAGGCGCACGCGCGCCGCGTGCTCGAGCGCAAGCCCCGCGCCGCCGAGGCGCACTACGTCCTCGCGCTGTGCGCCCTCTTCCAGAACCGGCATGCCGAGGCGCTGCCCGCGGTGGAGAAGGCCGTCTCGCTCGCGGGCGCCGATTCGCAGTACCGGTTCGTGCAGGGCATCTGCCTGGCGGCGCTGGGCCGCGTTGACGAGGCGGTCGAGAGCTACCGCAAGGCGCTGCTGCTTCGCCCGGCGTTCTTCGAGGCGGCCGCCAACCTGGGCAGCGTGCTCGAGGGCGCCCACCGCCACGCCGAGGCCGAGGAGGCCTATGGCCGCGCGCTGCGCCTGCGCCCGGGCGTGCCGCAGGTGCTGAACGGCCTGGGCATGTGCCGGCTCGCGCGCGGGGACATCGCCGGTGCCGCCGAGGCCTTCGGCTCCGCCGTCGCGGCCGATCCCTCGCTCGCGGTCGCGCGCAACAACTTCGGCAATGCCCTGGGCCGCCTCAAGCGCTTCGAGGAAGCCATCGCGCAGCTGCGCGAGGCGGTGCGCCTGCGCCCGGACTACAAGGAAGCCTGGATCAACCTGGGCGAGCAGTGCTACCAGGCGAAGCAGGACGGCGAGGCGGTCGCCGCGCTCGACCGCGCCCTCGCCCTGGACCCGGCCAACGGCGGCCTGCGCCACCTGCGCGATGCCATCGCCGGCGTGCAGACCGGCCGCGCCCCCGACGACTACATCAAGGGCTTCTTCGACCGCTTCGCCGAGGATTTCGACAAGCGCCTGCTCGGCGATCTCGAGTACCGCACGCCGCAGCGCATGGAGGCGTTCCTCGCGCCGTGGGTGGGCGATCGCGCAGGCCGCCTGCGCATCGACGACCTGGGCTGCGGCACGGGCCTGTCGGGCCTGGTGCTCAAGCCCTGGGCCGCGCGCCTCGCCGGGGTGGACCTCTCCGGGCAGATGCTCGCCAAGGCGCGCGAGCGGGGCCTCTACGATTCGCTGGGCGAGGCCGAGATCGCCGCCTGGCTCGACGCGCGCCCGGCCGGCGGCACGGACCTCGCCGCCGCCATGGACGTGTTCGTCTACGTGGGCGACCTCGACCCGATCTTCCGGGCGGTCGAGCGCAGCCTGGCGCCCGGCGGCCTCTTCGCCTTCTCCGTGGAGCGGCTCGAGGGCGACGGGAATTTCCACCTGGCCCGCTCGGGCCGCTACGCGCACTCGGCGCAGTACCTGCGCTCGCTCGCCGCCGCGCACGGCCTGGCGGAATGGAAGATCGAGGAATCGGTCATCCGCAAGGAAGCCGGGCAGCCCGTGCTCGGCCTGCTCGCCGGATTCTCGAAGCGCTGAAGGAACTGAAGGGGACAGTCCCCTTCAGTTCCCTTCGGTTCTAGTGGAACACGGCGTAGGCGATGAGGATCGCCGCGATCACCCCGGCGAAATCCGCGATCAGCCCGAACGAGATCGCGTAGCGCGTCTTCGTGATGCCCACCGACCCGAAGTAGAGCGCGACGATGTAGAAGGTGGTGTCCGCCGAGCCCTGGAAGATGCACGCGAGGCGCCCCACGAACGAATCCACGCCGTAGGTCTTCATCGCGTCGATCATCATCGCGCGCGAGCCGCTGCCGCTGATGGGCTTCATGAGCGCGGTGGGCAGCGCCGCGGTGAAGTCCGTGTTCCAGCCCAGGCTCGAGAACACCCACGCGAAGGCCGACACCACGTGGCCGAGCACGCCGGAGTTGCGCAGCACGCCGATGGCCACGAGCATGCCCACCAGGTACGGGATGATCAGGATCGAGGTCTGGATGCCGCCCTTGGCCCCCTCGATGAACGCCTCGTACACGTTCACCTTCCGGCGCATCGCCGCGAGCAGGCAGGCGATCACGATCGAGAAGAGGATCAGGTTGCTCGCCACCTTGGAGAGCACCTCCACCTCGGGCCGCGTGAGGCGCGCGGTCATGAACCACACGAGCAGCGCGAAGAACACCGTGATCGAGCCCAGCCAGCCGAGCACCACGCCGTTCGCGAGGCTGATGCGCTGGCGCAGGGCCACGGCCACCATGCTCACCATCGTGGCCGCGTAGGTCGCGATGAGGCAGGGGATGAAGATGTCGGACGGGTCGGCCGCGCCCAGCACCGCGCGCTGCGCCATGATCGACAGCGGGATGAGCGTGAGCCCGGAGGTGTGCAGCACCAGGAACATGATCTGCGCGTCGCTCGCCTCGTCCTTGCGCGGGTTGATCGACTGCAGGCTCTCCATCGCCTTCAGGCCGAAGGGCGTGGCGGCGTTGTCCAGGCCGAGCAGGTTGGCCGAGAAGTTCATCACCATGTGCCCGGTGGCCGGGTGGTCCTTCGGCACGCTCGGGAAGATGCGCGAGAAGAGCGGCGCGATGAGGCGCGCGAGCCACTGGATGGCGCCCGCCTTCTCCGCGATGGAGAGGATCCCCAGCCAGAAGGTCATCACGCCGGCGAGGGGCAGCGCGATCTCCATCACCGCCACGCGCGCGGATTCGAAGGTGCCGTCGACGATGCGCTTGAACACCTCCACGTCGCCGGCGAAGAGGAACTGCCCGAGCGCGGCCGCGAAGCCGATGAGGAAGAAGGCCGTCCAGATGTGGGTGAGCGACATGGGGGCGGGCGCCCGGGTTCAGGCCGGGCGCCGGTATCCGGCGAGGGGGGCGGCTACTTGAGGCTGGCCCAGAGCGGCCAGAACCAGTTGTCGGGCCGGTGCGTCACCGTCACGTTGGTGCGCGACACCCACGGCACCACCTGGCGGTGCAGCGGCAGGATGTTCACCTCGGCCTGGATCGCGCGGATGGCGTCGTTGATGAGCCCCTGGCGCCTGGCCATGTCCATCTCGACCTCCGCCTTGTCCATGAGCGCGTCGGCCTCGGCGTTCCTGAAGTTGCCGTAGTTCGTGTCGCCGGCGCCGTTCGGCTGCATGCTGTGCAGGATCGGTCGCATGGTGAACATCGCGTCGCGGTTGTTGTCGCCCCAGCCCTGCATGCAGGCGCTGAATTCCTTCTTGGGCGTGCGCTGGAAGTACTGCGCCTTGGGCATGGTCTCCACCTTCACGGTGAGGCCGATGCGCGCCCACAGCCCCGCGAGCGCCACGCAGATCTTCTCGTCGTTCACGTAGCGGTCGTTGGGGCAGTGCAGCGTGAAGCCGAAGCCGTTCGGGTAGCCGGCCTCGGCGAGCAGCTTCTTCGCGGCGGCCACGTCGTAGGGCAGGCGCTTGTCGAGGGACTCCGGGATGCCCTCGCCCTTCGGGTTGGGCGTGGGCACGGCGGTGGGCGTGGAGAGGCCGCGCATCACCTGCGTGCGGATCGCCTGGATGTCGATGCCCTGGTAGAGCGCCTGGCGCACGCGCCGGTCCTTGAACGGGTTCTTCCCCTTCACGTCGGAGAAGAGCAGCTCGTCGCGCGCCTGGTCGAGCGCGATGAGGATCACGCGCGACTCGTCGCCTTCCCACACCTTGAAGTCGCGGTCCTCCTTGAGCTTGGCGATGTCCTGCACGGAGGGGTCGAGCACGAAGTCGATCTCGCCGCTCTTGAGCGCGGCCATGCGCGTGCCGGCGTTGGCGATGGGGCGGTACTCGATCCGGTCGATGTTGCCCTCCATGCGGCCTTCCTTGAGGCCCCACCAGTCGGGATTGCGCTCGTGCACCGTCTTCAGGCCCGGCTCGTAGGAAACCAGCCGGTAGGGGCCGGTGCCCATGGCGTTCTTCGAGGCGTAGGTGACTTCCTTGGTGGCGAAGTCCTGCGCGGCGGCGGCGCCGTTCCTCTCGCTCCAGGCCTTGCTCATCACCGGCACCTCGGCGATGTGCAGCACCTGCAGGGGCGTGGCGGCCGGCACCGTGAACTCCACCGTGAAGTCGTCGACCTTGCGCGGGATGCCCGCGGGGCCGGCGTAGGCGCGGAACTGGCGCGACTTGCCGGCGCGCTCGAACGAGAAGACCACGTCGTCCGCGGTGAAGGGCGTGCCGTCGTGGAACTTCACGCCCTTGCGCAGGGTGAACGTCCACTTGCCCGGCGCGGTGTTCTTCCACGCGGTGGCGAGCCCCGGGGCGAGCGACATGTCCTTGTTGCGCAGCATGAGCCGGTCGTAGACCAGCGCGTTCTGGCTCTTCGTGAAGCCCTCGTCCTGGGCGTGCGGGTCCTGGGTGGCCGCATCGCCCTGGGATGCCCAGCGGAAGGTGGCGGCGCCGGCGGCGAGGGGCAGGCACAGGACGAGGCAGGCTAGCAGGTGAGGCGGACGCATGGATCCTCCCGGGATGAGCGGTTCTTGTCGGGGACGTGAGGCCGAGGCGACAGTGTAGGCAACCCGCGCGCCGCGCGCCAAGGGCGCCGGCGGGCCCGCGCCCGGATTGACGCTCCCGGGACGTGGTATTAGACTGGTCTTATTATAACGCACCCCGGCACCGGCCCCGCCGGCCGCGGGCGCCCGCCGCGGCCCCGGCCCGCGCCCGCGAGACGATCCCGCGATGAAGAAGAGCGCGCGCCCCAAGTTCAAGCCCGACGCCGGCGACAGCACGCCGCTCTACCTGCAGCTCGCCAGGCACCTGAGCGAGGCCGTGCGCGAGGGCCGCTACCAGGCGCACGAGGCGCTGCCCTCCGAGCGGCTGCTCTCCGACTCCCTGGGCCTGTCGCGCGTCACCACGCGCAAGGCCATCGACCAGCTCGTGGGCGAGGGACTCATCGTGCGCCGCCAGGGCTCGGGCAACTACATCGCCCCGCGCCTGGAGCAGCCGCTCTCGCGCCTGTCGAGCTTCTCCGAGGAGCTGCACAGCCGCGGCTACGTGCCCAGCTCGCGCTGGCTCTCGCGCACGCTGGAGGCGCCCACGCGCGAGGAACGCGCGCGCCTGGAGCTGCCCGCGGGCAGCCGCGTGGCGCGCCTGAAGCGCCTGCGCCTGGCCGACGAGGTCGTCATGGCCCACGAGGAGAGCGTGCTGCCCGAGTCGGTGCTGCCCGATCCCGCGGCCGTGGGCAGCTCGCTCTACGAGCACCTGGGCGCGCAGGGCCGCGCGCCGGTGCGAGCCACGCAGCGCTTCCGCGCGGTGAACGCGCCGGTGCGCCTGGCGCGCCTGCTGGGCCTGCCGGCCGGGCACGCCGTGCTCTACGTCACGCGCATCGCCTACCGCGAGTCCGGCCAGCCCGTCGAGATCACGTACTCGTACTGCCGCAGCGACTACTACGACTTCGTCGCGGAGATGAGGCGCGAGCCGTGACCTCGCTGCACGGCCACGTGCTCACCCCGCGCGGCTTCGTGACCGGCACGCTCGCCCTGGGGCCGGACGGGCGCATCGCGGGCGTGACGGGCACGCCGACGGAGGCGAACCGCGTGCGCGAGGACGGCGCGCCGGTCATCCTGCCGGGCTTCATCGACCTGCACGTGCACGGCGGCGGCGGGCGCGACATCATGGAAGGCGGCGACGCCGCCGGGCGCGTGGCGGCCGAGCACGCGCGCCACGGCACCACCGCCCTGCTCGCCACCACGATGACCGCCCCCCCCGGCGACCTCGAGCGCGCCTTCGCCGGCCTCGCGCCCTTCTGCGCGGCGCGGGCGGCCG
>JBGAOO010000149.1:0-8192 GCA_044221765.1 Usitatibacteraceae bacterium | reverse complement strand
CTACCGCCTGGGCCTCAAGCACGGCATGAAGCTCGCGGCCATCAGCGGCGTGAACGGCCCCTTCACCGACGCCGACATCCGCCGCGTGCGCAGGCTCGCCCTCGCCGCCCGCAAGCGCGAAGCGCTCGAAGGGGACAGACACCTTCAGGCGGCTGTGGCGAAAAAGCGACGCAGCAAGCAGATGCTGAAGGGGACTCGCTGAAGGGGACTGTCCCCTTCGGTCCGGGCCTTCGCTAGCCCGGTGGCAGTGTCCGGTCGTACTCGGCCTTGAGTCGCTTGAAAGTGCGCCAGAAGCCGGGGGGTTCGCGCCCGGCCAGGCGATCGGCGAGGATGCCCACGTGCGTGTGCCACCCCGTGCTCACGTTCAGTCGCACCTCGCGGCGGTCCAGGCGCTCGTGCGTGACCACGAGACGCACGTCACGCCCCACGGGCGAGAGCTCGAAGGTCACCTGGCCCACGCCGTCCCAGGCGAACGACAGGCGCGTGGGCGGCTCGCAGGCGAGGATGCGGCCGGTCATGCCGTGGTCCCGGTCGTGCACGGCGTGCTCGGGCGGCGCGGGATCGTCGTCCTTCGTGAGCGAGCCATTGCGGAAGGTGAGGGCGAGCGGCGCCCCCGGGACGAGCGTCATGTCACCGGCCGCGAGCCAGGTGGCGCGCTTGTCCGACTCGGTGAGGTAGGCCCACACGCGTTCGATGGGGCCGGGCAGCAGGCGCTCCAGGCGCAGGGTGTCGGTTGCGGTGGCGATGACGTGGTCGTCCATGCGAAGCCTCACTTTCCTTGGCGGGTTTTCCGGCGCGGGGCGCGCGCGGGTCTCGGTGCCGCGCGCAGCGCCCGTTCGAGGGCATCCAGGCGGGCGTTCCAGAACTTCTCGTAGTGGCGGATCCACTCCAGGCCCCCGTGCAGGGGCGCGGCATCCAGCTCGCACAGGTGCTGGCGGCCCTGCACCGTGCGCTTGAGGAGCCCGGCGCGCTCCAGGATCTTCACGTGCTTGGAGGCGGCCGGCAGCGACATGGCGAAGGGCGCGGCGAGCTCGCCCACGCTGCGCGCGCCCTCGGCCAGCCGCTCGAGCATGGCGCGGCGCGTCGCGTCGGAAAGCGCGCGGAAGACGGTGTCGAGGCGGTCGGCGTTTTTATTAACCATGCGGTTAACTATAGGCCCGGTCCCGCGCATTGTCAACCATCCGGTTAACCATCGCCGCCAGGCCGCCTCCGCGGGCGAACAAGAATTCGAAGGGGACAGACACCTTCCGGCGGGTGTGGCGGCGGCGCAACATCGGTTAGGCTGTAGGCCCTCGTCGTCCCCCGGCCCATCGACGTGAACCTGCGGCAGATCGAAGCGTTCAAGGCGGTCATGGAGACCGGCACGGTCACCCAGGCCGCCGCCCGGCTGAGCATCTCGCAGCCGGCCGTGAGCAAGCTGCTGCAGCTCTTCGAACGCGGCGCCGGGCTCGTGCTCTTCTCGCGCGACCGCGGCCGCCTCTCGCCCACGCCGGAGGCGCGCCTGCTCTACGAGGAGGTCGAGCGCATCTTCCAGGGCGCCGGCCGCGTGCGCCAGGCCGCCGAGGAGATCCGCTCGCTCAAGCGCGGCTCGCTCGCCGTGGGCGCCATGCCGGCGCTCTCGGTGGGCTTCGTCCAGGAGATCCTCGCGCGCATGCAGGCCGCGCGGCCGGGCGTGCCGGTGATGCTGCACGCGCGCGAGACGCCCAAGCTCGTCGAGCAGCTCGTCACGCAGCAGATCGAGCTGTGCTATTCCGTGGTGCCGATGGAGCATCCGGAGCTGCGCATCGAGCCGCTGTGCCGCGTGCCCCTGGTGTGCATCCTGCCCCCCGGCCACCGGCTCGCCACGCGCCGGGAGATCCGCTGCAAGGACCTCTCGGGCGAGCGCTTCGCCTCCTTCCGCCACGACTCGGCGATCCGCCGGCGCATCGACCAGGCCTTCGACGACGCGAAGGCCTCGCGCACCATCGTGCTGGAGGCGCCGATGGCCCCGAGCATCTGCGCCTTCGTCGCGCGCGGCCTGGGCGTGTCGATCGTGAACCCGCTCTACGTGGGCGCCTTCGCGCCGGCCCTGGCGGTGCGCCCCTTCCGGCCGCGCATCGAGTCCGACATCTACATGGCGATGCCGCGCGGGCGCCGGCTGTCCGTGCTGGCCGAGGCCTTCGCGGACCTGTCGCGCGCCCTGGCGGCGGAGTGGCAGGCGCGCGATGGCGCCGTGGCCTACGGCTATGGCCGCTGAGACCGGCGCGCGGCCGATGAGCACCAGCGAGCGGCTGGCCCGGTACGTGCGCGCGCTGGAGCCGGGCGAGCTGCCCGAGGCCTCGCGCGAGGCGGCGCTTCGCTGCGTGCTGGACCTGCTCGCCTGCGCGGCCGCCGGCCACACGCAGTCCGGCGTCGCCGCGGCGCGCGCCGTGGCGTGCAGCCAGCACGCGGGAGAAGGCGCGGCGATCTGGTTCACCGGCCAGCGGGCGAGCCCGGTGGGCGCGGCCTTCGCCAACAGCGCGGCCGCCTCGATCCTCGACCTCGACGACGGCTTCCGCCTGGCGCGCGGGCATCCCGGCGCCGCCGTGATCCCCGCCGCGCTCGCGGTGGCGACCGAGGCGACGACCGCGCCGGCGTTCCTCGCGGCCATCGTGGCGGGCTACGAGGTCGGCGTGCGCGTGGCCCAGGGCCGGCCCGCCTACGCGCCCTCCGGCGTCTGGTCTCCCCACGCGGCGATCGCGGCGGCCGGTTTCCTCCGAGGCACCGCGCCCGGTGCGCTCGCGCAGGCGCTGTCGATCGCTGCGCAGTGCGCACCGGCCCTGCCGGCCAAGGCGGGACTGGCAGGCAGCGACGTGAAGGAAGGCATCCCCTTCGGCGTGCTGGCCGGCCTGGACGCCCTCTTCCTCGCCGAGAGCGGGTTCACCGGCCCGCTGGCCCTGCTCGACGACCCGGCGCACTTCTCGGGCGAGCGCATCACGGACGGGCTGGGCGGGGCGCCCTGCATCGACCGCACCTACTTCAAGCCCTATGCCTGCTGCCGCCACGTGCACGCGCCGCTCGATGCCTTCGCGGCCCTGCTCGCGCGCGAGCGCATCGCGGCGCGCGACATCGCCGCGATCGAGGTGCACACCTATTCGGGCACCTTCAACCTGTCGAACCTCGTCGAGCCGCGCACCCTGGTCGAGTTGCAGTACAGCGTGCCCTTCTGCCTCGGCGTGTGCGCGGTGCACGGCGCCGGCGCGCTGCTGCCGGTCGACGACGCGGTGCTGGGCGATGCCGCCGTGCGCGAGATCGCGCGCAAGGTGAGCCTGCACCGGGACCCGGAGATCGAGGCGCGCTTTCCCGCGCAGTCTCCGCGCGGGTGGTCATCACCACCGCCGCCGGCCGATTCGCCTCGCCCGTGGTCACCCCGCGTGGCGATCCGGACGACCCGCTGTCGTGGCGCGAGCTCGTGGCGAAGTTCGAGGCGGCCACCGGCGGCACGCTCGGCGCGGCGCGCCGGCAGGCCCTGCTCGACGCGATCGACCGGCTGCGCGCCGGCGAGCTCGCGCCGCTGCGCCAGGCGCTCGCCGCGGCCTAGCGCGGGCACGCCGGAACCCGGCGCCGGCCCATAACGTCCCGTTATGGGCAATGCAAATATTGGTCTTTGACGCGTAGGACTTTGGTCCCTATTCTCCTTCGGACACGTCCAACGGGGAGGGCATAAGAAATGATGCGTCCATACTGGCTTCCGGCGTCCGTCCTGTCCGCGGCCCTCGCCGCCGCGTCCCTGCCGGCGCTCGCGCAGGAGAAGGTGCTGCGCGTGGGCGCGCAGGCCACCGACATCGCCACGCTCGACCCGCACCGCACCTCCTCCACCCACGAGAAGGGCCCCATCGGCTGGATCTTCGGCGGCCTCGTGCGCTTTCCCCCGGGCAGCGCCGACCCCACGAAGATCGAGGGCGACCTGGCCGAGAGCTGGGTGCGCTCGCCCGACGGCCTCACCTGGACCTTCAAGCTGAGGAAGGGCGTGCAGTTCCACCGCGGCTATGGCGAGGCGACCGCCGAGGACGCGGTCTACAGCCTCGCCCGCGCCGCCGACCCGAAGCGCTCGTCCTTCTCCTCCTCCTTCCAGCAGTTCCAGAAGGTGGAGGCGGTGGACCCGTACACGGTCCGCATCACGCTCAAGACGCCGGTGCCGAGCCTGCTGGGCCTCGTGTCCAACTACCACGGCGGGATGATCGTGAGCCGCAAGGCGGACCAGGAGCTCGGCGAGGGCTTCAAGCTGAAGCCCGTGGGCTTCGGCCCCTTCGAGTTCGTCGAGCACCAGACGCAGCGCGAGCTCACCCTGAAGGCGCACGACAAGTACTACCGCGGCAAGCCGAAGATCGCGCGCATCGCCTACAAGTTCATCTCCTCGGATGCGAGCCGCGACCTGGCCTTCGCCTCTGGCGAGCTGGACCTGAGCCACGGCAAGCGCGAGCAGCGCCTTCGCCTTCGCGATGTCGTGGGGGAACTTCGGGAAGGTGGATGTCTTCGGCCCGGGCGAGTTCCGCACCCTCTTCATCAACGCCCGCATCAAGCCCCTGGACGACCGGCGCGTGCGCGAGGCGCTCGCCCGCGCGGTGGACGTGCCGCAGCTCATCAAGTTCGTCGGCGCGGACGTGCTGAACCCCGGCCGCTCCGTCGTGCCCCCGGGCTACCTGGGCGAGGCCGACGTGGGACCGAAGTTCCCCCACGACATCGCGAAGGCGAAGGCGCTGCTCGCCGAGGCGGGCTTCCCGCAGGGCCTCACCCTGAAGGCGGTGGTGTCCAACAACAACGCGCAGCAGCCGGTGATGGAAGTGGTGCAGGGGCAGCTCAAGCGCGCCGGCATCAACCTCGTGATGGACGTGGTGGACCACACCACCTACCACGCGCAGATCCGCAAGGACGTGAGCGCCGTCGTCTTCTACGGGGCGGCGCGCTTCCCCGTGGCCGACAGCTACCTCACGGAGTTCTACCACTCCGCCAGCGAGATCGGCGCGCCCAAGCAGGTGACCAACTTCTCGCATTGCAAGGTGGCCGACGCCGAGATCGACGCCGCGCGCAGCGAGGCCGACCCGGCCCGGCGCCTCGCCCTGTGGCGCACCGCGCAGGAGAAGATCAATGCCGAGCTCTGCGGCATCCCGCTCTTCGACCTGCAACAGGTGTGGCTGCGCCGCGACACGCTCGACTACGGCGTGAAGCTCGAGGGCGCGCTCAACCTCGCCCCGCCGATCAGCGAACTCACCACGCTCAAGTGAACGCGCCGTCCCTCGCGTCCGGGTACGACGTCGTCGTGGTCGGCGGCGGCATCGTCGGCTCGGCGATCGCCCACGGGCTCACGGGCCGCGGCCTGCGCCTCGCGGTGCTGGACGAGGGCGACCGCGCCCTGCGCGCGGCGCGCACCAACTTCGGCCTGGTCTGGGTGCAGTCCAAGGGCGACGGCCTGCCGGCCTACATGCGCTGGACGCGGCGCTCGGCCGACCGGTGGCCCGCCTTCGCCGCGGCGCTCAGGGAGCGCACCGGCGTGGACACGGAGTACCGCCACGACGGCGGCCTCACGTATTGCCTGGGCGAGGCGGATTTCGAGGCGCAGCGCCAGAAGGTGGCGCGATTGCGCGCGCAGGCGGACGTCTTCGGCACCGAGATGGTCGACCGCGCCGCGCTCGAGCGCCTGCTGCCGGGCGTGCGGCTCGGGCCGGATGTCACGGGCGCGTCCTACTGCCCGCACGACGGGCACTGCAACCCGCTCCTGCTGCTGCGGGCGCTGCACGCCTCGCTCAAGCTCGCGGGCGTGCACTACCGGCCCGAGGCGCCCGCGACCGCCATCGCCCGGCGCGGCAACCGGTTCGTGATCGGGACGCGCGAGGGCGTGGTCGAGGCGGGCAAGGTCGTGCTCGCCGCGGGCCACGGCACGCCGGCGCTCGCGCAATCGCTCGGGCTGCCGGCGCCCATCCGCGCCGAGCGCGGCCAGATCCTCGTGACCGAGCGCTTCCGGCCCTTTCTGCGCCTGCCCGGCAGCGGCATCCGCCAGACGGCCGACGGCACGGTGCTCGTGGGCTCCTCGAAGGAGAAGGTCGGCCTGGACGACGGCACCAGCGTCGCCGTGGGCGGGCGCATGGCCGCGCGCGCGATCCGCATCCTGCCCGAGCTCGCCCGCGCCCGGCTCAACCGCACCTGGGGCGGCATCCGCGTGCTCACGCCCGACAACCACCCGGTGTACGCCGAGAGCGAGACGTGCCCCGGCGCCTTCGTGGCGATCTGCCATTCCGGCGTCACGCTCGCGGGCGTGCACGCCACGGATTTCGCCGAGGCCATCGCCGCCGGCGCCCTGGGCGAGGCCCTCGCTCCCTTCCACCCGAGACGATTCCATGTTCCTGAAGCCGCCTGAGACCGCCGACGCGGTCGTGGTCGACGTGGAGGGCCGCGCGGTGCGCGTGCCTTCCGGCAGCAGCGCCGCCGCCGCCGCGCTCCTCGCGGGCCTGCCCAGCACGCGCACCTCGCCCGCCACGGGAGAGCCGCGCGCACCCTACTGCATGATGGGGGTGTGCTTCGAGTGCCTGCTGGTGATCGACGACGAGCCCTCGCGGCAGGGCTGCCTGGTCACCGTGCGGCCGGGGATGCGCATCCGCCGCCAGGAAGGGGCGCGCGAGCTATGAGCGAGCGCTTCGACCTCGTCGTGATCGGCGGCGGGCCGGCGGGTCTCGCGGCCGCGGTGCAGGCCCGCTCGCTCGGCCTGTCCGTCGCGCTGGTGGACGAGCAGGCCGCCCCGGGCGGGCAGATCTACCGCGCCATCGAGCGCGCCGAGGCCGAGGGAAGGGCCGCGGCCCTGGGCGAGGACTACCGCCGCGGCCTCGCGCTCGCGGTCGCCTTCCGCGCGTGCGGCGCGACGCACTTCGCCTCGCACCAGGCCTGGCAGGTCGAGGCCGACGGCCGCGTCTTCGCCACCGACGGCACGGCGAGCCGGCTGATCGAGGGCCGGCGCGTGCTCGTCGCCGTCGGCGCGATGGAGCGCCCGGTGCCCATCCCCGGCTGGACGCTGCCGGGCGTGATGACCGTGGGCGCGGCGCAGATCCTGCACAAGACGATCGGCCTGCTGCCCGATCCCGGCGTGTGGATCGCGGGCAGCGGGCCCCTCACCCTGCACTACGCCGCGGAAGTGGTCGCGGCCGGCGGCCGCATCGCCGGCCTGCTCGACACCTCGCGCGTCTCGGCGGTGGGCACCGTGCTCGCCCACGCCGGGGGCGCCCTGCGCGGCTGGCGCTACCTCGCCCAGGGCGTGGGCTACCTCGCGGCCCTGCGCATGGCGGACGTGCGCCGCGTGACGGGCGTGGAGGCGGTGGAGGCGGTGGGCGAGTCGCGCATCGCGCGCGTGCGCTGGCGCGCGAGCGGGCAGTGGCACGAGGCGCCCGCCACGGGCCTGCTCCTGCACGAGGGCGTGATTCCCCAGACGCACATGACCGCCGCGCTGGGCTGCGCGCACGACTGGGACGCGGCGCAGCACTGCTTCCGCCCGCGCACCGATGGCTTCGGCGCGACGAGCCTGGAGGCGATCTTCGTCGCGGGCGATTGCGGGGGCATCGGCGGGGCACGCGTGGCCGCCTGCCAGGGGCGGCTCGCCGCCCTGGGTGTCGCCGCCTCGCTCGGCCGCCTCGACGCGCCGGCGCTCGAGCGCGAGTCCCGGCCGGTGCGCGCGGAGAGGGACGCGCACGGCGCCATTCGCGGGCTGCTCGATGCGCTCTATCCCCCCGCGCCGGAATTGCTCGCGCCCGCCGACGACGTGATCGCCTGCCGCTGCGAGGGCGTCACGGCCGGCCGCATCCGCGAGGCCGTGTCGCTCGGGTGCCGCGGCCCGAACCAGGTGAAGTCCTTCACGCGCTGCGGCATGGGTCCGTGCCAGGGGCGCCTGTGCGGTCCCACGGTGAGCGGCACGATCGCGCAGGCGCTCGGCACCACCCCGGAGGCGGTGGGCACGCTTCGCATCCGGCCGCCCCTGAAGCCCCTGAGCCTGGGCGAGCTCGCCACGCTCGCGGACCTGGACCGCGCGCCGTGATGCGCGAGGCGGATGTCGTGGTGGTGGGCGGCGGCCTGCACGGCTGCTCGGCGGCGCTGCAGCTGGCGCGCCGCGGGCGGCGCGTGATCCTGCTCGAACGCCGCCACGTGGGCCGCCACGCCTCCGGCATCAACGCGGGCGGGGTGCGCACCAACGG
>JBGAOO010000148.1:0-8273 GCA_044221765.1 Usitatibacteraceae bacterium | reverse complement strand
CTCCGAGCGCACCTTCCGCGCGCGGCGCCGCGACGGCAAGGTGGTCGACCTGGAGGGCAACGCCCTGCTCGCCTCGGTGAACGGCCGCCAGGTGGTGCTGGGCATCGTGCAGGACGTGAGCGAGCGAAAGCGCGCGCAGGCCGAGATCGCGCGCTACGTGACCCGCCTGGAGCGCTCGGTGCAGTCGACCCTCGAGGCCGTCTCGCACATGGTGGAGCTGCGCGACCCCTACACCTCGGGCCACCAGAAGCGCGTGGGCGAGCTCGCCGCGGCCATCGGCACGGAGCTCGGCCTGCCCGGGCACGACGTGAAGGGCCTTCGCCTCATCGGCTACGTGCACGACATCGGCAAGATCAGCGCGCCGGCGGAACTGCTCACCAAGCCCACGCGGCTCACGGAAACCGAGTTCGAGCTCATCAAGACCCACAGCCAGGCCGGCCACGACGTGCTCGCCGGCGTCGATTTCCCCTGGCCCGTGGCCGAGGCGATCCTGCAGCACCACGAGCGCCTGGACGGCAGCGGCTACCCGCGGGGCCTGACCGGCGAGCAGATCCTGCTCGAGGCGCGCATCGTCGCCGTGGCCGACGTGGTGGAGGCGATGGCCTCCTTCCGCCCCTACCGGCCGGCGAAGGGCATCGAGGCGCCGCTCGCCGAGATCGCGCAGCAGCGCGGCGTGCTCTACGACGCGCGGGTCGTGGACGCGTGCCTGCGCCTGTTCCGCGAGCGGGGCTACCGGTTCGACGCCTAGCGCGGCCGGGGGTCACCGGGCGCGAAGGGCGCGCGCTCGATCACGGGCGAGGAGAGCGTGCGCAGGAACGCGGCGAGATCGCGGATCTCCCCTTCCCCCAGCGCGACCGGCACCAGTTCCGAGCCGGCCGCGTGGCCGTGGCCCTGGCGCGAGGCGACCGCCGGCGCCTCGGGCGCCTTCACGTAGTGCCCGACCACCTCCTCCAGCGTGGCGAACTGGCCGGCATGCATGTAGGGCGCCCGCTCGGCCACGCCGCGAAGGCCCGGCGTCTTGAAGGCGCGCCGGAGAACCGGGTCGATCGCGTTGATGAAGCGCAGCTCGCGGCACGCTTGCGGACTTGCGTCGCTGAACGGGCCCAGGCAGTTGAACTCGTCGGCCTGCACCGCGATCGCGCCCGCGGCGCGGCCGGGATCGGGCCGCGCCGGGTCGAGCGGCGGCACGCGCGTGCCGTGGAAGAAATGGTCGGTGAAGAGCGGCCCCGTATGGCAACTGGCGCACCGCCCCTTGCCCAGGAATAGGCGCAGTCCGTTGGTCTCGGCGGTGGTGAAGCGCGCCTCGCCGGGATCCCCGCCGCGGGCCACCGCGTCCGCGTAGGCAGAAGCGCGCCTCGCCGGGATCCCCGCCGCGGGCCACCGCGTCCGCGTAGGCATCGAAGCGCGAGGGCGCGTGCGCAAGCGTCCTTTCCCAGGCCGCGATCGCCTTGCCCAGGTTCGCGAAGGCGAGCGAGATCGACCGGCGCCTGGCGGGATCGATCGCGTTCCACGCGGCCGCCTCCGCCGGCGAGCCCAGTGGCCCCGCCTCGGGCGGCAACCCGGCGGTCTCGGGCAAGGGCCCGAAGATCGCCTCGTACTCGGCGCGATACAGCTCGCCCAGCAGGCGCACGTAGCGAAGGCGCGTGCCGCCGTGCTCGCGCGCATCCTCCAGCGGGCCGAGCGCCTGCGACCACAGGCTGTCCTTGCGCCCGTCCCAGAAGAACCAGGTGCCGCGGCCCGCGTCGGCCAGGGGCATCGTGCGGCGGTCGGTGAGCCCGAGCGCGAGGCCTCGGGGCCGGCCGTCCTGGAACTGCCGCGCGGGGTCGTGGCAACTCGCGCAGGAGATGCGCCCGTTGCGGCTCAGGCGGGGGTCGAGGAAGAGGCGCCTGCCGAGCGAGACGGCGCGCGGATCGGCTTCCACCGCGTTGGACGGGTCGCGCCTTGGTGCCGGCAGGACGGAAAGGCGCATCGACTCGATGGTCGCGACCTCCTCGGCGCTCCACGCCTCGCGCGGCGACGCGGCGCCCGGCGCGGAAAGGGCGCCGGCCCCGAGAAAGGACGCGACGAGCATCGCGCCCAGCGCGCGTGCGGGACCCGCCACGCTAGCGGCCCGGGACGTCGAACTCGAACGGCGTCACGTCGGAGGCGGGGACCTTCTGCACGGCGACGAGGATCTCCCACCGGCCGGGCATCGAGAACTTCATGCCCTCGATGAGGTAGGTGCCCGGCTGCAGCTCCCGCGTGACCTGCGGGCGCGTGGGCAGGCCATGGCCGTGTGCGGGCATGCCGCCGTTCACGTAGACGAGCGCCTGCGTGACCGGCTGGCCGTCGGCGGTGGCCACCTTCACCCGCCACTCGTGGATGTCCTGCAGCGGGATCTCCTGCGGCGGCACCAGCGTCACCACGAACTGTCCGTTGGGCGAGGCGCGGCTCCACGCCGGCGCCTGTGCGGCAGGCGCGCCCGCGCAGGCGGCGAGGAGCGAGGTCGCGAAACCCGCGAGCAGGCGGCGGATCATCGGCACGGACGCCCTACTTGCACATCGAGTACTCGCGCCCGTCGGCACGCAGGATGAGGTAGCCGTTCGAGTTTCGCGAGGCGGTGAGGCCCGCGTCCTGGAAGCCGGCGCCGTCGCCCTGGTCGACGAGGAGGCGCTGGTTCTCGAACCGCCAGCGCATCGCGCCGGAGGACGAGGACTGCCCCGCGTAGGTGCCGCCGTAGCCGGAGCTGTAGGTCTCCGCGCCGCTGCCGATCGCCAGGATGCCGTCGGGGCGGAACACGACGCGGCGGGTGGTGGAGGTGCCGCTCGTCTTGTTGTAGGTGAAGGAGCACCAGGCGTTGCCCATGAGCACCTGGCGCGATTGCTCGTCCTGCGGGTGGCCCGCGGCCTGCGGCGGCGGCGCGGCCGCCTGCGGCGCCCTCGCCTTGGCCGCGGCGCGTTCCATCGGCGTGGGCGCGGCCGCGGCGGCGAGGCGCTTCCAACCGATCTGGACGCTGCCCATGGCGATCACGAGGCGATCGCGCTCCAGGCGATAGGCCATCACGTCGGGGCCGACGGTGAGGCGCCCGCCCTGGGCGGACCAGCGCGTCTGCTCGCCGGCGAGGCTCGCGGTGCCGTCGGCGCGCAGCTCGAGGATGTCGCCATCGGGCACTTCCATCTGGTAGCGACCGACGAGCTCCTTCGCCACCTGCGCCGAGGCGCCCAGGGAAAGCAGCCCGGTCAGCAGGGCACAGGCAAGCGTCTTGGTCACGTCGGCTCCCGGAAAAAAGCGAGCGGCCAGCATGCACCGGCCGCACGGCGCCGCGCAAGGGAAGCGTCAGGGCCGCGCATAGGTCGCATCCGCTTCCCCGTCGCGGGCGGGCGCGTGCGTCGCCGAAGGCCCGGCCCTCGATTCGTGGGGGCGATCGACCAGCCAGTCGACCAGCGTCGCGCTCGCCCACATCGTGCACAGCGACATCCACGAGGTCATCGTGAACACCGCCGCCCCCGACACGCCCGCGCCCACCGCGCAGCCGCCGGCGAGCATCCCGCCGAAGCCCATGAGGATCGCGCCCGCGATGTAGCGTCGCATCGCGAGCCCGCCCTGGAAGCCTTCCAGCTTGAGCTCGCGCCACAGGGCCGCCGAGAGGAACGCGCCGGCCGCGACGCCCGGCACCAGGCCCAGGTCGAACTTGAGCGCCTGCCCCGGCGGGGAAAGCACGAGCATCAGCGTGTCCGCCGCCGGCCCGGTGAAGGACAGGCTCTGGATCGGGATCACCAGGTCGAAGGCCGAGCGCGAGAGCGCGTAGGTGATCCACCACGCGGCCGCGACCATCACGCCCACGCCGATCGCCCCGAACCAGCCCCAGAAGCGAACGCGCTGGCGGAACGCCCACACCAGCGCGGCGGCAAGCCACACCGCGCCGAAGAGCAGGCCGCCCGTGTGGCCCCAGCCCGTGATGACGAGCAGGTCGCGCGCGGAGCCGCCCTCCACCGTCCACCAGCCGGCGATCGCCGCGCGCGCCGGCGAGAGCAGGCCCGAGAGTGCCGATTGCGCGGTGACCGCGAACACGAGCCCGGAGAGCAGCGCGCGCAGGTTGCCCTGCGCCGCGAGCACGAGCAGCCGGCTCGAGCACCCGCGCGCGAGGATCATGCCCGCGCCGAACATCGCCCCGCCGAGGGCCGCGCCCGAGAGGCTGCCGCGCATCGCGAGCTGGCGCGCCTCGCCCACGTCGAGCACCCCCGCGAGAATGAGGCCCTGCGTGAGGATCACGGCCGTGGAGAACGTGAAGAGCCACACCGTGAGCTTGCCTTCGCGCGTGCCGCGCGAGAACTCGATCACCGCCGAGCGCATGCAGAAGCGCGAGCGGTGCGCGAAGAAGCCGAACGCGAGGCCCACCGCGCCCCCGGCCAGGGTGAGGGTCCACATCTCGCCCAGGCGGGCGAACAGCGTGTCGAGGAGCATCGGGTACCCGGGTTTCTATATTAGCGGCCGCTAATGTGCGCATCTTGGGCCCGGCGCCGTGCGGCCGGTTTGATCGAGGTCAGCATCCGGGGCCGCTTTCGCGTGGCAGCCTCGGGGATCGGACGCGCCCGGCCCCCCCGGCGCGCCAGGCACCAGGAGAAAGCCATGCCCTTCCGCCCCCTCCAGAGCTTCCGCGCGAGCGCGGCCGCCCTCGCCGCCCTGGCCGTCCTCGGCCTGTCCGCCCTGCTCGCCCCCGCGACGGTGCGCGCGCAGAACCAGTCGACCTGCACCGCCTGGCTCGCGACCGACCCGGTGCCCGCGGGCATTCCCGCCGTGACCGGTTCGGGCGTCACGCAGCGCGCGAGCCTCGTCGCCTCCGGCGGCAAGCTGGTGGCGATCTCCAACCGCTACTACGCCGTCTACATCCCGACCGCGTTCTACACGGCGACGACGCCCGTCGTGGTGATGAACCTGCACGGCACCGCGGGCTACCCGGAAGCGGAGTGGAACGACTGGCACTCGACGATGGGCGCCTACGGGCACGCCTTCATCGCGCTCTACTGGGTGGGCTCCAACACGGTGAGCGACTCGCAGGCGTACTCGGACCTCAAGCAGATCCTGCAGGAGGTGGGGGCCAACTGCCCGATCGCGGGTGCGCGCAAGGCGCTCATGGGCTTCTCGGTGGGCAGCGCGCTCTCCTTCGCCGTCATGGTGCGCGACACCGCGGGCGCGAAGATCTTCTCGCGCCACGTGGCCATCAGCGGCGCGGCGTGGTCCCCGCTGGACACCGGCATCTCCATCATGCATCCCACGGTCGAGTCCGCCCGCCCGAACGCGAACTCCGTGCACGGCGTGAAGTCGTGGCTCTACTGCGGGGTGATGGACACGGACCACACCTGGAGCATGTGCAACGAGATGCCGCTCGCGCTCGCCTTCGTGAACGAGCACGGCGGCAGCGCCACGCTCTACCAGGACCCGACGGGCACCCACCACAGCCTGCCCACCTCCGCGGCCGGCTATGCGCAGATGTACGCGTTCCTCTCGAGCAGCGAGAGCGCGCCCAACTACACCTCGCTCTGGTGGATCCCCACGGAATCCGGCTGGGGACTCAACGTGAACCACCAGGGCGACATCGTCTTCGCCACGCTCTTCACCTACGACTCGGCCGGGCGCGCGCTCTGGCTCTACCTGCCCGCCGGCAGCCGGCAGTCCGACGGCGTCACCTTCTCGGGGCGGCTCTACCGCGCCACGGGGCCGGCGTTCAACGCGCAGCCGTTCACGCCCATCACCGCGGCCAACCTCACCGACGTGGGCACGATGTCGATCTCGTTCTCCGGCGCGAACGCCGGGACGCTCACCTACTCGGTGAACGGCGCTTCGGTCGCGAAGGGCGTGCAGCGCTACGTGTTCGGCGCCCGCGCGGCCGATTGCGTGCCCGGGACGGGCAGCCGCGCGGGGCTCGCGAACTACCAGGACCTGTGGTGGAACCCGGCCGAGTCGGGCTGGGGCCTCAACGTGACCCACCAGGACAACACGATGTTCGCCACGCTCTTCACCTACGGCTCGGACGGCCGCGACCTGTGGCTCTTCATGCCCGCCGGCCAGCGCCAGGCGGACGGCTCGTACACCGGGGACCTGGACCAGGCGACGGGGCCGGCCTTCAACGCGCAGCCCTTCACGCCGATCTCCGCGGCGAACGTGACCAAGGTGGGCACCATGACCCTGCGCTTCTCGAGCGGGACGAGCGGCACCCTCAGCTACACGGTGAACGGCGCCGCGGTGACCAAGGCGATCCAGCGCTACGAGTTCTCGAGCCCGGTGCCGTCCTGCTCCTAGCCGGGCCGGGAAGGGGCGGCTACTTCTTCGCCTTGTAGGTGAACTTCTGGCCGCCGACGGTGGCCTGGTACATGAGCCCGCCCTTGGCGACGGTGAAGGTGGCCATGCCCTTGTAGTACTTGCCCACCGTCGTGGCGTCGTGCTTGCCGCCGCTCGCGCCGGCGGAGGCGCCGCCGGTGCCCGCCTGCCCGCCCGCGGCCGCGGTGATCGCCACGGCCGAGGCTTCCGCGCCGAACTCGAAATTGCCGCTGGTGAATTCCTTCAGCGAGCGCGCGTCCTCGAAGAAGATGATCTGGCTGAAGGCCTGGCCGCCGAGCTGCAGGCCCACCGACACCTGCGTCATCGAGGTGTCGCCGATGTACTTGCCCTGCTCGTAGACGCGGCCGTTGCCGTGCGCGGCGCCCACGCCGACCCCGCCCTTGCCGATCGTCGGGAACACGGCATAGCCATGGGCGTGCTTGAAGAACGCGCCGCTCTGGCCGGCCTTCTGGAAGACGGCGACGGTGTCGGCATACTCGTCGGCCCAGGCGGGCGCGACAGGCAGCAGGCACGTGAGGAAGAATGCGGCGGCAAGACGAGCGAACATGGTGAATCTCCTGTGGAACCCGGTCATCCGGGCGGGAAGGGACAGCGTCGAAACCGACATCGTAAACCGCGCGGCCTAGGCGCGGCGCGAGAGCGCCTCGACGTAGGCCGCCCGCGCGCCGTCGGGCACGGCCCCGCGTTCCTCGAGGATCATCAGGCAGCGCAGGGCCAGGTCGACGGAACCGTAGCAGTGGTGGGCCACCAGGGCCAGGTGCTTGAACTGCTCGTCGTCCATCGCCGCCGGCCGCGTGAAGTCGCGCACGTAGGCGATGTCCGCCTCGAGCAGCTGGTGGAGCGCCTGGCGCGGGTCGCCGTTCACCACGCAAGGGGCGATGGGCCACTTCTTCACGCTCGCGAGGGCGTGGGGGATGAAGCCCTGCGCGCGCAGCTCGGCATCGACGGCGCCGAAGCCGGGCTGGCCGCGGTACAGGCCCACGAAGGAAACCTCCGTGTGCACCGCGACGGCGCGCGCGAGCCTGGCTCGGCCGTGCTCGAAGACCATCAGCTCCGCGCCCTGCACGTCGATCTTGAGGAAGTCGATCGCGTCGATGCCCTCCACGTCGTCGAGGCGCCGCGTGGCCACGGGCACCTTGCGCAGCACCTGGCCGAAGCCCTTGAACAGCTCGAACACCTCGAGGACGGCGGGGTCGGGCTCGTAAAGGCTCGACATGCCCGGCGCGGCGCACAGGTTCAGCTCGTGCGTGTTCCCGTCGCCCACGGCCCAGGGGAAATACCGCTCGTGCGGCCCGCGCTTCGCCTGCAGCGCCGCGAAGGCCTCCTCCTGCGGCTCGAAGCCGGTCACGCGGCACAGGCCCGCCTCGAGCATCGCCTGGTAGGGCGGCACGCCATCGATCGGGTTGGCGCCGATGTCCACGACCTCGGTCGGCCGGGCGGGCGCCAGGATCTCGCGCAGGGCTTGGGGATTCACGAAGGCGGGTCCTCGGGGAAGTGCCGGGGCGTCGGCGCCATGCCGCAGGCCCCCGGCTGTGTGACATTATCGCCTCGATGCCGTCCCGTCCGCCGGGGCCCGGATCCGCGGGCGCCACCCCTCTCACGCTGCCGCAGGCGATCGAGCGCGCGGCGCAGGCCTATGGACGCGGCGCGCTGCCCGAGGCCGAGCACCTGTGCCGGCTCATCCTGGGCGCGCAGCCGCGGCACGCCGATGCGTTGCACTTGCTTGGCGTGATCCTCGCGGGCACGGGCCGCCTGCCCGAGGCGCTCGCGGCGCTCGCGGCGAGCGTCGCCTCGGCGCCGGACAATCCCGAGGCGCTGGGCAACCTCGGCGCGGCGCAGCGCGCGCTGGGACGGCACGGCGAGGCGCTCGAGAGCGACGCCCGCCTGCTCGCGCTGCGCCCCGCGAGCGCGGCCGCGCACTTCAACCGCAGCGTGTCGCTCCTCGCCCTCGGGCG
>JBGAOO010000147.1:0-8622 GCA_044221765.1 Usitatibacteraceae bacterium | reverse complement strand
CCGCAGGCGGTCATCGCCTTCTACGCGACCAACCGGCTGGGCGCGCTGCCCGCGCTCATCCACCCGCTTTCCACCGCGCCCGAGATCACGCACTACCTGGACGCCACGGGCGCGCGCATGGCGCTCACCCTGGACGCGTTCTACGGGCCGCTCGCGGCGGCCCGGCCGCGGCAGGCCCTCGAGCGCATCGTGATCGCGCGCATCCCCGACTACCTGCCCGCGCTCGCGCGCCTGGGCTTCTGGGCGACCAAGGGCCGCAAGATCCCGGCCTTGCCGGCCGATCCGCGCATCCGGCCCTGGCGGGAACTGCTCGCCGGCGCGCCGGGCGAGGCGCCGGGCCCGGTGGGCACGACCGAGGACCCGGCCGCGATCCTCTTCTCCGGCGGCACCACCGGCCTGCCCAAGGGCATCGTGCTCACGCACCGCAACTTCATCGCGCAGGGGATGGGCGCGGCCTCGTGGTGCGGGATGGGCGAGAAGGACGCGATCCTCGCCATCCTGCCGGTCTTCCACGGCTTCGGGCTGGGCGTGTGCGTGAACGCCGCGTTCATGGCGGGCGGCAGGACGATCCTCGTGCCGCAGTTCAGCGCGCCCATCGTCTCGCGGCTGCTGCGCAAGGAGCGCCCGAACGTGCTCGTGGGCGTGCCCACGCTCTTTGACGCGCTCGCCCGCGACCCGGACCTCGCCAAGGCGGACCTGTCCTGCCTCACCGCCTGCTTCTGCGGCGCCGACACGCTGCCGCGCGCCGTGAAGGAGAAGTTCGAGGCGATGGTGGCCGCCGGCGGGGGAAGCGTGAAGCTGCTGGAGGGCTACGGCCTCACCGAGGCGGTCACCGGCATCATGGCGACGCCCCTCACGGAATATCGCGAGGGCTCCATCGGCATTCCCTTCCCCGACATGCTCGCCATGATCGCGAAGCCGGGCACGAACGAGGAGGCGCCGGTCGGGGAGGAGGGCGAGATCTGCCTGGCCGGTCCCGCCGTGATGCGCGGCTACCTCGACGACCCGGAGGCGACTGACGAGGCGCTGCGCGTGCACGCCGACGGCCTCACCTGGCTGCACACCGGCGACCTCGGGCGCATGGACGCCGACGGGTTCTTCTACTTCTCGGTGCGCCTGAAGCGGATGATCAAGTCCTCCGGCTTCAACGTGTACCCCGCGCAGGTGGAGGCGGTGCTGCGCACCCACCCGCAGGTGCGCGAGGCGTGCGTGGTGGGCGTGCCCGATCCCTCGCAGGTCGAGCGCGTGGTGGCCTACGTGGTTCCGCAGGCGGGCGCGAAGCCGGATGCGACGCTCGCCGAGGCGCTCGTGGCCCATTGCCGCGCGCAGCTCATCAAGTGGTCCTGCCCGCGCGAGGTGCATTTCGTGGACGTGCTGCCGCAGACGAAGGTGGGGAAGATCGACTACCGCGAGCTGGTGCGCCGGCACGCCGAACAGGAGAGCGCCTGACATGACCGACCCCAACAACGCCCACGGCGGCGAGCGCGTCGCGGCGGCGCTCGTCGCCCACGGCGTGCGCTGGATCTTCACGCTGTGCGGCGGGCACATCTCGCCCATCCTCGTGGCGGCCAAGGCGCGCGGCATCCGCATCGTCGACACGCGCGACGAGGTGACGGCCGTGTTCGCCGCCGATGCGGTGGCCCGCCTCACGGGAACGCCGGGCGTGGCGGCCGTGACGGCCGGCCCCGGGCTCACGAACACGATCACGGCCCTCAAGAACGCGCAGATGGCCCAGTCGCCCGTGCTGCTGCTGGGCGGGGCGGCGCCCACGGCGCTGCAAGGCCGCGGCGCGCTGCAGGACATCGACCAGAAGCCGCTGGTGGCCCCGCACGTGAAGTTCCTGAAGCAGGTGCGGCGCGTGGCGGACCTGGGGCCCGCTGTCGAGGCGGCGCTCGCGGCTGCCAGCGAGGGCGTGCCCGGCCCCGCGTTCGTCGAGTGCCCCGTCGACCTGCTCTACGACGAGAAGCTGATCCGCGGCTGGTATGCGGATGCGGCCGGCAAGGGCACGGGCGTGGCCGACCGGCTCTTGCGCTGGTACCTGAACCGCCACGCCAACCGGATGTTCGCCGGCAGCAGCGAGCCCTACGCTCCCCGGGCCGCGGTGGCCGTGACCCCGGCGGTGGCGAGCGGCGCGCTCGAGCAGGCGGCGCAGGCGCTCGCGCGGGCGAAGCAGCCGGTGATGGTCCTGGGCTCGCAGGCCGTGGTGGAATCGGCCGGGGCCGCGGCGGTCGCGAAGGCCGTGGAGAGCCTGGGCATCCCCGTGTACCTCTCCGGCATGGCGCGCGGGCTGCTCGGGCGGGAATCGGCCGTGCAGATGCGCCACGTGCGGCGCAAGGCGCTGCGCGAGGCCGACTGCGTCGTGCTCGCGGGCGTGCCCTGCGATTTCCGGCTGGACTACGGCAAGCACGTGCGCCGCTCGGCCACGCTCATCGCCGCCAACCGCAGCCGCAAGGACGCGCGCCTGAACAGGAAGCCCACGATCGAGGCGCTGGGCGATGCGGGCCGCTTCCTGGTCGCGCTCGCCGATCGCGTGGGCGCCGGCGCGCATCGCCCGGACTGGATCGCGCAGCTCAAGGCGCGCGACGCGGAGCGCGAGACCGAGATCGACGCGCAGGCGAGCGCCTCGGGCGCGCACGTGAATCCCGTCTCGTTCTTCCGCGCGCTCGATCGCCTGGCGGCCGAGGACGCGGTGTTCGTGGCCGATGGCGGCGATTTCGTGGCCACCGCCTCCTACATCCTGCGCCCGCGCGGGCCGCTCGCCTGGCTCGACCCGGGCGCCTTCGGCACCCTGGGCGTGGGCGCAGGCTTCGCGCTCGGGGCCTGGGCGGTGAAGCCGGCGTCGCAGGCCTGGCTCGTGTGGGGCGACGGCGCGAGCGGCTACGGCCTCGCGGAGTTCGACACCTTCGTGCGCCACGGCGCGCCGGTGATCGCGGTGGTGGGCAACGACGCGGGCTGGACGCAGATCGCGCGCGAGCAGGTGAAGATGCTCGGCGACGACGTGGGCACGGTCCTCCGGCGCACGGCCTACCACGAGGTCGCGCGCGGCTTCGGCGCGGCGGGCGTGGAGATCCGCACCGACGCCGAGGTGGAGGCCGGCCTGCGCGAGGCGATGCGCCTCGCGGCGGCGGGGCAACCCGTGCTGGTGAACGTCTGGCTCGACAAGACCGAGTTCCGGGAGGGATCGATCTCGATGTAGGTCCCGGTCATCCGGACGTCGCGCCCACCATGCCGACCCTCGACATCCCGACGCTGCTCTTCCTCTTCGTCGTCGTCACCCTCGCGATGGGGGGCGCCGCCGTCTTCGTCTCGTGGGGCCAGCACAGCCACGAGCTCTGGATCGTCGCGGCGGCCGCCTGCACGCTCGCGTTCGCGTTCTCGCTGTACTCCCTGCGAGGGCAGGCGCCGGACCTGTTCACGTCCGCCTTGCCCAATGCCTTCCTCTCGCTGTCGATCGCGCTGATGCTCTTCGCGCTCGCCCAGTACCGGCAGGTCGCCATCGGCACCGCCTCGCTCGTGGCCCCGGTGGTGGCGATGGCCCTGGGCTCGGCCATCCTGCTCACCCTGCCGAGGATGCGCGTGGGCTTCGCCATGGCCCTGGGCGCGGCGCAGCTCCTCCTGCTCGCGAGGATCGCGCTGGGCAGCTGGCCGGACCGGCCCGGCCGCGGCCGCTACCTGGTGGCCGCGAGCGCGGGCCTGGGCGCCGTGGTGATGTTGCAGCGCGGGATCCTGATCGCCCTGGGGCCGGGCGAGGGCTCCAACGCGCTCGCGCGCGGCCCCGCCCAGGCGGCGGCCTTCGTGGTGGCGCTGATCGTGATCGTGCTGGGCGTGTACGGGTTCCTGCTCATGACCAAGGAGCTGGCCGACGAGCGCAACCGCCTGCTCGCCTCCCGGGACGAGCTCACCGGCACGCTCAGCCGGCGCGCCCTCATGGACCAGTTCGAGCGCCTGCTCTCCCATGCCCGCCGGCGCGGGGAGCCGCTCGCGGTGCTCCATGATCGACCTGGACCACTTCAAGCGGGTCAACGACCGGCACGGCCACCTGGCCGGCGACCTGGTGCTGCGCGCCGGCGGAGGCGATCGTCGCGCGCGTGCGGGCCGAGGACGTCGTCGGCCGTTTCGGCGGCGAGGAATTCCTGGAAGCGCGTTCGGCGTTGGCCGCGATGGCGGCCTGCAGCTGGCCGAGGCTCTGCGCGAGGTCACCGGGACCGTGCAGGTCACCTTCGGCGCCCGTCTCCGTGGCCGCGAGCGTGGGCGTCTACGGGGACGTTCCGTCGGCGGCCGATACCGTGGACAGCCTCATCGAGGCCGCCGACCGTGCGCTCTACCGCGCGAAGGAAGGCGGCCGCAACCGCGTCGAGGTGGCCTAGATTCGAAGGGGACAGTCCCCTTCGACCGCTACGCCAGGAAGTCGCGCAGCTCCCGTTCGAAGCGCCCCGGCTCGGCCAGGTGCGGCGAGTGGTCGGCGCCCTCGTAGACCGTGAGCGTCGCGCCGGGAATCGAGGCCTGGACGTAGCGCGCGGTCCCGAGCGAGTAGAAATTGCTCTCGGCGCCGTACACCAGCAGCGTGGGGACGTCGATCGCGGGCAGCACGTCGCGGTAGTCGGCCTGCGCGAGGCTCTCCCACGTGGCGATGAGCGGGCCGGGGCGCAGCCGGCGCAGCGCCTCGCGCGCGGCGCGCCAGCCGCGCGAGTCGCGGTCGTAGTTCGCGCGCGCCCGCGCGTTGAGCCCGTGCGCGGACAGGCGCAGCACGGCCTCGGCGAAGTCCTCGCGCAGTTCCGCGACGAAGCGCCGGCCGCGCGCGGCGTCGAAATCGCCGTAGACGCCGCCCGCCCAGCCGGCATCGGTCAGCAGGCGCGGCGACTGGTCGATGAGGCACAGGCGCGCGAGCCGCCCCGTGCCGTGCGCGCGGATGTACTCCCAGAGGGTGAGCACGCCCATCGAGTGGCCGACGAAGGCCGCGCGCGCGAGGCCCCGCGCATCGAGCAGGTTCTCCAGGTCGCGCGCCATGCGCTGCACGGTGGGCACGGTGGCGGTGGCGAGCGGCCGGTCGCCGTGGCCACGGGCGTTCCAGCGGATCACGCGGTGATCGCGCGCGAGGCCCGGGGCGAGCAGGTTCCATTCCTCGTGCGAGGCGGTCCAGCCGTGCAGCAGCACGACGGGCGGGCCTTCGCCTTCGTCGAGCACGTCGAGGATCTCGCCGTCGTCGGCGGTGAAGGTGTCCATGCGCGCCGCGCCTAGCGGGTGAGCAGCCAGGCGCCCGTGCCCAGGTAGACGACGCCGGTGGACATCACGGTCCAGCGCGTCCACTGGCGGAAGGAGGCGTCGGTGAGCTTCTCCAGCACGCGCCGCGAGAGCGTGGTGCCCGTGATCGCGAGCGTGACCATGAGCACCGCGAGCCACCACTCGATCGTGCCGCGGCTCGCCGCGCCCACCAGCGCGCCGAAGTAGACGATCTTGATGATGTGCGCGAGGCTCTGCATCGACGCCTTGGTGGCGACCACGCTGCGCCGGTCCATCTTCGAGCGCACGAAGAACACGTCCAGGATGGGGCCGGCGATGCCCGCCACCAGCTGCAGCACCATGCACACCAGGCCGCACAGGAAGGGATGCCCGCGGCGCTGCACGTCCAGCACGAGCCTGTCGGGCAGCGCGAGGCCCAGGAAGGGCGTGACGCCCAGCACCAGCAGCGCGACCGGCTTGCTCGCCACCACCTGCACGCCGGCGAAGGCCGCGAGCGCGACGAAGGCGCCCAGCGCGCTGCCGCGGAAGACGCGCCAGTCGATGGACGCGCGCCACATCACGGCGCGCCAGCCGTTGGAGGCGAACTGCGTCACCCCGTGCAGCACCATCGCCTGGGGCACGCTCAGCAGGGCGAGCAGCACGCCCATGAAGATCATGCCCCCGGCCATCCCGAGGATGCCGGAGATGAACGAGGTGACGAGTGCCGAGACCGCGAGGGCGGCGAGGACCAGGGGCGACATCAGGCCTTCGCGAGGCGCGCGGCCAGGCGCGGGAACACCTTCCTCGCGTTGCCGTTGAAGATCTTGCGGCGGTCTTCGGCGGTGAGGAAGTCCAGGTCGTCGAGGTAGCGCTTGGTGTCGTCGTAGAAGAAGCCCGTGCGCGGGTCCTTGCCCCGCACCGCGCCCACCATCTCCGTCGCGAAGAGGATGTTGTCCGAGGGAATCACGCGGCACAGCAGCTCCATGCCGGGGCGGTGGTAGACGCAGGTGTCGAAGTACACGTTCTTCAGGAGCAGCTCCTCCAGCGGGCCCTTGCCCATGTCCTGCGCGAGGCCCCGGTAGCGGCCCCAGTGGTAGGGCACCGCGCCGCCGCCGTGCGGGATGATGAGCCTGAGCGTCGGGAAGTCCTTGAAGAGCGTCGAGGTGATGAACTGCATGAAGGCCGTGGTGTCCGCGGCGATGTAGTGCGCGCCGGTCACGTGGAAGTTCGGGTTCACCGAGGCGCTCACGTGGATCATGGCCGGCACGTCCAGCTCGACGAGCTTCTCGTAGAGCGGGTACCAGTACCGGTCCGAGAGCGGCGGGTCGCGCCAGAAGCCGCCGGAAGGGTCCGGGTTCAGGTTGGCCACGACGAAGCCGAACTGCTTCACGCAGCGCTCGAGCTCGGGGATGCAATTGGCGGGCGACACGCCGGGCGATTGCGGCAGCTGGCAGCCGCCGATGAAATTGGCCGGGTAGAGCGTGCACACGCGGTGGATCAGCTCGTTGCAATGCTCCGACCAGTTCCGGCTCGTGGTCGCATCGCCCAGGTGGTGGCCCATGCCCGAGGCGCGCGGGGAGAAGATCGCCAGGTCGATGCCGCGCTCGCGTTGCAGCACGAGCTGGTTCTTCTCGAGCGACTCCCGGATCTGGTCGTCGGTGATGCCGAGGCTCCCCTTCGCGAAGGGCGGCTCCTTCGCCTTCAGCGCCGCGGCCTGCTTCTCGCGCCAGGCGGCCAGTTGCGGGGGCGAGGTGGTGTAGTGCCCGTGCGCGTCGATGATCTGCAGCTTCGCGGGCGCGGCGACTGTCGTGGCGCAGCCCGGCACGGCGGCGGCGGCGGCCAGCGCGGTGCCGGCGGCCAGGAATTCTCGGCGGCTCTTCATGGTTTCCCTCCCGGGAGCGTTCGTCGCGTTTTCCGCGACTATACGGCAAGCGTCCCGCCTTCTGCCCGCCGGAAAGCGCGACGCGGCCTCACGGCTTGTCCGCCGCCTGGGCGAGGCGTAGCTTGAAGGGGCCCGGCCCGACCGGGATGCCCGTGGCGCGCTGAATCCGGAGATTCGGGACATGACGAAAAGACGATCGAACTGGCTCGCGAGCCGGGCGGCCCTCGCCTTCGTGGCGGCGGCGCTGCCGGCGGGCGCCGCGGAGCCGACCGTGGACGAGATGGTCGAGGCGCTCGCGCCCAAGCCCGCCGCGCCGCTCACCCGGAGCCTTCGCCCCGGCGAGAAGAAGCCGCTGCCCAAGGAAGGGCGCCTGCAGCTGTCCGTGCAGTTCGAGTATGCCTCCGCGCGCATCACGCCCGAGAGCCGCCAGCTGCTGCTGCGCCTGGCCTCCGCCATGAAGGCGGACGCGCTTTCGTCCCTCGCGTTCCGCATCGAGGGACACACCGACTCCACGGGCGGGGGCCTCGCGAACCTGCGCCTGTCGGAGCGGCGCGCCAAGGCCGTGGTGGATTTCCTGCACGGGCAGGCGGGCATCGACGCCGCGCGCCTGAACGCGCTGGGCATGGGCAGCGCGATGCCGGCGGACCCAGCCGATCCCACGGCCGCGGTGAACCGGCGCGTGGTCATCGTCTCACTGGAGCCTTCGCCCGCCGCGGCACCGGACAAGCCCGCCACCGCATCCGCGAAGTCGGCCGCGGACGCCGGCACGGTCGAGCAGGTGAAGGGCGAGCTGCAGGTGCTTCGCGGGCGCTCGAACATCGTGCTGCAGTCGGGCGCGCGCGTTCGCGAGGGCGACCTGCTCACCACCGCCGCCAATGCGTCGGCGCTGCTTCGCTTCGACGACGGCGCGAAGCTGCTGCTGCGCGCCGATTCGGTGCTGCGCGTGGTGCGGCTCAAGCTCACGGGCGACCCCTCTGCGTGGAGCCAGGCCTTCGACCTGGCCGTGGGGGCCTTCCGCTACGTGACCGGCGCCCTGGGCGGCAACCGGCCCGAGGCCGTCGCCTTCACCACCGCCAACGCGACCGTGGGCATCCGCGGCACGGACCTGGACGTGGTCTTCGCGAAGCAGGGGGAGGGCGTGCCCGAATCCGGCACGTACGTGAAGGTGAACAAGGGCGCGGTGGCGCTGGGCGGCGTCGACGGCTCGAGCGTCGCGCTCGCCAAGGACGAGCAGGCCTATGCGGGGCCGAGGAAGCCGGTGACGCGCGGGATGGCGCCGGTGCCCGCGGCCGTTCGCCTGAAGGAGAAGGCGGCCGTGTTCAGCACCGGCGAGATGGACGAGCTGCTCGAGGCGAGGTAGGACGAACGCACGGGCTGGCGCGGTCCAATGGCCGCGATGACCGTTGTCGGCCAATTCCGGACATTGCCCTCGATCCCTGCCAGCAGGCCTGGCGCCGTGCCAGGTCGCAGATTCCGACATACTGCGTAGACGGTTCTTACAGGGGCTTCGATGTTGCGAA
>JBGAOO010000146.1:0-8424 GCA_044221765.1 Usitatibacteraceae bacterium | reverse complement strand
GGCCGCGGCTTTCGAGCCTCTCGCGCGCGTGCTGGACCGCCTGCATGACGAACACGGGCTCGTGCGCGCCCTCGTCGCCGGGGTACTCGACCCGCAGGCGGTAGCGCGCGTAGGAATCGAGCGTGAGGTCGCCCGGCAGCGGTTCCTCGCCGAAGGCCCGCTCGCGCCGCGCCTCGATCTCGCGCAGGATCTCCGGCTCCGCGTGGCCGAGCTTTCGCATCTCGAGGAAGCCCTCGACGATTGCGACCACCAGGCATTCGGGGCGCGAGTAGAGCTGCGCCTTCGTGAGCGCGGCGATGGCGGCCTCGTCGGGCCGGCCGCGCTTGCGCAGGCGGATGAGTTCCTTCACGAGGGCGGCGCGGTTCATGGCGGGCATCCTGCGCGGGTCGGTCGCCCATTGTGGCCCAAGGGCCCGGCGGCGTCATGCCGGCCGGCCGCTCGCGTATCCTCCCCTCGGGACGGGGACCGGGCGAGACCATGACTTCCATCGAGATCAGCGAGGCGCACGGCGTGCGCAACCTGCACTTCGGCTCGAGCTGGGTGCAGGGGGCGATGCGCATCGCGAGGCCCTGGTCGCTCGAACTGGAGTACACGCGCCAGATGATGGCCCCGCTCCTCGCGCACGGCCCGGCGTGGCCGCGCACGGTGCTGCAGGTCGGGCTCGGCGCGGCCTCGCTCGCGCGCTTCCTGCACCGCCACCGCCCGCGGGCTCGCCAGTGCATCGTCGAGGCCCTGCCCGGGGTCGTCGCGGCCGCGCGCCAGTCGTTCAAGCTGCCGGCGGAATCGGCGCGGCTGCGCATCGTGATCGGCGACGGCTACGAGTTCGTCGCCGCCCCGTCCGGGCCCTTCGACCTGCTGCTCGTCGACGGCTTCGACGAACGCGGCCAGGCCGGCATGCTCGAGACGCTGCCCTTCTACCTGAATTGCCGCGCGCGGCTCGCGCCGGGCGGGATGGCCGCCTTCAACCTGCTCGACCGCAAGCGCGGGCGGGCGGCGGGCCTGGAGCGCCTGCGCGAGGCGTTCGAAGGGCGCATCGTCGTGCTGCCGCGGTGCGCCGCGGGGAACACGGTCGTGCTCGCCGCGGGATCGGCGCCCCTTCGCCTCGAGGCGAAGGCCTGGCGCGCCGCCGCGCTCGAGCTCAAGGCGCAGGCCGGGCTCGACCTGCGCCTGCTGGTGGACGGCCTGTTCGCCGGCCGGGCGGCCGGCGAGGCGATCGAGCTCTAGCGCCCGCGCCCCTCAGGCGGTGACGAGCGCGACCGCGAAGCCGTCGTATCCCTTCTCGCCGACCGTCTGCAAGGCGGTGGCGGACACGCGCGGCTCCATCGCCATCATCCGGTTCAGCCGCCGCACGCCCTGGACGGCGGCGTCGGCGCTCGACTCGTCGGCGACGGCGCCGGCGCGCACCACGTTGTCCACCACGATCACGCCGCCGCGGCGCGTGAGCTTGAGCGCCCACTCGAAGTAGTCCGGGTTGGACGGCTTGTCCGCGTCGATGAACACGAGGTCGAAGGGGCCGGCGCCCTCGCGCTCGAGCTCGGGCAGCGAATCGATCGCCTTGCCCAGGCGCACCTGCACGATCGTCGCGAGGCCCGCGCGGGCGAGGTTCTCGCGGGCGATCTCCGCGTGGCGGGGTACGGCCTCGAGCGTGACCAGGCGCCCGCCCGGGGGCAGCGCGCGTGCCAGCCAGATCGTGCTGTAGCCCCCGAGCGTGCCGATCTCCAGGATCGTGCGCGCGCCCTGGATGCGCGCGAGCAGGTGCAGGAACTTGCCTTGCGTGGGCGAGACGTTGATCGCCGGCAGGCCGGCGGCGCGGCTGGCGGCGAGCGCGGCTTCCAGCGCGGCATCGTGCCCGACGAGCGTCTGCGCGAGGTACCGGTCGACCGCATCCCAGGTGTCTTGGCTCATGGCGCGCTTCCGCTCGGGCAAAGCGCGAGTCTATCAGCGGCCGGCTGCCGGTCCGGCGGCCGATTGCCGTATGCTGCGCGGCAGCGGCCGCGGATCGCACGGCAGGTCGCCCACGAAGGCAAGCGCCCGGGGGAGGGAATGCACATGATGGGTCTCATGCAGGACGAGCCGCTGCTCGTCTCGTCGCTCGTTCGCCATGCCGCGCGACACCACGGCGCCGTCGAGATCGTCTCGCGGCGCGTGGAAGGCGACATCCACCGCAGCACCTGGCGCGAGGTGCACGAGCGCGCCCGGCGCGTGGCGAACGCCCTGGACGCGCTGGGCATCGGCCCGGGCGAGGCGGTGGGCACGCTCGCCTGGAACGGCCACCGGCACCTCGAGCTGTATTTCGGCGTCTCAGGCAAGGGCGCGGTGCTGCACACCATCAACCCGCGCCTGGTCCCCGACCAGATCGCGTTCATCGCGAACACGGCCGGCGACCGGGCGCTCTGCTTCGACCTCACGTTCCTGCCGCTGGTCGAGCGCCTCGCGCCGGCCTGTCCCGGCGTGAAGGCCTGGATCGCGATGACCGACCGCGCGCACATGCCGGCGGCCTGCGCGATCCCGGGCCTGCTCTGCTACGAGGACCTGCTCGCGGGCGCCTCGCCCGACTATCGCTGGCCCGTCTTCGACGAGAACAGCGCCTGCACGATCTGCTTCACCTCCGGCACGACGGGCAATCCCAAGGGCGTGGTCTACAGCCACCGCTCGACGATGCTGCACACGTTCGCCGTCGCGCTGCCCGATTCGCTCGCGGTGTCCGCGCGCGACGTGCTCCTGCCCGTGGTGCCCATGTTCCACGTGAACGCCTGGGGCCTGCCCTATGCCGCCGCGATGGTGGGGGCGAAGCTCGTCTTCCCCGGCGCCGCGCTCGACGGCCGCAGCGTGCACGAACTGCTCGAGTCGGAGAAGGTCACCGTGTCGGCCGGCGTGCCCACGGTGTGGCAGGGCCTGCTCGCCCACGTCGAGAAGGAGGGCCTTCGCTTCTCCACGATGCGGCGCACGGTCGTCGGCGGCGCGGCGCTCTCGCTGCCGATGCTTCGCCTGTTCGAGGACCGCTACGACGTCCAGGCCCTGCATGCCTGGGGCATGACGGAGATGAGCCCGCTCGGCACCGCCTGCTGCCTCGACGCGCGCCAGCTCGCGCTGCCCGCGGCCGAGCGCGAGGCGCTCAAGCTCAAGCAGGGCCGCGCCGTCTTCGGCGTGGACCTGCGGATCGTCGGCCCCGACGGCGCGCCGCTGCCGTGGGACGGCAAGACGGCCGGCGACCTGCACGTGCGCGGCCCGTGGGTCGCCCGGTCCTACCTGGGCGAGGCGGCCGATCCGCTCGTCACCGATGACGCGGGCGGGCGCTGGTTCCCGACGGGCGACGTGGCGACGGTCGATGCCGACGGCT
Organism: Usitatibacteraceae bacterium; assembly: GCA_044221765.1. Classification (GTDB taxonomy): domain Bacteria; phylum Pseudomonadota; class Gammaproteobacteria; order Burkholderiales; family Usitatibacteraceae; genus FEB-7. The sequence continues at coordinate 5,084 of JBGAOO010000146.1, read as the reverse complement.
TCGTGCAGATCACCGACCGCAGCAAGGACGTCATCAAGTCCGGCGGCGAGTGGATCTGCTCCATGGAGCTCGAGAGCGTCGCCGTCCTGCACCCGGGCATCGCGATGGCCGCCTGCATCGGCGTGAAGCACCCGAAGTGGGACGAGCGGCCCATCGTCGTGGTGGTGCGAAAGCCCGGTGGCACGGCCACGCGCGAGGAGGTGCTCGCGCTCTACGAGGGCCGCGTCGCGAAGTGGCAGGTGCCCGACGACGTGGTGTTCGTCGAGTCGCTGCCGATGGGCGCCACCGGCAAGGTGCAGAAGAACCGCCTGCGCGAGACGTTCGCCGGCCACCTGCTCGGCCGCGCCTGAGGGCGGCGCGCTCAGCGCCGCGCGAGCGTGGCCCGGCAGGGCTTGTCGGGCAGGGGCACCACGGCCTCGGACTCGTCCTCGAGCCGGATGCGCAGCTTCCCCTCCTGGCGCACGAGCAGCGCCGTGTAGGAAAGCTGGCGCACGCCCTCGGGCTCGCACCAGTGGAAGCGGCCGGCGACCGCGACGGCGTCGGGCGGGATCGGCTCGAAGGACAGGTCCTGCCAGTCGAAATCGGCGGGCGGGGACCACTCGGCCAGGTAGTCCTCGCGGATCGTCTCCCAGGGCACCAGTTCCTTCGTGCCATTGGCCCAGAAGTACGCGCCGCGCCGGTCGTAGCGGTCGGCCAGCGCTTCCCGGTTGCCGGCGCGGATGTCGGCCGCGTAGGCGTCCATGAACCAGCGCGCCTCGCGCACGAGGTCCCCCACGGGCGCGGGGGCGGACGCCGGCACGGCGCAGCCGGCGAGCAGCAGGGCCCCGAGTGCGGGCGCGAGCAGGCGTGAGAGTCGCGCCGCCGGTCGCATCGGGCTAGCGCGCGGGCGGCTCGGCCGCGGCCGGGGCGGCAGGCATGCCCTCGTCCGGGGACCGGGCGGGCGCCGGCTGCGCGGGCCAGAGCAGGGCGCCGCCGGCGCGCAGCGCACCCGAGGCGCGCAGGGTCTCCTCCTGCTCGGCGATGAAGCGCGGTTTCATGTCGCGGATCTCCGTGCCGTCCGCCCGGCGCTTGCCCCCGATCACGAGGAAGACCGCCTGCTCCCGGGTGAGGGGCGAGAGGAAGGAGGCGTTGGTGAAGTCGCCGTTCTCCACGCCGTGGACCTCCACGCGCACGACCTTCCCCTTCTCGCGGAACACGAGCAGCATCTCGCCCTCGGCGATCGAGGTCACGGTGATCTTCGCGTCGCAGTCGGCCTTGGCGAGGGCGAGCTTGCGGCACACCTCGCGCGGCGGCGTCCGCGCCGGGAACGCGTGGAAGTCGTCCCAGGCGAATCGCGTGATCGCGCCCAGGTCGACCACCGCGGTGGGCTTGTCCCGCACGACGTACTTGAGCGCCTTGCCCACCTCGCCGCGGCGCCAGTCGCGCATCGCGTCGGCGCAGCCGGTGCCCAGCACGACAAGGACGGCGGCCAGCAGGGCATGGCGCGCCTTCATGGCGCCGCCGCCACGCGCTTCTGCAGGGGCTTCCACGACGGCTCGGTCCAGCCCGTGCGGCGCCAGAACGCCTCCCCCGCCTCGTTGTCGCGCAGCACGAAGATGTTGCACTTCGGGATCGCCTCGCGCGCCAGGCGCGCGAAGCAGAACTCGACCAGCCGCCGGCCCAGGCCCTGGCCGCGGTGGGCGGGCAGGACGGCCAGGTGGTGCAGGTAGCCGCGACGGCCATCGTGGCCGCACAGCACAGCGCCCACCACCGGACCGCCGGCGTCGATCGCCACGGCGCTCAGGCCGGGATTGCGCGCGAGGAACGAGGCGACGGCCTCGGGCGTGTCCGATTCGTTCAGGCTCACGCCGGGCATGCCGCGCCAGAGCGCGACGACCGCCGGGTAGTCCGCGGTCGTCATCGCGCGCACGTCGATCGGGGAAGGGGCCATGCGCGGATTTTCTCACGGCGACGGCCCATCGGGTGCCCTCGCGTGCCGCTCAACCGGCGAGCGCGCGCTCCGCGGCGCCGAGCGCGTGCAGGGCCGTGGTGTCGAACACGGGCACGGGGCTGTCGCGCTGGCCGACCAGCAGGGAGATCTCGGTGCAGCCCAGGATCACCGCCTGTGCCCCGCGGGCGGCCAGCGTGCCGAGGATGCGGCGATACTGCTCGCGGGAGCCGTCGTCGACCAGGCCCAGGCACAGTTCCTCGTAGATCACGCGGTGGACCGTCTCGCGGTCGGCCTCGTCGGGCACCAGCACCTCGAGCCCGTGGCGGCTTTCGAGGCGCTCGCGGTAGAACGCCTGCTCCATCGTGAAGCGCGTGCCCAGCAGGCCCACCCGCGTGAAGCCGGCCCGGCGGATCGCCTCGCCCGTGGGATCGGCGATGTGCAGCAGCGGGATGCGCACGGCCGCCTCGATGGCCGGGGCGACGCGGTGCATGGTGTTCGTGCACAGCACGACGAAGTCCGCGCCGGCGCGCTCGAGCGCGCGAGCGCCCTCGGCCATCCGCTCGCCTGCGCCGGCCCAGTCGCCCGCGTGCTGCAGGCGCTCGATCTCGTGGAAGTCGACGCTGTAGAGCACCACGCGCGCCGAGTGCAGGCCGCCCAGGCGGGCCTTCACCGTCTCGTTCACCACGCGGTAGTACGGGACGGTCGATTCCCAGCTCATGCCGCCCAGCAGGCCGATGGTCTTCACGCCTCTAGCCCGGTTCGTACGCCCAGGGGCGGCGGAGGCGGTCGGCCTCGCGGTAGCGCTCGATCTGCGCCGACTTCGACAGCGTGAGCGAGATCTCGTCCACGCCCTGGAGCAGCATCTGGCGCAGGGTCTCGGGCGCCTCGAAGCGGAACACCGCCCCGCCGGGCGAGGTGACGGTGCGCTCGGCCAGGTCCACGGTCACCTCGGCGGTGCCGCCGGAGGCGGCGACCTCGTCCGCGATGGCGCGGATGGACTCGATGGGCAGCTCGACCGGCGCGATGCCGTTGCGGTAGCAGTTGTTGAAGAAGATGCCGCCGAAGGAAGGCGCGAGGATGGCGCGGAAGCCGAACTCGCGAAGCGCCTTGGGCGCGCGCTCGCGGGAGGAGCCGCAGCCGAAGTTGCGGTCGGCGAGCAGCACCTGCGCGCGCGTGTACGGCGCCTGGTTCAGGATGAAGTCCGGGTCGGGCGAGCCGTCGGCCCCCTGAGCAGCGGGGCGGCGATGCCGGTGACGCGCACGAGCGATTCCATGGTCTTCCCCTAGTAGCGCCGCGCGTCGGCGATGCAGCCCTCGAGGGCCGAGGCGGCCACCGTCGCGGGGCTCGCCAGGTGGGTGCGCGTCTTCGGCCCCTGCCGCCCCTCGAAGTTGCGGTTGGTGGTGCTGATCACGCGCTTGTCGGCGAAGCGGTCGTCGCCGATGTGGCCGCAGTTGCCGCAGGCCGACTCGTGCCACTCGAAGCCGGCCTCCTTGAAGATGCGGTCCAGGCCCTCGGCCTCGGCCGCGCGCTTCACGGGGGTGGAGCCGGGCACGCACACGGCCGTGAGGCCTGCCTTCACCTTGCGGCCGGCGAGCACCCGGGCGGCGGCACGCAGGTCCGACAGGCGCGCGTTCGTGCACGAGCCGATGTACGCCACGTCGACGGGCAGGCCGAGCAGCGGCACGCCGGGCGCGAGGCGCATGTAGGCGAGCGCGCGTTCGCCGAGCATGCGCGCCTCGCCGTCGGCGGCCAGGGCGGGATCGGGCACGCGGCCCCCGATGGGCCCGACCTGCTGCGGGCTGATGCCCCAGGTCACCTGCGGCTCGAGCGTGTCGCAGGCGACGACGACCTCGCGGTCGAAGGCGGCGCCCGCGTCGGTGGGCAGCGTGCGCCAGTAGGCGACGGCCTGGTCCCACGCCGCGCCCTTGGGCGCGAACTCGCGGCCGGCGAGGTACTCGATCGTCGTGTCGTCCGGCGGCACGAACCCGTACTTCGCCTGCAGCTCGATCGCCATGTTGCACAGGGTGAGGCGGCCCTCGACCGGCAGCGCGCGCACGGCGGACCCGGCGAACTCGGCGGCGAACCTTCGCGCTCACGCCAGGCGCCAGGCGCCCGGAGAAGTCCACGCGCAGCTGGCGCGGCTTCGCCTGCGCGAGCGTCTGTGTGGCGAGCACGTGCTCGGCCTCGCTCGCACCGATGCCCCAGGCGAGCGCGCCCACGCCGCCCACGGTGCAGGTGTGGCTGTCGCAGCACACGAGCGTCGCGCCCGGGAAGGCGATGGCGAGCTCGGGCGCGACCACGTGCGCGATGCCCTGGCGCGGGTCGTCGTAGTCGATGAAGTGGAAGCCCCAGTCGCGCGAGGCCTTGCGCGTGGTCTCGATCATCACCGCGCCGCTCTTCGACACCGATTCGGTGGGGCCGCGCCCGGGGCGCGTGGAGATGAGGTGCTCGATCACGGTGAAGACCTGCCCGCGGGCGTGCGGCTGGCGGCCGGCCTCGGCGAGCGCGCGCACCGCCTGGCTGCCGGAGAGCTCGTGCAGCACGAGGCGGTCGACCTGCAGCAGGTCCATGCCCTCGCCGAGCGGGGCGACCACGTGGTCCTGCCAGGCCTTGTCGAAGAAGGTGCGGGGGAGGGCGCTCATCGGTAGCGCTCCTCCAGGGCCTTGTAGCGGTCGGCGTCCAGCAGCTTCTGCCGCTCGGCGAACATCATGAGCCTGTCCTCGACGCCCGCGATGGAGCCGTGCGCATGCAGGTGGCCGAGCACCTGCTGCATGGCGAGCGTGGAGGCCTGCAGCGCCGCGTTCGCGTAGCAGATCACCGCGTAGCCGGCGGCGGCGAGTTCGGCCTGCGGCAAGAGCGGCGTCTTGCCGCCGATCACCATGTTGCACAGGTGGATGCCCGGCACCTCGCGCGGGATGGCGAGCAGGTCCTCCTTCGTGAGCGGCGCCTCGATGAACAGGAAGTCGGCGCCGGCGGCCTGGTAGGCCCGGGCGCGCTCGAGCGCGGCGGCGAAGCCCTCGACCGCGATCGCGTCGGTGCGGGCGAGGATCATGAGGTCCGGGTCCTCGCGCGCATCCACCGCGGCCTTGAGCTTGCCCACCATCTCGGCGACCGGGACCACGTCCTTGCCGTCGAAGTGGCCGCAGCGCTTCGG
>JBGAOO010000145.1:0-8927 GCA_044221765.1 Usitatibacteraceae bacterium | reverse complement strand
GCCGCAGTAGAAGCCCAGGACGGACTCGCCCTTCAGGACCGGCGTCTTCGGCGGGGTGGAGTCGCTGGTGGCGACCAGCTGCAGGATCTTGCCGTCGACGTTCGCGGTGTCGACGTTGCGGATCGTGACTTCGATCTTCGCGCCGTTCACGACGAGCTTCGAGGCGTACTGCGTGCCCTTCGCGTCGAGCGAGCAACCGGCGTCGTCGGCGTTGGCCGGCAGGTCGTTCTTCGAGGCGATGTACTCCGACAGCGAGGTCTTGCAGGCGCCGGCGAGGGCGTTCACTTCGGTCACCTTCGAGCGCTTGATGTAATCCTGGTAGGCCGGGATGGCGACGGCGGCGAGGATGCCGATGATCGCGACCACGATCATCAGTTCGATCAGCGTGAAACCCTGTTGGACTTTCTTCATGACATGACACTCCTTGGTAAGGTGTAACGGGTAAACCCCGGAGATGCGTAAGCTGCACTGCGCACCTTATGGACAAGGGGATTGTCGTGATGTCCAATCCGGCAATATATCGCGCCAAATCGTCCCTGTCTGTGCCGCAGTAGAAGCCCAGGACGGACTCGCCCTTCAGGACCGGCGTCTTCGGCGGGGTGGAGTCGCTGGTGGCGACCAGCTGCAGGATCTTGCCGTCGACGTTCGCGGTGTCGACGTTGCGGATCGTGACTTCGATCTTCGGGCCGTTCACGACGAGCTTCGAGGCGTATTGCGTGCCCTTCGCGTCGAGCGAGCAGCCGGCTTCGTCGGCATTGGCGGGAAGGTCGTTCTTCGAGGCGATGAACTCCGACAGCGAGGTCTTGCAGGCGCCGGCGAGGGCGTTCACTTCCGTCACCTTCGAGCGCTTGATGTAGTCCTGGTACGCGGGGATGGCGACAGCCGCGAGGATGCCGATGATCGCGACGACGATCATCAGTTCGATCAGGGTGAAGCCCTGCTGGATCTTCTTCATGGTTGAGGTACTCCTGTTTGAAAAGTGGCCTGGTGATCTGGTTGGACGCACAGCTCAGCAAGTGTGCAACAGGAGTGTGCAAGCCTTGTGCCAAGGAGCGGGCCCCGCCGGCACGCGCCGGACGCATCCGGGGAACAGCGAGGCTTTTGCCTGTCAAATCAACGAATTGAGCTGCGGCCTCCAGGCTTCGCCTGGCGAACACGCCGCCCACGTCCCGCCTGCGGCGCGCGAAGGGCGAAAATTGTGAACTTCCGCACAGTTTCCGCCCCCGTCCATCTGCCGCACTTCGTCACTTTCTTACCCAATCCGTGGGCGATCAGCGGGGAGTTTGGGGAATTGGCGACACTTCCGGCTCCACGGGCTTCGCCTGCGGGCGCGCGCCCGGCAGGTGGGCCGCCACGAGGCGCGTGATGAGCAGGCGCCGTTCGCTTTCGCCCACGCCGGAGGCGTGCCGGTCCCAGAAGGCGCGGGCTTCATCCGGCTTTCCCTGCGCCAGGCGCGCGGTGATGCCCACGACGAACGCCGCCACGTCGATCGCGAGCCAGCCTTCGTCGGCCAGCATGGCCTTGACGCACATCTTCGTCAGGAAATGGCCGCGCCGCCGCCGAACAGCACGGCGTTCGTAGCCGAGTCGCGATGCACCGAGCGCTCGATGGCTTCGCCCATCGGCGCGGCGTCCTCCACCGAAGGTACAGTGTAGCAGGCATCACCGGCACCCCCACCAGGTCCACCCAGGCCGGCGACATGAGCTTGCAGTTGGCGAGCGCCTCGCGCCCGAGGCGGTGCGTGAGCGCGATGGGCGGGGCGAGGGCGCCGTCGGGCGCGCCGTCCTTCAGCCAGATCGCGAGCAGGTCGCGCGCCTGGACGACCTCGTTGGCCCAGTGCGACATCGTCTCCGTGGACGAGCCCACCGCCGCGCTCTTCACGCGCATGTCGCCGTCGATGGACTCGATCATCGGCGTGAACGACCGGCGCAGGGACTGCAGGAGCACCGAGGATTCGCGCATGAAGCGCGAGCGGGCCGCGTTCAGGTCCAGGACCGGGAAGTAGTCGGAATTGGCCGGATAGGCCGAGGAGGCGAAGAGAGGCTGCAGGGCCTTGCGCGAGCCGACCGTGTTCGCGCGGATATCCTCCAGCGAGCGGTAGCCCAGGGGCGCCAGGTCCGCCTTGAGCTCGGCGAAGCCGAAGAGCTCGGGCTTCATCTCGGGCAGCTTCCCCGTGCGCGTGGCGATCACGATCACGTCCCCGGGGCTCGCGTTGAACACGCGGTAGTCGGCGAACTCCCCGCCCAGCGCCTTGAAGATGCTGCTCACCAGGTCGATGTTGATCTCGTACAGGTGCACCCACTGCACGAGGATGCCGTCGTCCTTCAGGTACCGGCGGATCTGCCGGTAGAACTCCTCCGAGAAGAGCGTCGACACCCCGCTCACCCAGGGGTTGGAGGGCTCGGAGATGATGACGTCGTACTTCGCCCCGGTGGCGGCGAAGTACGTCTTGGCGTCGTCGATGCGGATGTGGCTGCGCGGGTCGTTGTAGGCCCGGCCGTTTCGCTTCATGAACAGGCGCGCCCCGTCCACCATCGCCGGCTCGATCTCGATGGTGTCCACCCGCTTCACGCGCGGGCTGGCGAGGATCGTGTGCGTGGTGAGGCCGGAGCCGAAGCCGATGATCGCCACGTCGGCCGTGTCGGGCTTGAAGGCGAGCGGCAGCGTGCCCGCGAGCACCATCGTGGGCTCGTCCTGGGCGGGGTTGTTGGGTTCTCGAGCTGACGGAGGCATCGGGCTTGCCGTTGGTCTGGATCGCGCGCTTGAGCCCGCCGCCGTCACCGACACGGTCGCCGTCTTGCCGTCCCGGTAGAAGGGGACGGTCGTGGTCGCCGGGTTCAGGAAGTTGCCGTGCCGGAACACGCCGGAGGCCATCTTGAGCTGGTCGAAGGTGACCGAGGCGTAGACCGCCGTGCCGGCGGCGGCGAGCACGGCCGCCGCGGCCGCGCGCAGGCGGGCCTGCGGGTTGAACACCGCGACCACGAGCGCGGCCACGCCGATGTCGAGCGCGGCGCCGAAGCCGGTGAGGCCCTTCACGCCGAGGAGTTCCATGCCCACGTGCGTGGCGAAGAAGGCGCCGAAGATGCACCCGGCCGTGTTCGCGCTGTACACCTTGCCGATCGACGCCTCCCCCACCCCGCGGGCGAGCAGGACATTGGTGGCCACCGGCAGCGTCATGCCGGCCATGAACGCGCTCGGGAACATGACCAGCATGGAGGCGACCTGCCCGAAGAGGGTGATCAGCGTGTAGCCGGCGCGCGAGTTGGCCACCCCGCTCATCGTCCACTGCGTGAGGTCCAGCACGTTCACGTACACGCCCAGGGCGAGGATCGCGAAGATCCCCTTGGCGGCGACGAGCCCGACCAGCCAGCCGATGCCGTTGCTCATCGAGGCGATGCGGTTGCGGATCGCGAGGCCGCCCAGGGCCATGCCCAGGATGAAGGCCGAGAGCATCACCTCGAAGGCGTGCGTCGAGGCCCCCAGGCCCATGGTGAGCATCCGGATCCAGGTGATCTCGTAGACGAAGGAGGCCGCGCCCGTGGCGAAGGCGAGCACGAGGATGGAGAGCGTGGCGAGGCCCCCCGCCAGGGCCTGCGAGCCGCCCGCGGCCGCCGCGTCCGGCACCGCCGGCGGCAGGCGCTTGGTGAGGGCCCACACGAACAGCGCGAGCAGCACGTTGAGGATGCCCGCGGTGAGGATCGTGCCGGGCAGGCCCAGGTGCTCGATCAGCCAGAAGCCGCTCGCGAGCACGCCCAGCGCCGCGCCCAGGCTGTTGGTGAAGTACAGCATCGACAGGGCCTTGCCGCTGTCCTCCGGGTAGAGGCGGATGATCCCCGCGCTCATCAGGGGGAAGGTGGTGCCCAGCAGGATCGAGGCGGGAATGATCAGGAACGACGCGAGGGCCCACTTGAACAGGTCCACCGCGAACGGGCTGCCGAGCATGGGCAGCACCGAGTCGAAGGCCCAGTTCGTCGCCGAGATGAACACCGTGTGGAACACGAGCGCGAGCACGCCGATGCCCAGTTCCGCGATCGCGTAGCCCAGCAGCAGGTTGCGGATGCGCCCGGTGAACCGGCTCACCAGCCAGGAGCCCAGCGCCATGCCGCCCATGAAGATCGCGAGCACCAGCGTCTGCGCGTAGGCCGCGTGCCCGAGGAAGAGCTTGAGGTAGTGGCTCCAGATCGACTGGTAGATGAGCCCGGCGAAGCCGGACAGCGTGAACAGGGCGAAGAAGACGCCGACGGGGATGCGATTCGTCATGGATGGGGAGCCGGAAATGGAAAGGGCGGACCGCCTCGGGGAGGCAAGATCCGTGCCGCTAGCGGGAGAAGCCCGGGACCCGGGCGAGGTCCACCTCGTCGATCTGTTCCGGGTCGAGGAATTCCCGGGCATAGCGAAGATAGACCTGGTCGCGCACGAAGATGTCGAACAGGTCCGGGTCGATGTGGCCGTTCAGCTTGAACTTGCCCAGGATGGCGAGGGACTCGGACAGGGTCTTGCCCGGCTTGTACGGCCGGTCCTTCGCGGTGAGGGCCTCGAAGATGTCCGCGATGCCCATGATGCGAGCCTGCACGCTCATCTGCTCGCGGGTGAGGCCCCGGGGGTAGCCCTTGCCGTCCATGCGCTCGTGGTGGCCGCCCGCGTACTCGGGCACGTTCGCCAGGTGCCGGGGCCAGGGCAGCGCCTCGAGCATCTTGTTGGTGGCCACGATGTGGTGGTTGATGATCTCGCGCTCCTGCGGGTTCAGCGTGCCGTAGGCGATCGAGAGGTTCTCCTCCTCGTCCTTGGACAGGAAGCGCTCGCGCGTGCCGCGCGGGGACGTCCAGGTGTACTGGGCGATGCGCGCGACGCGGGCCTGGTCCTCGGGGCTCATGCGCTCGCCGCCGATGTTGGTGCGGCGCAGGAACTCGCGGTCGTCGTCGTACTGGCGCAGCGCCTGCTCGAGCCGCTCCGCGGCCCGCTCGGAGGCCTGCGCGTCCCCGGCCTGGAGCGCCGCGAGCTTCTCGCGCAGCATCTCGTTCTCCGCCTCGCGCTTGAGCGCCTCGAAGCGCGTGTCGATGAGGCCGATGCGGTCGTAGATGGTCTGCAGCTTCGTCGCCTTGTCCACCACGTGCACCGGCGTGGTGATCTTGCCGCAGTCGTGCAGGAGGCCCGCGATCTTGAGCTCGTAGCGGTCCTTCTCCGTCATCCGGAAGGCGGCGAGCGGACCGTCCTGGGCGGCGTGCGCGGCCTCGGCGAGCATCATCGTGAGCGTCGGCACCCGCTTGCAGTGGCCGCCGGTGTACGGGCTCTTGTCGTCGATCGCGGTGTTGATGAGCTCGATCAGGGACTCGAAGAGCCGCTCGAGCTGCTGGATGAGGAGCCGGTTGGTGAGCGCGATCGCCGCCTGGGAGGCGAGCGACTCGGCCAGGCGCCCGTCCTCCTCGCTGAAGGCGATGACCTGCCGGGTCGACTCGTCGGTCGCGTTGAGCAGCTGGAGCACCCCGATGATCACGCCCTCGTGGTTCTTCATCGGCACGGTGAGGAACGAGCTGGAGCGGTAGCCGGTGCGCTTGTCGAAGTTGCGCGTGCCCGAGAAGTCGAAGCCCTCCTCCGTGTACGCGTCGGCGATGTGCACGGTCTTGTCGTTGAGCGCCGCGTAGGCCGCCACCATCGTGCGGTTGGGGTTGCCGTCCTTGTCGTGCAGCGGGATCGGGTAGAACGGGACGGGATTGCCCGAGGTGCCGCCCATCGCGATCGACAGGCTGTCGTTGCGGACGATCTCGAACTGCAGCTTGTCGTCCACCAGGCGGTAGAGCGTCCCGCCGTCGGCGCGCGTGAGGTTCTTGGCCGCCACGAGGATCGTCTCGAGCAGCTTGTCGATGTCGCGCTCCTGGCTGAGCGCGATGCCGATGGCGTTCAGGTACTCGAGCCGGGAAAGGAAGTGCGCCTCCAGCGAATGCTGGAGCTCGGCGAGCGTGGGCACCGGCCGGTCGGCTCGCGATTCCTGTGCCCGGGCCGTGGTCACTTGATGCAGACCGCCCGGACCTGCGGCATGTCGGTGATGCCCTGGAGCACCTTCTCCATGCCGTCCATCTTCAGCGTGAGCATCCCGTCGGAGAGCGCCTGGCCGAAGAGCTGGGCCACGCGCGCGTGCTCCTGGATCAGCTTCTTCACCGGGTCGGTGCCCACCATCAGCTCGTGCAGGCCCACGCGGCCCTTGTAGCCGGTGCCGCCGCAGATGTCGCAGCCCTTGGCGCGGTACATGACGTAGTCGGACTTGCCGAAGCCGTAGTCGCGCTGGAAGCGGTCGAAGACGCTCTTGTAGCCGGCGTTCAGGTCCTTCTTGAACTCCTCGGTGTTCTTGAGCTCGTCGCAGTACTCGGTGATGAAGTGCTTCACCTCCTCCTGGCCGGGCGTGTACGCCTCCTTGCACTTGCACAGGCGCTTGGCCAGGCGCTGGGCGAGGATGCCCAGCAGCGCGTCGGCGAAGTTGAAGGGGTCCATGCCCATGTCCAGCAGGCGGATGATCGACTCCGGCGCGGAGTTCGTGTGCAGCGTGGCGAACACCAGGTGGCCCGTGAGCGAGGCCTCGATGCCGATCGAGGTGGTGTCCTTGTCGCGCATTTCGCCGACCATGATGATGTCCGGGTCGGCTCGCAGGAAGGCCTTCATGGCCGTGGCGAAGGTGAAGCCCGCCTTCGGGTTCACCTGGCACTGCCGCAGGCCCTTCTGCGTGATTTCGACCGGGTCCTCGGCCGTCCAGATCTTGGTGTCGACGTTGTTGAGGAAGCCCAGCACCGAGTGCAGCGTGGTCGTCTTGCCCGAGCCGGTCGGGCCGCAGACGAAGAACAGGCCGTAGGGCTTGGACACGCAGGCCTTCAGGCGGTCCATGTTGGCCGGCAGAACGCCGAGCTTGTCCAGCGGGATCGGCTCGCCGGCGGCCAGGATGCGCATCACCACGTCCTCGACGCCGCCGGCGGTCGGGATCGTCGCCACCCGCAGCTCGATGTCGAGCGGGCCGAACTTCTTGAACTTGATCTTGCCGTCCTGCGGGCGGCGCTTCTCGGAGATGTCGAGGTCGCACATGATCTTCAGGCGCGTGACCATCGGCTGGCGGTACGCGGCCGGCACCTCGATGTAGTTCACGAGCGAGCCGTCCTTGCGGAAGCGCACGCCCGTCTTTCCCTTGCCCGGCAGCGGCTCCACGTGGATGTCCGAGGCGCCCTGGTTGTACGCGTCGACGATGATCTTGTTCACGAGCTTCACCAGCTCGTTGTCGGCGGCCGCCGAGACGTCGTCCGAGCCGATGGAGCCGGCTTCCTCGTCGTCGTCCAGGCTCGAGAGCAGGTCGCCGATCGACTCGCCGCCGCCCGATCCCTCGTTGGCCCCGCCGAAGTAGAGGGTGAGGATCTGCGCGAAGTCGCGCTGGGTGGTGACGCGGAAGACGATCTTCGCGCGCGGGAAGACGTTCTCGACCATGCGCGAGTTGCGCACGCGCTCCGGGTCGATCGCCACCACGATGATGCCCTGCTTGGAATCCTCCAGCGGGATCCACTGGTTCTGCTCGCAGTACTCGCGCTTCAGGTTCTTCAGCAGGTCCAGGGGCTTCACCCGGTCCTGCTTGTGCGGCTCGTACTCGACGCCGAAGAACTTGGCGAGCGCCGCGCCGATCGCCTGCGGCTTCACCTGGAACTCGTCGATGAGGATGTCCTCGACGTTCTTGTTCTTGCGCCGCGCGGCCTTGGGGGCGAGGTCGCGCGCGCCGGCCTGGATGATGCTGTCGATGACCAGGTACTCGAACTTCGAGGAGATCTGGCCGGGCATCTGCTGGCGCACGCGGAAGGCGATCGCGAGCGTCTTGGACAGCTCGATCACCCCCTCGTCGTGCAGCGAGCTGAAGGGCTGGCCGGACAGGCTGTTGATCAGCTGGATGACGCCCATCAGGTCGGCGCCGGAGTCCCCGCCCAGGATGGGGGCGATCAGCATCTGCTTGGACCGGTAGCCGGTGCGCTGGTCCACCGCCTTCAGGAAGGCGAGGTTCGGGGAATACTGCTTGAGCTCGGCGTCGTCGTAGACGTCCTTGATGTTCATGTGGCGCTTGTGCAGCGCCGAGAAGCCCGCGAGCGAGGATTCCGAGATCGGCAGCTTGATGTCCTTGAAGGAGTTGAGCCCGGTCTTCACCTTCGAGACGATGGACTGGCCGTCCTCGCTCGTGGTGTAGATGGTCATCCGGTCCGCCTCGAAGAGCTGGCAGATGTCGCGCGAGACCTCCAGGATGATCTCGTCGACGTTGTTGGTGGAGTGGATGCGGTTCGTGACCGCCTGGATCTTCTTGGAGAAGGCCAGCTTGACCGCGACATCGACCGCGCCGGCCGCGGCCGGCGTTGCCTTGGGTTCGAGGACTGCGCTCATGGGTGCACCTGCCGTTCTAGGGTTGCGACGATGGGCCGGGTGAGGCCGGCTCCGCTAAAGCGTGAATTCCTGGTGGTTCTCCAGCATCCGGGGGCGCCAGCGGCCGGCCGCCTCCGAGACCTCCTTCATCGTGAGCGCCCCCTCGCCGGGCTTGAGGTGGGTGACGTACACCTCCGGGCGCCCCTTCATCTTCTCCAGTTCCCGGGCGAGCAGGCTCGGGCACAGGTGCTTGGAGGCGATCGCGATGTCGCGCTCCTTGTTCGAGAATGCCGTTTCGATGATCAGGTACTTGAGGTCCGGCGCGGCGTTCACCACGGGCCAGAGCGCGTCGTTCACCGTGGTGTCCCCGGTGTAGGCGAGGCTCGCCCGGCCGCTGTCGAGAAGATACCCCACTGCCGGGACCGTGTGGTTGGCCGGCAGGGGCGTGAACCGGCGCCCGCCGATCTCCACCACCTGGCCGACCTCGATCTCCCGGTAGGCCATGAACGGGTGCTCGCTGTCCGGGATCTGGGTGAAATCCGGCCAGATCTTCC
>JBGAOO010000144.1:0-8407 GCA_044221765.1 Usitatibacteraceae bacterium | reverse complement strand
CGTGGTGACCTGGCCGGCCACCCCCAGCATCGTCGTCGCGTCGTGGAAGGACTTGAGCGCGGGGCCGAGCTGGCCGAAGAGGTTCGCGAGCGTCGCGAGCTCGTTGTTGTGGGTGTCGAAGCCGCCGAGCGAGACGAAGAAGACCTGCCGCCGGGCGCCCGTCCGGTCGCGCGCCTCGATGAGCTTCGCCACCTGGAGCAGTTGCTGCGCGATGGACGAGCCCTGCCCCTGGAAGAGCGCGGTCACCGGCGAGTTGGTGGCCGTGAGGATCGGGTTCACCACGCCCGAGAGCTCGAGGGCGCTCTTCGTGGTGTCCGAGGCGGCCCGGACATAGGCGTTGTCTCGGTCCGCCTCGAGGATCGCCCGCAAGGCCGCCAGGCGCGCATTCGAGGCGGCTGTGGCATTGAAGCCCTGCAGGGCGAGCCCGCCGGTGGCCTGCAGCGCGAGGGGGGTGGAAGCCTCGCCGGTCACGAAGAGGTTCGTTCCCGCGATCGAGGTGACGACCGGAAAGGCGGCCGCGCCGTTGAGCCCCGCCATCCGGTCCGCCAGGCGCCCGCCCCAGCCGGTCGAGGCGAAGCCGGCCGAGATCGCCGATTGCCACTGGTTCTGCTGGTCGTTGTGCGAGAAGAGGTTGTCCGGGCGAACGGCCGTGTAGTTCGCCCGGGTGGTGGGCAGGTTGAGCGTGCCCACGTTCGCGAGCACCGCGAGCTGGCCGGCCGCGAAGAGGGGCTGGAGGGGCGCGAGGTCCGGGTGCAGGCCGTAGGTCTCCGTGCGGCCAGCCGGCTGCAGGGGCAGGAGCTGTGCCTGGGGAATCTGCAGGCCCGACGAGGACGTGCGGACCGCCGCATAGCGCGCGTAGCCCGCCGGATCGAGGGGGATCACGACGCTGTTGCCGTCGACGCCGCCGTAGAGGAAGACGCACACGAGCGCCTTGTAGTCGGCGGCCGATTGGGCACGGGCGAGTCCGGCGAGGCTCGCGAGGCCGATCGGGGCGAGGCTCCGCGCGAGGCCGGCGGCGCTCAGGGCACCGGCGTGGCGGAGGAAACGGCGGCGGTCGTTCTTCGTCATGGCTCAGCGCTCCACCTGGAACTGCGGCGAGGTCACCGCGAGGTAGGCGGCCGTGCGGGCGCGCCCCAGGGTGTCGGTCGGCGGCAGGGCATTCACGGCGCCGACGATCGCCGCCTTCATGGCCGCGCCCATGCGCCCGGCGAGCAGCAGGCGGTCGAGCCGGTCGGCCAGGGCGGTGGCATTTCCCGCGACAGCCTGCCAGGGGGCGAGATCGAGCGCGGTGCCCGTCGCGCCATAGACGCTCGCGTCGGGGGCGATGCGCGCCGAGAAGATCAGCGCGTTGGCCACGTTGGCCCGGGCGATCGCGGTGCTGGTGGTCTGGATCGCGAACTCCGGCCCCAGCAGCGGCGTGCCGGGCACCACGTAGTCGGGCGGGTAGTAGTTGAAGACCGAGGCGGGGTAGAAGACGAACTGCCCGAGCGCCGAGGAGGCGTTGCGGAAGTACACGCCGTCGGTCCGGCCGCCGAGGGCGCGGGCGAGGGCGGTCATGTAGAGCACGGGCTCGGCGAGCTTGCCGTAGGCCGGGTCGATCTTGCGCGCCCCCCGCGCCTCCGGGTCGAGGAGGATCGCGCGCACGAGCGCCCGCAGGTCCCCTCGCACGCCGGCGCCGTTGTCCGCAAACGCCGCGGCCACGCGCGAGACGTAGCCGGGCGTCGGGTCGCTCGTCACGAGCTTCTGGATGAGCTGGCGGCCGATGAAGGGACCCACGTTCGGGTGGAGGAAGATGTTGCGCAGCGCGAAGGCGAGGTCGTCCTGCATCGGCAGGTTGGCGGGTGCGACCACCCCGTCCAGCAGGCGCTTGGTGCCGAACTCGTGGTTGGCCGGCACCGGGACGAGGCTGCCCAGGTAGTTGCGCGGGTTGTTGCCGCGCGAGGGCGCCCCCGCGACCGGCGGGTAGGTCCAGCCGGTGAAGACGCGGGCGAAGCCCTCGATCTCGTCGAGGTCGTAGGTCGGGATGGGCTTGCCGGCCGCGTCGAGCTGCTCGGTGCCGTCGGCGTTCAGGCGCACCAGGCCGATCGAGAAGAGCTGCAGGATCTCGCGCGCGTAGTTCTCGTTCGGGTTGGTGCCGGTGGCGGCGTTCGCCTTGTTGTTGTTCGCCATGTCCAGGTAGTCGCCCATCACCGGCGAGAGCGTCACGGCCGCGAGCAGGTCCTCGAAGTTGCCGAGCGCCCGGTCGCGAAGCAGCTGCTGGTAGCCGCGCATCGCGTAATTGCGGCCGTTGCTCACGCCGGAGGTCACGAGGATCTGGGACAGCGCGAACGCCACGCGCGCGCGCAGCTGGTCGGGCTGCGTGAGCGCATCGACGAAGAAGTCGCGCTGCAGGGGGTGCAGCGAGTAGTTGTCGCGCGCGCAGTAGCTGTCGGGCCGCACGGGCAGCGTGCGGTCGTCGACGCAGGTGGCCGGCCGGTTGGCGGGCACCCAGGGATAGTCCGGGTATGCCCTGGCCGGGAGGGCGAGCTGCTCGTCGATCCAGGCCGACGGGCCGAGCGCGGCGACCCGGGCGAGATCCGCCTCGGTCGGGCCGAAGGTGGCCTGCCGCAGCAGGCGCACGGCGTCCGCCTGCGCATCGGCAGCCGACACCGGCGCGCACAGGATCACGCCATCGCCGCGATGGCCCGAGGCCACCATGCGCGCCTGGGCCGTCGCATCCACCGTGTAGCGCGGGTTGCCTTCGCCGCGGGCGGCGCCGTTGTTGTCGCTGCCGTAGACCGGCTCTGCGCCGGGTGGGCAGGTTCCTTCCGACGCGGGATAGGCGTGGAAGGCGATGCCCTGGTCGGCAAGCCCCGGCTGGCCCATCAGCGAAAGGCACGGCGAGTCCCCCGCCGCGAGATAGCGCGAACCCGGGCCTGCGCCGCCATCGCCGGAGAACTGGCAGACGGGCACGGTGCCCGGGGCATCGCCGGCGGCGGCGAACACGCCGAACTGCCCGCCCGTGCGGCGCCAGGCGGTGCCGGCGTCGAGGGCCGCGCGCTCGCCGGGATCGACGCTCAGCAGGTAGTGGCCATCCCGGGCCCGCTGGTATTCGACGGCGATCGCCGTCGGCTCGGCGGCGTGCACGGGCAAGGCGAGGGCCGCGAAGGCGAGCCACAGGGCCGGCCCGCGCGGGGCCATTCTCATCGGAAGGCGGTGGGACATCGGCATGGTCTCTTTGCGGGATCCGCCCGGCACGGGAGAACTGTGGCGCATCGTAGCGGGAAGGTTGTTTCCAAATGCCCGGCGCGAGCCCCCGATCTTGTAACCAGTTGTATGTCGGGGGATGCCGGGACGCCCGGCGCCCGTGGCCGGAAGCGGGGCACCGAAAGACCGATGAATTGTAGGGTGAATCCGCGCCGCCGTCGCCCGTCCTTTTGATTCATCTCAAAGCGGGATTATCGAACCGGCGCCCGCGCCAGTTATACTCGCGCTACTGCAAATTCGCCCCGATATACCCCGGTTGCGGTCGAAGCCAATCGCTCGCCTCCGATAACCACTCGCGGGGCGTCGTGAGGAGAAATACTTGAAGCCGACCGATATCGGTGGCGCCGACTACTTCCACAAGGTCGTCGATTGCCAATGGGCGTGCCCCGCCCACACCCCCGTGCCGGAGTACATCCGGCTGATCGCGCAGGGACGCTACTCCGACGCGTACCTGGTCAACTGGAAATCCAACGTGTTCCCGGGAATCCTCGGCCGCACGTGCGACCGTCCCTGCGAACCGGCCTGCCGGCGCGGCCGCGTCGAGGAGAACCAGGGGGAGAAACCCGAGCCGGTCGCCATCTGCCGCCTCAAGCGCGTGGCCGCCGACTTCAAGGACGACATCCGCGATCGCCTGCCCAAGCCCGCCGCGAAGAAGAACGGCAAGCGCATCGCCTGCATCGGCGGCGGCCCCGCCTCGCTCACCGTGGCGCGGGACCTGGCGCCCCTGGGCTACTCGGTCACCGTCATCGAGGCCGACAAGAAGGCCGGCGGCATGATCCGCACGCAGATCCCGAAGTTCCGCCTGCCCGAGAGCATCATCGACGAGGAGACCGGCTACGTGCTGGACCTGGGCGTGGAATTCCGCCCGGGCACGCGCGTCGAGTCGATGAAGCAGGTGCTCTCGGAAGGCTGGGACGCGATCTTCGTCGGCACCGGCGCCCCGCGCGGGCGCGACCTCGACGTGCCCGGCCGCAAGGAAGCGGCCAAGCACATCCACATCGGCATCGACTGGCTGGCGAGCGTGTCCTTCGGCCACATCACCGAGGCGGCCAGGCGCGTGATCGTGCTGGGCGGGGGCAACACCGCCATGGACTGCTGCCGTTCCGCGCGCCGGCTGGGCGGCGAGGACGTGAAGGTCATCGTGCGCTCCGGGTTCGAGGAGATGAAGGCGAGCCCGTGGGAGAAGGAAGACGCCATGCACGAGGGCATTCCGATCCTCAATTTCCTCGTGCCCAAGGCCTTCCTGCACGAGGGCGGCAAGCTCACCGGCATGACCTTCGAGAAGGTGAAGGCCGTCTACGACGACAAGGGCCGGCGCTCGCTGGTGCCCACGGGCGAGCCGGACCAGACCTTCGAGTGCGACCAGGTGCTGGTGGCCGTCGGCCAGGAGAACGCCTTCACCTGGATCGAGCGCGACATCGGCATCGAGTTCGACAAGTGGGGCATGCCCAAGCTCGATGAGGCCACGCTCCAGTCCACGCAGCCGCGCGTGTTCTTCGGGGGCGATGCCGCGCTCGGCCCCAAGAACATCATCTGGGCGGTCGCGCACGGCCACGAGGCCGCGGTGTCCATCGACAAGTTCTGCCAGGGCGAGGATGTCGCCGAGCGCCCGGCGCCGCACACGAACCTCATCTCGCAGAAGATGGGCATCCACGAGTGGATCTACGACAACGCGGTCGTGCCCGACGTGCGCTACAAGGTGCCGCTCAAGGAACTCACGATCGCGCTGAAGGACATCCGGCAGGAGGTCGAGCTGGGTTTCGACGTGCAACTGGCGTGGAAGGAGGCGCAGCGCTGCCTGAACTGCGACGTGCAGACCGTGTTCGCCCCGCGCCTATGCATCGAGTGCGACGCGTGCGTGGACATCTGCCCGATGGACTGCATCACCTTCACCGCCGACGGCGAGGAGGCCGAGGTGCGCGCGAGGCTCAACGCCCCCGCCAAGGACCTCGCGCAGGCCCTCTACGTGAGCGACGGGCTGAAGACCGGCCGCATCATGGCCAAGGACGAGGACGTCTGCCTGCACTGCGGCCTGTGCGCCGAGCGCTGCCCGACGGGCGCGTGGGACATGCAGAAGTTCTATCTCGAGATGACGCACGCGGGGCCGGGCTGCCGAAGCAGCGGCGCCACGCGCCAGGCGGCCTAGGGAGCGCCGAATGAAACCCATCCAGGCAGTCAACGATTTCGTCGTGAAGTTCGCCAACGTGAACGGCTCGGGCTCGGCCTCGGCCAACACGCTCTTCGCGAAGTCCATCGCGCGCATGGGCGTGCCGGTGAGCCCGCGCAACATCTTCCCCTCCAACATCCAGGGGCTGCCCACCTGGTACGAGGTGCGCGTGTGCGAGGAAGGCTGGAACGCCCGCCGCGGCGGCGCCGACCTCATGGTCGCCATGAACCCGCAGACCTGGGAGAAGGACGTCGCGGAGGTCGAGTCCGGCGGCTACCTGTTCTACGACAGCACGCGGCCGATGCCCGAGAGCAAGTTCAGGAGCGACATCCAGGTGATCGGCATGCCGCTCACCGAGATCTGCAACAACACCTACTCCGACCCGCGCCAGCGCCAGCTCTTCAAGAACATCATCTACGTGGGCGCGCTCTCGGCCCTGCTCGGCATCGAGCTCGCGGAGGTGGAGAAGCTCATCGGCGAGCAGTACAAGGGCAAGGAGAAGCTGCTCGACTCGAACGTCAAGGCGCTGCGCATGGGGCACGAGTACGCCCTGGCCAAGCTGCCGTGCCCGCTGGGCATCACCGTGCGGCGCTCCGACAAGGTCGGCGACAAGGTGTTCCTCGAGGGCAACAACGCGGCCGCGCTGGGCGCGGTGTACGGCGGCGCCACCGTCTGCGCCTGGTACCCGATCACCCCGTCCTCCTCGATGGCGGAGGCCTTCGCCAAGCACTGCCGCAAGTTCCGCACCGACGCGGCCACGGGCAAGAACAACTACGCGATCGTGCAGGCCGAGGACGAGCTCGCCTCCATCGGCATGGTGATCGGCGCGGCCTGGAACGGCGCGCGCGCCTTCACCTGCACCTCGGGCCCGGGCATCTCGCTCATGAGCGAGTTCATCGGCCTGGCCTACTTCGCCGAGATCCCGGCCACGATCGTCGACGTGCAGCGCGCCGGGCCCTCGACCGGGATGCCCACGCGCACGCAGCAGTCCGACGTGCTGATGTGCGCCTACGCCTCCCACGGCGACACCAAGCACCCGATGCTCTTCCCGCAGGACGCGAAGGAGGGCTTCGAGTTCACGGCCGACGCGCTCGACCTCGCCGACCGCCTGCAGACGCCGGTTTTCGTGCTGACGGACCTGGACATCGGGATGAACGAGCGCCTGTGCGACCCGCTCGAGTGGGACGACAGCCGCCGGTACGACCGCGGCAAGGTGCTCGATCGCGAGCAGCTCGAGGCCGGCGCCCGCTTCGGCCGCTACCTCGACGTGGACGACGACGGCATCACCTACCGCACGTACCCGGGCGCCCACCCCACGCGCGGGTCGTTCTTCACGCGCGGCACGAGCCGCGACCGCTACGCGCGGTACACGGAGGAGGGCACGGCCTACGTCGACAACATGCAGCGGCTGCTGCGCAAGTTCGAGACCGCCAAGCATTTCATGCCCAAGCCCGTGGCGCGCCCCGCGGCCAAGCCCACGCGCTACGGCGCGATCTACTACGGCTCGACCTCGCCGGCCATGGACGAGGCCCTCGCGCTGCTCGAGGCCGACGGCATGCACGTGGACGCCCTGCGCGTGCGCGCCTTCCCGTTCCAGGATTCGGTGGTCGACTTCGTGAACGCGCACGACTGCGTCTTCGTCGTCGAGCAGAACCGGGACGCGCAGCTGCGCACGCTGCTGGTGAACGAGTGCGCGCTGGACCCTTCGCGCCTGGCCGCGGTCCTGCACTACGACGGCACGCCGATCACCGCGCGCTTCATCCAGAACGACATCGCCAAGCGCCTGTCGGCCCTCCAGGTGACGCCCCTGCGTCGCACGGCGGCCGGCGGGGCGAGCGGGGAATAGCCATGACCTACCTCACCAAGCCCAAGCTGCACCACCCGGACCTGCCCACCAACGAGCTGGGCTTCACGCGCCGCGACTACGAGGGCGCGATCTCGACCCTCTGCGCCGGCTGCGGGCACGACTCGATCAGCGCCGCGATCATCCAGGCCTGCTGGGAGCTGGCGATCCAGCCGCACCGGGTCGCGAAGCTCTCGGGCATCGGCTGCTCCTCGAAGACGCCGACCTACTTCCTGGACAAGTCGCACGGCTTCAACAGCGTGCACGGGCGCATGCCCTCGGTGCTCACGGGCGCCAACCTCGCCAACCGGGACCTGCTCTACCTGGGCGTTTCCGGCGACGGCGACTCGGCCTCCATCGGCCTGGGCCAGTTCGCGCACAGCATGCGCCGCGGCGTGAACATGACGTACATCGTCGAGAACAACGGCGTCTACGGGCTCACCAAGGGCCAGTTCTCCGCCACGGCCGACCGGGGCTCCAAGTCCAAGCGCGGCGTGGTGAACACGGACGAGGGCATCGACCTCGCCTGCCTCGCGATGCAGATGGGCGCCACGTATGTCGCGCGCAGCTTCTCCGGCGACAAGCACCAGCTCGTGCCGCTCATCAAGGGCGCGCTCACGCACCCCGGCGCCGCCTTCATCGACGTGATCTCGCCGTGCGTGGCCTTCAACAACCACGAGGGCTCCACGCGCAGCTACGACTACGTGCGCCACCACAACGAGGCGGTGAACAGCCTGGACGTGATCACCTTCCACAAGGAGATCACGACGCAGTACGCGCCGGGCACGGTGACGGAAGTGCAGCAGCACGACGGTTCGCTGCTGCGCCTTCGCAAGCTCGCCGAGGACTACGATTCCTCCAACCGCATCGGGGCGATGAGCTACGTCGCCTCGCACTACGCGCGTGGCGAGATCGTCACCGGCCTGCTGTTCGTGGAGCCCGAGGCGATCGACCTGCACGAGCACCTGGGCACGACGACGGTGCCGCTCAACGAGCTCTCCGAGAAGGAACTGTGCCCGGGGCAGGCCGCGCTCGCGAAGTTCAACGCGAGCCTGCGCTAGCCGCCTTTTTCGCGCCGGTACAGGCCGCGGCGCAGGTCGGCGGCCACCGCCTCGGTGAGCGCCGAGGCGGAGCGTTCGTTCTGGTGGTAC
>JBGAOO010000143.1:0-8426 GCA_044221765.1 Usitatibacteraceae bacterium | reverse complement strand
CTTTGGCGAACCAAAGTCCGGGACACGGATGAACACTGATGAATTCGTGTCGATCCCCCTGCGTCCACTTACGAAATACGAATTCGGCGTCGATACTCAAAATGTTCACGGTATCCACACCATTGCACTTATCCGTGTGCATCCGTGTTCATCCGTGTCCCAGCCTTTGGGTAGCGTCACTCCCCGCCCTACCCTCAAGCCTTCGGCACGAACCCCTGAACGGCATCGGCCCCCTCGCCGAAGAAGTGCCGGCGCATCTGCTCCTCCAGGTACTTGCGCGCCCGGGGGTCGGAGAGGTTCAGCCGGTTCTCGTTCACCAGCATCTTCTGCTGCTCGAGCCAGCCCTTCCAGGCCTCCTTCGAGACGCACTCCCAGAGCTTCTTGCCCAGCTCGCCGGGGTACGGGGGGAAATCGAGGCCTTCGGCCTCCTTGCCAAGCTTGATGCAGGTGATCATCCGGGCCATCGCTAGAGTCCTTTGGTGAATATCTTGGAGCGCCGGTCGTAATTGTAGAGCGCCTGCTTGCGGCCGGGCAGGCGCGAGAGGTCGGCCTCGGCGAAGCCGCGCTCGATGAACCAGTGGGTGGCACGCGTGGAAAGCACGAAGAGGGTCTTGAACCCGGACTTCCTCGCGCTCGCCTCCGCGAAGGCGAGCAGGCGCTCGCCGCGCCCGCCGTCGCGGTAGAACGGGTTCACCGCCACGCACGCGAGCTCGGCGGAGGACTCCTCCGGGAAGGGATAGAGCGCGGCGCACCCGAGGATGTTCCCGTCGCTCTCGATCACGAAGAAGCGGTCGATCTCGCGCTCGAGCTGGGCCCGGTCGCGGCGCACGAGGATGCCCTGCTGCTCGAGCGGCTCGATGATCTGCACGATGCCCGGGACGTCCTCGGGGTTCGCGAAGCGGATCACCTCCGGCGACTCGGGCACGACCATGGTGCCGATGCCGTGGTGCGTGAAGAGCTCGATGAGCAGCGCCCCGTCGACGTGCCGGCTCACCAGGTGGGCGCGCTTCACGCCCGTGGTGCAGGCCTTCACCGTCCAGGGCAGGTAGATCTTCACGTCCTCGGCCAGGCTCTCGTTGGCCGCCACGAGCTCGCCCGCCTGCTTCACGGTGAGCTCGGAGAGCAGTCGCCCCTTCGCGTCCTGCGCGCCGGGGGTCTCGGTGAGGAAGATGAGCTTGTCGGCCTGCAGCGCGATGGCCGTGGAGGTGGCCACGTCCTCGAGCGTGCAGTTGAACACGTCGCCCGTGGGCGAGAAGCCCAGCGGCGAGATGAGCACCACCTCGTGGTCGTCCAGGCGCCGGCGGATGCCCTCCGCGTCGATCTTGCGCACCTCGCCCGTGTGCCCGAAGTCCACGCCGTCCACCACGCCCACGGGCTTGGCCGTGACGAAGTTGCCGGAGGAGACGCGGATGTCCGCGCCCCACATCGGGCTGTTGGCGAGCTCCATCGACAGCAGGGCCTCCATCTCCACGCGCACGATGCCGTTCGCCTCCTTCACGCAGGCGAGCGCCCGGTCGTCGGTCACGCGCTTGTTGGCCACGTAGCGCGGCGTGACGCCGTGCTGGCGCATCTGCTCCTCGATCTGCGGGCGCGTGCCGTGCACGAGCACCACGCGCACCTCCAGGCTCATGAGCACGTTGATGTCGTGCGTGAGCTGCTGGAATTCCCCGTCGGCGAGCACCTCGCCGCCGAAGGCGATCACGAACGTGGCCCCGCCCCACTGGTGGATGTACGGGGTCGCGGACCGGAAGTACTTCACGAACGCTTCGGTCTTCAGGGCGGGGGTCTTGGCCATCGAGGCTCGGGTCGGGCGGGTTGGCGGATTCTACCGGCGGAAGCCGCCCCACAGGGCGTTCATGGCGGCCAGGGCGGCCAGGGCGGCGGTCTCGGTGCGCAGCACCCGAGGCCCCAGCGAAAGCGGCAGGCAGCCGATGGTGGCCGCGATGTCGACCTCCCGCTCCGACAGGCCTCCCTCCGGGCCGACCAGGAGCTCCACGGGCGCCTCGGGCGCCGGGAGCGAGGCGAGCGAAGTCTCGGCGAGCGGGTCGAGCACCCAGCGCGTGCCCCGGGCCGGCAGCGCCGCCCAGTCGCGGAAGGCGAGGGTGGGATGCAGCTCGGGGACGCGGTTTCGTCCGCACTGCTCGCACGCGGCCACCATCACCCGCTGCCAGTGGGCCTCGCGCCGGGCCGCGCGATCGCCCGACAGGCGCACCACGCTGCGCTCGCACACCACGGGCTGCACCCACGCGACGCCCAGCTCCACCGCCTTCTGCAGGATCCAGTCCATCTTGTCCGCCTCGGGCAGGCCCTGGACCAGGCCCGCGGTGAAGGGCGGCTCGCGCTCGACGTCCGCGAAGGCGCCCACCTTCACCTCGACCCGGTCGCGGTCGATGCGGTGGATCACGGCCTCGTACTCGCCGCCCTGCCCGTCGAACACGCGCACCTCGTCGCCCACGCGCAGGCGCAACGCGCGCCCGATGTGGTTCGCGGCGTCCTCGCCGAGCGGGAAGTGGGCGCCGGGGCCGAGCCGGACGTCGCAGAAGATGCGGGGGGGAGCCATGAAAGCGGCGGGGAAAGAGAGGCACCGCGATGGTAGCATGGGGATGCAGGCGACCTGCCCCGGGAACGCCCCATCCGCCCCGGTGTCCGACCCGACCATGCCCGCGAGCCCCCCGCCAGGCGGCCCCGCCACCCTCACCGTCGATTTCGCCGCGCGCGTCATCGAGGCCGTGCGCGAGGTGGCCGCGCTCGAGATCCTGCCGCGCTTTCGCACCGTGGCCGCCCTGCGCAAGGACGACGGCAGCCTCGTCACCGAGGCCGACCTCGCCGCGCAGCACGCGCTCGCCGACCGCCTCTGGCGCATCGAGGCCGTGGACATGATCGGCGAGGAGATGCCCGAGGCGCAGCAGGTGCGCATCTGGGAGGCGCGCGGCCGCTACTGGTGCGTCGACCCCGTCGACGGCACGGCCAACTTCAGCGCGGGCGTGCCCTACTTCGCCGTCTCGGTCGCGCTCATGGAAGGCGACCACCCCCTGTTCGGCGTGGTGTACGACCCGATCGCCGACGAGGCCTTCCACGCGGCGCGCGGCGCCGGCGCCTGGCTGAACGCCGCGCCCCTGGAGCGGCCGCGCGCGGAGGTGCCGATCGGGCGCGCGGTGGCCGAGATCGACCTGCGCCGCTCGCTGCCGCACCTGCGCCACGCGCTCAAGGACCACCCGCCCTTCGCGCGGCGGCGCACGAGCGGCTCCTCCGCGCTTTCCTGGTGCCACCTCGCCGCGGGCCGGTGCGACCTCTACCTGCACGCGGGGCAGCGGATGTGGGACTACGCCGCCGGCGCGCTCATCGCCGAGGAGGCGGGCGCGGCCAGCGCGACGATCGAGGGGGACGACTTCTGGGCCGGGCCGGCGTGGGAGCGCTCGGTCATCGCCGCGCGCACCCCGGCGCTCTTCGCGGCCTGGCGCGACTGGGTGCGCGCCCGCCTGCGCTAGTAGGTCATGCAGGCGGCGTTCAGCAGGCCCACGCCGAGCGAGAGCGCGCCCAGGAAGAAGCCCTGCGCCGAGTTGCCGGCCGCGATGTCCTCGGTGAGGGTCGGGATGCTCACCTTCACCACGACGAAGGCGCCGATCTGCACCACGAGCGCGATGAGGCCCCAGATCGCCAGGTCCACCAGGCTCACGCTGTGCTGCACGGCGGAGGCGAGGGGGACGATGAAGCCCAGCAGCGCGCCCGAGAGGCTGAAGGCCGCGCCGAGGTTGCCCGCGCGGATGAGCGCGATCTCGCGGTGGGGCGTCACCCGCACGTAGATCGCGACGAACATCGCGAGCAGCAGGAACGACAGCGCGAGGTAGACGAGGAAATCGTCGAAGCCGGCGAAGGAGTCGAGCACTTGTCTCATGGGGTCGTCCGTCAGGTGAAGTAGTGGGGAAGGAAGCGGCTGGTGTTCTTGGTGATGGGCGTGGCGTCCTCGCGGATGCCGATGCCCGCGCTCTCCTCGCCGATGATCCACGACCCGATCACGGTGTGGTTGCCGGCGAACGAGGGCAGCTCGTGGAAGGCCTGCCAGATGAACCCCTCGGCGCCGTACTCGCCGGGCTCCTCGAGCCGGCGCCCGCCCGCCTCGATCGTGACGTTGGCACCCTCGCGCGAGTACAGCGGCTTCTTCACGAAGTCGGTCGCGAACCTGCCGGGCTCGAAGGAGGCCGCCAGCAGGTTCGGGTGCCCCGGGAACATCTCCCAGAGCACGGGCAGGATGGCCTTGTTGGACAGCAGCATCTTCCACGCGGGCTCGATCACGCGCACGGAGCGCCCGAGCAGGTGCTTGCCGAAGGCCTCGCGCACGAGCCATTCCCACGGGTAGAGCTTGAAGAGCACCGAGATCGGCTTCTCGTCCAGGTCGCGGAAGCTGCGCCCGTCCCAGCCCACGTCGGCGATGTCGATGGCCGGGGCCGTGAAGCCCGCCTGCATGGCGGTGTCGCGCAGGTAGTCGAGGTTGCCCTGGTCCTCCGCGCTCTCGCTCACGCAGGCGAAGTGCACCAGGCGCTCGGCGGGCAGGTCCTCGGCGAGCTCCTTCCAGCGCGCGATGAGGCGCTCGTGGATGGAGTTGAACTGGTCGGCGCCGGGCACGGCCTCCTGCAGCCAGTACCACTGCACCACGCTCGCCTCCAGGAGGGCGGTGGGCGTGTCGGCGTTGTACTCGAGCATCTTCGGCTCGCCCGTGCCGTCCCAGGCGAGGTCGAAGCGGCCGAACAGGCTCTTCTCGTCATCGTTCCAGGAGCCCTCCACGAGCGGGATGAACTCCTCGGGGATCGCGAAGCGCCCGTAGTCGCCCTTCTCGATCACGCGCCCGGCCGCCTCCACGCAGCGCTCCTGCAGCTCGTTGGTGGCGGCCTCGAGCTTGTCGATCTCGGCGGCGCTGAAGTGGTAGCACGCCCGCTCGTCCCAGTAGACGCCGTCGATCGTGTGGTAGTGGAAGCCCAGTTCCTCGACCTTCTTCGGCCAGTCGATCCGGGGGATGCGGTCCTCGCGCTTCATCGCTCAGCCCGAGGACGAGTGGCCGGAGGAGCCGAACCCGCCGCGCGAGGAGGAGCCGCCGGACGAGGACGAGCTCGACGAGCGGCTGGAGGAGGAAGAGCCGATCGAGCGGCTCGAGCTGCCGCTTCTCGAGGAGGAACCCCAGCTCGAGGACCCGTGCGTGTAGGACGGGCCGTAGAAGTAGCCGCGGCCGGCGTGGCGCGATTCCGTGGCTGGCGAGCAGTCCTCGGGCTTGTTGCCCCAGTCGGCCAGGCAGTCCTCGCGCGAGGCGTAGACGTCGCGGCGCTGGTCGTCGCCGCAGCCGGCGAGGCCGGTGAGGCCGATGAGCACCAGCGTCACGCGGCTCGAGGACTTGCGTAGCTTCTTCAGCATGCGGCTCCCCCTCCCGGGAGTGGCTCGCCGCCTCAGGCGAGGAGCGAGCGCACGTAGTTGGGCAACGCGAACACGGCGCGATGCGTGTCGCCGTTGTAGTACTGCAAGTCGGCGATTCTACGCGCGGCCACGCGCCTGTCGACCTCGGCCGGGTCGATGGCGCGCGGGTCCAGGCTGTCGGAGGCGCAGGCGAAGCCCCAGATCGAGCCGTAGAGCGGGATGTGCACGAAATACGGCGTCACCAGCCGGAAGACCTGCGCGAGGTTCGCGAGGCTCTGGCGCACGCGCGCCGGGTGCGAGAAGGGCGAGCCCACGTGCAGCACGAGCGCGCCGCCGGGCGCCATCGCCCCCTTGGCGAGCGCGAAGGTGGCGGGCGAGTACAGCTCGAGCGAGGGCCCCACGGGGTCGGTGAGGTCCATCGCCACCAGGTCGTAGCGCCTCGGCGTGGCGCGCAGGTACGCGAGGCCGTCGCCCACCGTCACCTCCAGGCGCGGGTCGTCGAAGGCGCCGCGGTGCACGCGGCCGAACTGCGCGCGCGCCACCTCGATCACGACGGGATCGAGCTCGGCCATGTGCACGCGCTCCATCGTCGCGTGCTTGAGCAGTTCCTCGGAGGAGCCGCCGTCGCCGCCGCCGATCACGAGGGCGCTGCGCGGGTCCGGGTGCGCGATGGCGGCCGGGTGCACGAGGTTCTCGTGGTAGAAGAACTCGTCGCGCTCGCTGGTCATGTTGCAGCCGTCCAGCCGGAAGAGCCGGCCCAGGTCGGGCGTGTCCCAGACCTCGAGTTCCTGGAAGGGGGTGGTGCGCCGCTCGAGGAGCGTGCCCTCGAACCAGACGCCGCTCGCCTCGGTGAGGCGTTCGTGGATCTTCTCGGACATCGGGAAGGCGTGCGGGCTTGCCGCGCTCCGGCGGGGGCCGGCGCCTACTTCACCGCCGTGAGGCGTTTCTTCCGGACGGGCAGGTCGCGGCCGCGGAAGACGCGCTCGACCATCACGTCCTCGGGCGCCAGGTGCGCCGAGAGCGTCTCGAAGAGCTTCTCGGCCTTGCCGCTGTTGTCGCAGGTGACGTTGCAGACGTACACGTCGAGCGTGGCGCCGTCGCGCTCGGGCCAGGTGTGGATGGCCAGGTGCGACTCCGCGAAGACGACCGCGCCGGTGGCGCCGCCCACCTGCGTCGCGTCCAGGCCGGCGAACTGGTAGAAGTGGTCCCCGAGGACCGTGAGCCCCACGTCCCGGCACGCTGCCACGCAGGCTTCGCGAAGCAAGGCGGACGAGGCCAGCATTTCGCGGTTCCGGCAGCCGTACAGGTCGGCGATGATGTGCAGTCCCTTCACTCCGTGACCCCCCTGGTTCTTCTGGTGATGCCTGCAGGGACGGGACCGCCTTCGCTCGACCTCGGGCGCCCTCCGCTTTCCGACAAACGCGGCGGCGCCCCTAGGCCAGGGGCGGCGGGTGTAACCCTTTCTGCAGGGGTTTACTCAAGCAGTTTGTGGCTCGAAAACGAGAGTGGAAAATCATACAGGAAACCGGGTCCCGGCGCCAGCTTTCGTCTGGAATATCCGGCAGTTGGCGCACGCGCCGCACTCGCGCCGCGACGCGATTTCCCCGATAATCCGCACCGAGCCGCTCCCTCCACGCCGTCCTCCCCTTCCCGCCGCGTATGCCCACCCATTCCGCCCGTCCGCAGGACCTCCCCAATGCCATCCGAGCCCTCGCGATGGACGCCGTGCAGAAGGCCAATTCCGGCCACCCCGGCATGCCCATGGGCATGGCCGAGATCGCCGAGGTGCTCTGGCGCCGCCTGCTGCGCCACAATCCGGCGAACCCCGCCTGGGCCGACCGCGACCGCTTCGTGCTCTCCAACGGGCACGGCTCCATGCTCCAGTACGCGCTGCTGCACCTCACCGGCTACGCGGTCACGATCGACGACCTGCGCGCCTTCCGCCAGCTGCACTCGAAGACGCCCGGCCACCCCGAAGTGGGCGTGACGCCCGGCATCGAGACCACCACCGGCCCGCTCGGCCAGGGCATCGCGAACGCGGTCGGCATGGCGCTCGCCGAGAAGCTCCTCGCCGCCGAATTCAACCGGCCCGGCCACACGGTCGTCGACCACCAGACCTACGCCTTCCTGGGCGACGGCTGCCTCATGGAGGGCATCTCCCACGAGGCGTGCTCGCTCGCCGGCACGCTCGCCCTGGGCAAGCTCATCGCGATCTACGACGACAACGGCATCTCCATCGACGGGAAGGTGGAGGGCTGGTTCACCGACAACACGCCGATGCGCTTCGCGTCCTACGGCTGGCACGTGATCCCGAACGTGGACGGGCACGATGCGCGCGCCATCGAGGGCGCGCTCGCCGAGGCGCGCGCGGACAGCTCCCGCCCCACGCTCATCTGCTGCAAGACCGTGATCGGCAAGGGCTCGCCCAACAAGCAGGGCACCGACGGCGTGCACGGCGCCGCGCTCGGCGAGAAGGAAGTGGCGGCCACCCGCGAGGCGATCGGCTGGCCCCACGCGCCCTTCGAGATCCCCGCCGAGGTCTACGCGGCCTGGGACCAGCGCGCGCGCGGCGCCGAGCTCGAGGGCGACTGGAACGGGCGCTTCGCCGCCTACGAGAAGGCGCACCCGGAACTCGCGAGGGAATTCCGCCGCCGCATGGCCGGCCAGCTGCCGCCCAACTGGGGCGAGGTGGTGCAGGCGATGCTCGCGAAGGCCGTGGAAAAGGCGGAGACCGTCGCCACCCGCAAGGCCTCGCAGATCGCCATCGAGGCGATCGCCCCGCACCTGCCGGGCCTGCTGGGCGGCTCGGCGGACCTCACCGGCTCCAACCTCACCAACTGGTCGGGCACCAAGGCCTGCTCGGCCACGGTCGCGGGCAACTACGTCTCCTTCGGCGTGCGCGAGTTCGGCATGGCCGCCATCGGCAACGGCCTCGCGCTGCACGGTGGCTTCATCCCCTACTCCGGCACCTTCCTCACCTTCAGCGACTACTCGCGAAACGCGCTGCGCATGGCCGCGCTGAT
>JBGAOO010000142.1:0-8470 GCA_044221765.1 Usitatibacteraceae bacterium | reverse complement strand
CGGCATCGTAGATCGGCATCTGCTCGCCGCCGGGCTGGAAGAGGGTGAGGCCGCCCTCCACGCGCGAGCCGTCCGCCTTCGCCGGCAGCATGAGGTTCTTCACGCGCACGTTGGCGAAGGTGCCGCGCATCATCACCTCGTGGTTGCCGCGGCGCGCGCCGTAGCTGTTGAAGTCCGCCTTCATCACGCCGTGCCCGACCAGGTACTTGCCGGCCGGCGAGGAATCCTTGATCGCGCCGGCGGGCGAGATGTGGTCGGTGGTGACGGAATCGCCGAAGATCCCGAGCACCTTCGCGCCCTTCACGTCCCGGGCCGTGCCGGCCTTCATCCCGAAGCCCGCGAAGAAGGGCGGCTCGGCGATGTAGGTGGAGGTCGGCCAGTTGTAGACCTGGCCCGTGGCGGCGGAGATCGCCTTCCAGAGAGGATTGGTCTCCGCGAGGTTCGCGTACATGCGGCCGAAGACGGCCGGGTCGGTCGCGTACTTGAGCAGCGCGTTGATCTCGTCCGAGGTGGGCCACACGTCCTTCAGGTACACCGGGCCGTCCTTGCCCTGGCCCAGCGGCTCCGTCTCGAGGTCCTTGAGGACGGTGCCGGCGATCGCATAGGCGACCACCAGCGGCGGCGAGGCGAGGAAGTTGGCGCGGATGTTGGCGTGGATTCGCGCCTCGAAGTTGCGGTTGCCCGAGAGCACCGCGCAGCAGACCAGGTCGCTGTCCACGACGGTCTTCTCCACCGCCTCGGCGAGCGGGCCCGCGTTGCCGATGCAGGTGGTGCAGCCGTAGGCCGCCACGCTGAAGCCGAGCTTCTCGAGCGCGCCGAGCAGGCCCGCGGCCTTCAGGTACTCGGTCACCACGCGAGAGCCGGGGGCGAGCGAGGTCTTGATGTGGGGCTTGACCGCGAGGCCCTTGGCCACGGCCTTCTGCGCGAGCAGGCCCGCGGCGATGAGCACGCTCGGGTTCGAGGTGTTCGTGCACGAGGTGATGGCGGCGATCAGCACGTCGCCCGAGCCCAGGTCCGTGCCGTCGGCGGCCTTCACGCGCCGGGCGAGGTCCTCGGGCTTCTTCGTGAAGCCGTTCTCCGCGGCCGGCTTGGAGAAGAGCTCGGTGAACTTGGACTTCAGGTCGCCCAGGTTGATGCGGTCCTGCGGCCGCTTCGGGCCGGCCACGGAGGGGCGGATCGTGCCCAGGTCCAGCTCGAGCACGGCGGTGTAGTCCAGATCCCCCTTCTGCGGCATGCCGAACATGCCCTGGGCCTTGAAGTAGGCCTCGAGGGCCGAGACCTCCTCGGCGGTGCGGCCGGTGTTGCGGAAGAACTCGATGGTGCGCGCATCCACCGGGAAGAAGCCCATCGTCGCGCCGTACTCGGGCGCCATGTTGGCGATGGTGGCGCGGTCGGTCACGGCGAGCGTCTCGGCGCCGGAGCCGAAGAACTCGACGAACTTGCCCACGACCTTGGCCTTTCGCAGCATCTCGGTCACGGTGAGCGCGAAATCCGTGGCCGTGACGCCCTCGCGCAGCTTGCCCGTGAGGTTCACGCCCACCACGTCCGGCGTGAGGAAGTACACCGGCTGGCCGAGCATGCCGGCCTCGGCCTCGATGCCGCCCACGCCCCAGCCCACCACGCCGATGCCGTTGATCATCGTCGTGTGGCTGTCCGTGCCCACGAGGGTGTCGGGGTAGTACATGCCGTTCTTCTGGAAGACGCCGCGCGCCAGGTACTCGAGGTTCACCTGGTGCACGATGCCGATGCCCGGGGGCACGACCTTGAAGGTGTCGAAGGCCTGCATGCCCCACTTCATGAACTCGTAGCGCTCGCGGTTCCGGTCGAACTCGAGCTTCATGTTGAGGTCGAGCGCGTCGGGCCCGCCGTAGTGGTCGATCTGCACCGAATGGTCGACGACCAGGTCCACGGGCACGAGCGGCTCGATCAGCTTGGGGTTCTTGCCCATCTTCGCCGCGACCCCGCGCATGGCGGCCAGGTCCGCGAGCAGGGGCACGCCGGTGAAGTCCTGCAGCACGATGCGCGCGAGGACGAACGGGATCTCGTTGGTGCGCGTGCCCTTGGCGCTCCAGTTCGCGAGTTCCTTCACGTGCTCCTCGGCGACCTTCTTGCCGTCCACGTTGCGCAGCACGGACTCGAGCACGATGCGGATCGACACCGGCAGGCGCTTCACGTTGGGGAAGGTCTCGGCGAGCGCCGGCAGCGAGTAGTACTGCCCCGTCTTGCCGGGGGCGGGCTGGAAGGTCTTGAGGGTGTCGAAGGCGTTGTGGGCCATGGTGGTCTCGGGGTTGTCGTTCGAGGGAAAGGGAATCACCGGGCGGGCGGCGGGCCCGGCCGGATCTGGACGTCGAAGAGGCGGCCGCGGTCGTCGCGGCACAGGCCGCCGCCGCTCGAGCTGCCCTGGCCGCCGCGCAGGTCGCAGCGCAGGCCGGAGCCGTCGGGGGCGGTGAGCAGTGCCTTGGCCTCGCCGCCCTGGGGATTGTCGAGGCTCACCACGGCGCCCGCGCCGAAGCCGCGCCGCATGCCCCAGCCGCCGGAGAGGTAGCCGGTGGCGCGGTCCGGGACGGTCTGCACCCAGGTGCCCGCGTAGGCCTTGCCGTCGATCTCGATGGCGATGCGTCCTTCGGTGGCCGAGAGCTCGTCGGCGGTGCCGTGGTAGAGCTTGCCGCTGTCGCGCGGCATGAGGGTGAGCTGGTAGGTCGAGGCGCAGCCGCCGGCCGCCAGGGCCGCGAGAGCCAACGCCATGAATCGGGTCATGTTTCCTCCTTCGGTCCGGGCGGGCGCCCCGGGCGCGCGCGCGCCGGTGCCTTCCCGCGGGCTCCCCGCGGTCGACGGGGCCGGTTCTCGAGCCGGCCGCCGCCCGGGTTCGACATCAAAGCACAGCGGGGCCGGGCGTGCCATTGACCGGCGCCAACCGCGCCTACCGGCAAGCGCCCAGGCGCTTGCCGACCACGCGCGTGGCGACCGGCTTGCCGCCGGTGTGCGGCCCCGACAGGGTGAACAGGAAGTCGAACGAATCGGCCGTGAAGCTGCCGGCCACGCTGCCGGCGGACCTGCCGCCATCCTCCTCGCAGGCCAGCCGGTAGCTCACCTTGCCGGGCGAACGCTTGAAATCCGCCACCTTGCACTCGGCCTCCTTCTCGATGCCGATCTTCGTGAGCCCCGCCGCGATCTCCTGCGCGGTGATGCAATCCTCGTCGACGACCGGCTTGCCCTTGAGGGCCGGCAGCTCGGAGGTGACCGTCGTCCGGTACCTGCCCGGCTGCATTTCCTGGGCGGAGGCGGCGAGCGGCAGGGCGAGAATCAAGGCGGCTAGGATTCGCATGGGGCCTCCCGGGCCTCAGATGGCCAACAGGTCGACGAACTCGTTCACGGGCGTCGCCTCGAGCTTCTTCGCATCCAGGCAAAGCTCGAGGATGGCCTTCTGCTGCTTGGCCGGGAAGCGACGGGCGAGGTTCACCTTGAACTTCTCCACCAGCACGGGCATGCCTTCCTTGCGCCGGCGCTTGTGGCCGATGGGGTACTCGACCACGATCTCCTTCATCTTCCTGCCGTCCAGGAACTCGACGGTGAGGGCATTGGCGATCGAGCGCTTGTCGGGATCGTGGTAGTCCCTGGTGAACTTCGGGTCCTCGACGCACACGATCTTGTCGCGCAGCCTGTCGATGCGCGCGTCCTTCGCGACCTCGTCCTCGTAGTCGCCCGCGGTGAGGCGGCCGAAAAGGATGGGCACGGCCACCATGTACTGGATGCAGTGGTCGCGGTCGGCCGGGTTGTCCAGCGGGCCCTTCTTGTCGATGATGCGGATGCAGGCCTCGTGCGTGCGGATGGTGATTCGCTTGATGTCCTCGGCCGTCTTGCCGGCCTTCGCGAGCTCCGCGTGGATCGTCATCGCCGCCTCCACCGCCGTCTGCGAGTGGAACTCGGCCGGGAAGGAGATCTTGAAGAGCACGTTCTCCATCACGTAGCTGCCGTACTTGCGCTGGAACTTGAACGGGTTGCCCTTGAAGAGCACGTCGTAGAAGCCCCAGGTCTTCGCGGTGAGCACCGAGGGGTAGCCCATCTCGCCGGTCTTCGCGATGAGGGCGAGGCGCACGGCGCGGCTGGTCGCGTCCCCGGCGGCCCAGCTCTTCCTCGAGCCGGTGTTGGGCGAGTGGCGGTAGGTGCGCAGCGACTGGCCGTCCACCCACGCGAGCGAGACGGCGTTGATGATCTCCTCCCGCGTGAGGCCCAGCATCTCGGCGACGACGGCGGTGGAGGCCACCTTCACCAGCACGACGTGGTCCAGGCCCACCTTGTTGAAGCTGTTCTCGAGCGCGATGCAGCCCTGGATCTCGTGCGCCTTGATCATGCCGGTGAGGACATCCTTCACGGTGAGCGGCTTCTTGCCCGAGGCCACGGCCACGCGCGAGAGCCAGTCGGCCGTGGCGAGGATGCCGCCCAGGTTGTCGGACGGGTGGCCCCACTCGGCGGCGAGCCAGGTGTCGTTGAAGTCGAGCCAGCGGATCATGGCGCCGATGTTGAAGGCGGCCATCACCGGGTCGAGCTGGAAGGAGGTGCCGGGCACCTTCGCGCCGTGGGGCACCGTCGTCCCGGGGACGATCGGCCCCAGGAGCTTCGTGCAGGCGGGATACTCGAGCGCCTCGAAGCCGCAGCCGAGCGTATCCATCAGGCAGTAGCGCGCGGTGTCGTACGCCTCCTTGCTCTTGATCGTGTACTTGGCGACGTAGTCGGCGATGTCGACCAGGACCTGGTCGGGCTTGGGGCGGACGTTGCTGATATGGGCGGACAAGGGACGGTTCCTGTTCAGTGGGACAAAAGCGGGGGACACGGATGAACACGGATGAACACGGATAAAGTCATTTCGACGATTGCGCTTGCGATGGAGGCTGCAGCCGCGACAACGCAAACTCTCGAATGGCCTTTATCCGTGTTCATCCGTGTTCATCCGTGTCCGAGTCTTTGGGCAACTACTACGCGACGACTACTTTCGCTTCTCGATCGGGACGAAAGCGAGGTCGTCCGGGCCGGTGTAGTTGGCCGAGGGGCGGATGATCTTGCCGTCGATGCGCTGCTCGATCACGTGCGCGCACCAGCCGGAGGTGCGCGAGATCACGAAGAGCGGCGTGAACATCGCGGTCGGCACGCCCATCATGTGGTAGCTCGTGGCGCTGTACCAGTCCAGGTTCGGGAACATCTTCTTCTCGCGCCACATCACCTCCTCGATGCGCGCGGAGATGTCGAAGAGCTTCATGTTGCCCGCGTCCTTCGAGAGCTGGCGGGCGACTTCCTTGATCACCTGGTTGCGCGGGTCGGCGATCGTGTACACGGGGTGGCCGAAGCCGATGATCACCTGCTTCTCGGCCACGCGCCGCACGATGTCGGCCTCGGCCTCGTCGGGGTTGTCGTAGCGGCCGATGGTGTCGAAGGCGAACTCGTTGGCGCCGCCGTGCTTGGGGCCCTTGAGCGCGCCGATGGCGGCGGTGACGGCCGAGTGCATGTCGGCGCCCGTCCCGGCCACCACGCGGGCGGTGAAGGTGGAGGCGTTGAACTCGTGCTCGGCGTAGAGGTTCAGCGAGATGTGCATCGACTGCACCCACAGGTCCGAGGGCTTCTTGCCGTGCAGCAGGTGCAGGAAGTGGCCGCCGATCGACTCGTCGTCGGTCTCCACCTCGATGCGCCGGCCCGAGTGCGAGAAGTGGTACCAGTAGAGGAGCATCGAGCCGAAGGAGGCCATCAGGCGGTCGGCGATGTCGCGCGAGGGCGCGAGCTTGTGGTCCTCGCCCTCGGGCAGGGTCGCGCCCAGGGCCGAGCAGGCGGTGCGCATCACGTCCATCGGGTGCGTCGAGGCCGGGATGCACTCGAGGATGTCCTGCACGCTGGCGGGAATGCCGCGCAGCGCCTTCAGCTTGCGCTTGTAGGCGGCCAGCTCGGACACGTTGGGCAGCTTGCCGTGCACGAGCAGGTGGGCGATCTCCTCGAACTCGCACTTGCCGGCGAGGTCCAGGATGTCGTACCCGCGGTAGTGCAGGTCGTTGCCCGTGCGGCCGACGGTGCACAGGGCGGTGTTGCCGGCGGTGACGCCGGAGAGCGCGACGGACTTCTTCGGCTTGGGGGTGAGGGCGGCGGGGGCGGTGGCGGCTTCGGACATGGCGGCTCCTTCGGGTGTTGTCGAACGGGGCGCTAGCTCGCCCCGGGGCGGCTTTGGGCTACTTGGCCTTGGCGAACAGGGCGTCGAGCTTCTGCTCGAACTCGTGGTAGCCCAGGTACTTGTAGAGATCCTCGCGCGTTTGCATCGTGTCGACGACGGCCCGCTGGTGCCCGTCGCGGCGCAGCGCCTGGTACACGTTGAGCGCCGCCTTGTTCATGGCGCGGAAGGCCGAGAGCGGGTAGAGGGCCACGGCGCAGCCGGCCGAGGCGAGCTCCTGCACGGAGAAGAGCGGCGTCTTGCCGAACTCGGTGATGTTCGCGAGGATCGGCACCTTCACCGCGGCGGCGAACTTGCGGTACATCTCCAGGTCCGTGATCGCCTCGGGGAAGATGCCGTCGGCGCCGGCCTCCACGCAGGCGCAGGCGCGGTCGATGGCGGCCTCCAGGCCCTCCACGGCCAGCGAATCGGTGCGCGCCCAGATGAAGAACGAGGCGTCGGTCTTCGCGTCGGCGGCGCTCCTCACGCGGTCGACCATCTCCTGCTTCGAGACCAGCTCCTTGTTGGGCCGGTGGCCGCAGCGCTTGGCGCCCACCTGGTCCTCGATGTGCATGGCCGCGGCGCCGGCCTTGATGAGCGACTTCGTCGTGCGCGCCACGTTGAAGGCGCTCGAGCCGAAGCCGGTGTCCACGTCCACGAGCAGGGGCAGGTCGCACACGTCCGTGATCCGGCGCACGTCGGTGAGCACGTCGTCCAGGTTCGAGATGCCCAGGTCGGGCAGGCCGAGCGAGCCCGCGGCCACGCCCCCGCCCGAGAGGTAGAGCGCCTTGAAGCCGCTCGCCTTGGCGAGGGTGGCGTGGTAGGCGCAGATCGCGCCGGGCACCTGCAGGGGCTTCTCGTCCTGCAGCGCCTGCCTGAATTTCGCACCGGGGGTCATGGTCTTCGGTTCCTTAGGTTTGCGGTCGGGTGTTCAGGAGAAGAACGCCTTCTCGGCGTCCGCGGTGAGCTTCACGCCCGTGATGCGCGCCTTCTGGAGCAGCTCCCAGTAGTAGCGGTAGGTGGCGCGGTCGTGCAGCTCTCCCTCGTACTGGATCGGGCCCCAGCTCGCCTCCTGCGCGGCGAGCAGGATGTTGCCGGCGTCGGCGACCTCGTTCAGGTCCGGCTTCATCGCGTCGACGATGGGCGGGATCTGCGCGGGGTGGATGCTCCACATGCGCAGGAAGCCGAAGTCGCCGCGGGCGCGCCGGGCGTCGCTGAAGACGTTGTAGGTGTTCTTCAGGTCCAGCGAGACGTTGTGCGCGGGGACCACGCCGTGCGCGAGCGCGGCGGCCACGACCTCGGTCTTGGCCCGGGCGATGAGCGGGTGCTCGAACTGCCCGGGCGAGCGCATGTTGGAGGCGTGCACGGCGCCGTGGTGGCCGCTCACGAAGTCCATGAGGCCGAAGTCGAGCACCTGCACGCCCGGCAGCTGGGCGATGGCCCAGGCGTCGTGCAGCGCCCCGTGGGTCTCGATGAGCACGTGCACCGGGATCTCGCGCTTGAGCTTCTTCCTGCGCGTGACGGACTGGATGTAGAAGACCATCTCCTCGGCCTGCGCGACGGAGGTGGGCTTCGGGATGGTGAGGTAGGCGAGCACCTTGCCCGCGCCGCCCACGAGGATGTCGACGTCCTTCTTCCAGTGCGGGTGCGTGAAGTCGTGGATGCGCGCCCCCGCCATGGCGAAGCGGTTGAGCGGGCCGTTGAGCGTCTCGACGATCATCTCCGCGTGCGCCTTCTCGCGGCCGGCCTCCGCCCCGTCCTCGCAGTCGCACGTGATGTCGAACACCGGACCGAGCTTCTCCTGCAGGTCGAGCGCCTTCGCGATGAGCTTCTCGCTGCCGGCGAAATGCTCGCAGGCCGGGATCACGGGAAAGGGTTTCTCGCCGGCGAAGAGGGCGTCCTTGGGATGGCGGGGGGCGGGCATGGGGGTCTCCGTCAGGGGGATTCGTATTCTAGGCGCTAAGCCCGCCGCGGGAGGAGCAGCGAGAGGTCGAGATCCAGGACCACGGCGGGGTCGCGGGCGCCCGGGGCGGGGGTGGCGAAGCCGCCGGCCGCGGCGTTCTTGGCGCCGAGCAGGCGCACGCGCAGCAGGCCGCAATCGGCGCGCCCGGGCACGGCCTCGCGAGAGAGCACCACGCTGCGGGCGCGGACGGTGTCGCCCGCGAAGGTCGGGTTGGCGTGCGTGCCGCCGTGGACCGCGGCGATGGCGAAGGCGTTCTCCAGGCCGTCGTGGGCGAGCGCGCGGCACAGCGAGATCACGTGGCCGCCGTAGACCAGGCGGCG
>JBGAOO010000141.1:0-8388 GCA_044221765.1 Usitatibacteraceae bacterium | reverse complement strand
CACGTCGTCGCCCCGGCTGGGCACGTCCGGGTCGTGGCAGAGGATCGCGAAGGACTTCGTGCCCGGCGGCGCGCCGGACCACGACAGTTGCGGGTTGCGGTTCTGCGAGAGCGTGACGTGCGTCTTCGGGTCCGGCGCGCAGAAGGCGAACTCGGCGGGGATGGCCGCGCCGTCCCGGAAACTGGTGCTGGTGACTTGCATGGGGCCTCCCTTTTTCCGGTCAGTTCACCACGGAGACGAGCTGCACCTCGAAGAGCAGCGTGGAATTGGGCGGGATCTTGTCGCCCATCTGGCGCACGCCGTACGCGAGCTCGGGCGGGATGACGAGCAGGCGGCGGCCGCCTTCCTTCATGCCGGCCACGCCGTCGTCCCAGCCCTTGATCACGCGGCCGCGGCCGATGATGAAGCCGAAGGGGACGGGCTTGCCCTCGTTCGAGTCGAACTGGGCGCCCTTGCCCTCGGGTTTCTTCGGGTCGTAGAGCCAGCCCGTGTAGAACACGAGCACGGCCTTCTCCTTCTCGGCCACCTTGCCCTCGCCGGGCTTCAGGTCGCGGACGATGAGTTGCTTCACTTCGGCGGGCAGCGGCGGGGCGGCGGGCGTGGCGGGGGCCTGGGCGCAGGCCGCCAGGGAGGCGAGCGCCAGGCATGCGGCAGCGAGGATCTTCACGGGTGATTGCCTTTCGGGGAGTCGTTCGGTGGGGCTTGCGGATGCGGATGCGGGAACCTAGCGGCCCTTGGCGATGCCTTCGCGGCGCGGGTCGGCGCCGCCTTCCCAGCCTGCCTTCGTGCGCCGGATGCCGGCCAGGCCGCTGGTCATGTCGATCGCGCGAACGTCATGGCCCATCGCCTTCAGAGTGGCCGAGACGGACTCGAGTTCCGTGTCCTTCTCGATTTCGGTGGGGCCGCCGCGGCTGCCGCGGTTGGGCAGGTCGATGGCCGACTGCATGTCCATCTTCCAGTCGAGCGTGGCGACGAGCGTCTTCGCCACGTAGTTGATGATGAGGCTGCCGCCGGGGCTGCCCACGACCTGCTCCAGGCGCGCGCCCGCGGCATCGAACACGAGGAAGGGCGCCATCGAGCTGCGCGGGCGCTTGCCCGGGGCGACGGCGTTCGCGGTGAGGCGGCCGTCCTCCACCGGATTGAAGTTGAAATCCGTGAGCTCGTTGTTGAGCAGGAAGCCGCGCACCATCTGCTTCGACCCGAAGAAGCCCTCGATCGTCGTGGTCATCGACACCCCGTTGCCGGCGGCGTCGACCACCGCGATGTGGCTCGTGCCGGCCACCTCGTCCACCGGGTCGTCGGCGTAGGCGAGCCTCGCCCCCGGCGGCACGCCCGGCTGCGCGCGGCCCATCGACTTGTCGGCGGCGATGAGCTTCGCGCGCGCGGCGAGGTAGCCCGGGTCCACGAGGCCGCGCACGGGCACCTCGACGAAG
Organism: Usitatibacteraceae bacterium; assembly: GCA_044221765.1. Classification (GTDB taxonomy): domain Bacteria; phylum Pseudomonadota; class Gammaproteobacteria; order Burkholderiales; family Usitatibacteraceae; genus FEB-7. Next base: position 6,955 of record JBGAOO010000141.1, on the reverse strand, counting down.
CGCTCGTCGCCGAGGTAGCGGTTGCGGTCCGCGAACGCGAGGCGGCCGGCCTCCGAGAGCAGGTGCACCGCCTCGGCGGAGCCGGGCTTCACCTGCGAGAGATCGCGCCCGGCGAGCACGCCCAGGATCTGCAGCACGGCGACCCCGCCCGAGGAAGAGGGCGGCATGCCGCACAGCTTCCAGGCGCGATAGGCGCCGCACACGGGCTCGCCGTCGTGCACGCGGTAGGCCGAGAGGTCGGCGAGCGTCATCGCCCCCGGATTGGTCGGGTGGCCGGCCACCGCCGCGACGATGTCGGCCGCGACCTCGCCCTCGTAGAACGCGTCGGCGCCCTTCGCGGCGAGGAGGCGCAGCGTCCTCGCGTACTCGGGGTTGCGCAGGATCGTGCCCACGGGCTTGGGCGCGCCCGCCTCGGTGAAGAAGTAGGCGCGCGCCTGCGCGTTGTCCTTGAGCCCCTTGTCCTTCTCCAGGAGCGCGAACACGCGCGGGGACATCGGGTAGCCCTTCTCGGCGAGCGCGATGGCCGGCGCGAAGAGCGCGGCCCACGCCAGCTTGCCGTGGCGCGCGTGCATCACCTCCAGCAGGCGCGGCGTGCCGGGCACGCCCACGGCGCGGCCGCCGACCACCGCATCCTGGAACGCGAGGGGCTTGCCGTCGGGCTTGAGCAGGAGCGAGGTCGTGACGGCGGCCGGCGCCGTCTCGCGGCCGTCGATGGCGGAGACGCGCCTCGCGCGGGCGTCGAAGTGCAGGAAGAAGGCGCCGCCGCCCAGGCCGGAGGCCTGCGGCTCCACCAGGCCGAGCACGAGCTGCGTCGCGATGGCGGCGTCGACCGCGCTGCCGCCCTTGTCCAGCATCGCGAGACCGGCCTCGACCGCGAGCGGGTGGCCGGCGGCGACCATGTACTTCTTCGCCGTGGCGAGCTTCTTGGGCGTCCAGCCGCTCGGGGGCTCCGGCTGCGAGGGCCTGAGCTGCGCTTGCGCGCCGAACGAGAGGGCGATGGCGAGTGACGCGACCCAAAGGCTAGGACACGGATGAACACGGATGAACACGGATGTTTCCTTGATGGGCGTTGGGGATTGATCCGGCTTCGTCTTTTTAATTGTTGCGAGGGCGTCATTGATGGGACGAACGACCGCAAAATTCAAGACGGCACCTCTACTCGACCACGTATCTGACTCATCGAATTGGGGGAAGGGCGTTGGGGATTGATCCGGCTTCGTCGATTTCAATGTCGCGACGGCGTCAATGAAGGGACGAACGACCGCAAAATTCAAGACGGCTCCTCTACTCGACCACGTATCTGACTCATCGAATTGGGGTTATCCGTGTGCATCCGTGTTCATCCGTGTCCTAGCCTTTGGGTAGCGTCACTCCCGGAAGCTACTGAATGCCGCCGAGGCAGACGTACTTGATCTCGAGGAAATCCTCGACCCCGTACTTGGACCCCTCCCGCCCGAGCCCGGACTGCTTCACGCCGCCGAAGGGCGCGACCTCGTTGGCGAGGATCCCCACGTTCACGCCGACCATCCCCGTCTCCATCCCCTCGGCCACGCGGAAGACGCGGCCCACGTCGCGCGCGTAGAAGTAGCCGGCCAGGCCGAACTCGGTGTTGTTGGCGAGCTTGAGCGCCTCGGCCTCGTCCTTGAAGCGAAAGAGCGGCGCGACGGGCCCGAAGGTCTCCTCGCGCGAGACCTTCATCGCCGGCGTCACGTTCGTGAGCAGGGTCGGCTCGTAGAAGCGCCCGCCGAGCGAGGAGCGCCTGCCGCCCACGACCACCTTCGCGCCCTTGGCGACGGCGTCGGCGACGTGCTCCTCCACCTTCGCCATGCCCTGCTCGTCGATGAGCGGGCCCAGGTTCACGCCGGCCTCGGTGCCCTTGCCCACCTTGAGGCCCTTCATGCGCTCGGCGAGCTTGGCGGCGAAGGCGTCGTACACGCCCTCCTGGACGTAGATGCGGTTGGCGCACACGCAGGTCTGGCCGGCGTTGCGGTACTTCGAGGCCATCGCCCCGTCGGCGGCGGCATCCAGGTCCGCGTCGTCGAAGACGATGAACGGGGCGTTGCCGCCGAGCTCCAGCGAGAGCTTCTTCACCGTGTCCGCGCTCTGGCGCATCAGGATGCGGCCCACCTCGGTGGAGCCCGTGAAGGTGACCTTCTTCACGATGGGGCTCGCGCACATCTCCTGCCCGATGGCGGCCGCGTCACCCGTCACGATGTTGATGACGCCCTTGGGGAAGCCCGCGCGCTCGGCCAGCTCCGCCAGCGCGAGCGCCGAGAACGGCGTCTGCTCGGCGGGCTTGAGCACGAAGGTGCAGCCCACCGCCAGGCCGGGCGCCATCTTGCGGGTGATCATCGCGTTGGGGAAGTTCCACGGCGTGATGGCCGCGCACACGCCGATGGGCTGCTTGAGCACGATGAGGCGCCGGTCGTTCGTGGGGCTGGGGATGGTGTCGCCGTAGATGCGCTTCGCCTCCTCCGCGAACCACTCGACGAACGAGGCGCCGTAGAGGATCTCGCCCTTCGCCTCGGCGAGGGGCTTGCCCTGCTCCGTGGTGAGGATGAGCGCGAGGTCGTCGGCATTGGCCACGATCAGGTCGTACCACTTGCGCACGATGCGCGAGCGCTCCTTGGCCGGCAGCGCGCGCCAGGCGGGCAGCGCGGCCTCGGCGGCCGCGATGGCCCGCCGGGCCTCGGCCGTTCCCATGTCGGGCACCGAGCCCACCAGCGAGCCGTCGCCCGGGTTGTCCACGTCGAAGCGGCCGCGCGAATCGGCGTCCAGCCAGGCCCCGTCCAGGTAGGCCTTGTCGCGGAACAGCAGCGGGTCCTTGAGGACGGGGGGAGCGTACTTGCGGTCGACAACGGCGTTCATCGGACATCCTCCTCGAGCGGGAGGAAAAGTATAGCGCTTCGGGACCGCCTCAGCCCCGGCCTTGCCCGCCGTAGTGCCGGTTCCAGCGCCAGGCCGCGAGCGCGGCGGCGATCGCCGCCTGCACGCCCATCACGAGCGCGGCGGTGGCGCCGTTCAGGGTGGCGAAGGGATTCACCACCTGCGCGAGCGTACCCAGGCCCAGGGCCGCCAGCAGGCCCGGCACGAGCCACCAGAGCAGCACGAGGTACACGAGCGTCACCGCCTCCACGCGCCGGGGGCGCGCCGACGAGGCGAAGAAGACGAGGATGGCGCAGTCGCGCGCGGCGGCGAGCATCAGCGCGAGCGGCGCCTTGGTCGCGAAGTCGTGCAGGTCCTTCCACTGGACGAACCCGGCGATGTCGCCCACGCGGGCGAAGGCGAGCGGCGCGGCGAGCGCGAAGGCGAAGCCCAGCGCGAGCGTCGTGGGCCACACCGGCAGCTCCTCCAGCGCGCGGCGCCATTCGCCCTGCGCGGCCTTCGCGAGCACGCGCCGGATCACCATGGCGGTGGTCAGCTCGCCCAGCAGCGCCAGGTAGGTGAGCGCCGCGCAGCACAGCACGCCGAAGACGACGAAGGCCTGGAAGGCCCCGAGCGCGTCGCCGTACCCCGCGAGCCCCGCGAGCCAGAAGGCGAGGAAGAGCGCGAAGGCCGGCCAGGCCCAGGGCAGCGTGCGCACCTGCAGCTCGCGGCACATGCCCCGGTAGGCGCCGAAGACGGACCAGGCCGCGAACGCGAGCACCGACAGCGCGACGAAGGGCATGCGGGACACCCGCAGCCCGTACCAGTCGAAGGGCGCGCCCGCCTCGCGGCCGGCCGAGAACGACCCGGACCACATCACCAGCACGAGAGGGACGAGCAGGAAGATCGTGCCGAAGCGCTGGCCGGTCCTCGCGTCCTTGCGCACCGCCTGCAGGCTCAGGCCGAGCGCGAGCGCGTGCACGAGCACCGCGCCCCCGACGATCGAGACGAGGAGCCAGCCGATGGGGAAGGACTCCGGCGTGCGCAGGTAGCGCGAGGCGAAGGCCATCACGACGAGGCAGAAGCCGCCGACGTACCAGGCGAAGACCGTCGAGCCCAGGAGCTTGCCCCAGGTCATCGCCCAGGGACCCAGGGTGCTCAGCCGCTGCAGGTCCCAGGTGCGATCGCGCACCTCCTCGCCCACCGCCTCGGCGGCCTGGCGCGCGCCCCACAGGTACAGCATGACGAAGGCGATGGAGATCGCGGGCAGGTAGAGCTCGGCGCGCCAGTCCTCGCGCGCGCCCGCGCCGGCGGCGAAGAAGCCGAACACCAGCAGCAGCACGGCCGGCGCGGCGATGCGCCGGTGCACGCCCATCTCCAGCCAGAGGTAGCGACGCAGCTCGGGGTTCACGCCGCGCCCCCGGTGCCCGAGGCGATCGAGCGCAGGTAGGACTCGTGCAGGTTCTCGCGCGACTGGCCGAACTCCGCCACCGCGAGGCCCGCGGCGACGAAGCCGGCGAGGAGCGCGGCCTGCCCCGCGTCGTCGCCGTGCCACTCGAGGAGCGCCTGGGCCGGCGCCGCCTCCAGCACCTTCAGGCCGGGCATCGCGGCGAGCTTCGCGGCGAGCGCGGGATCGGGCGCGGCCAGGCGCAGGCGCAGGCGGCGCGCGCCGTCCGCCTCGCGCGCCTCGTGCCGGTCGAGCGCGCGGAACTCGACCAGGCGGCCCTCGCGCAGCATCAGCATGTGGGTGGAGTACTCGTCCAGCTCGGCCAGGATGTGCGAGGAGACCATGAGCGTCATGCCCTCGCCCTGCAGGGCGCGGAACAGGAGCGCGAGCGAATGGCGCCTCCGGGTCCAGTCCCGCGGCGGGCTCGTCCAGCAGCAGCAGCCGCGGCGCGTGGATGATGGCCTGCCCGATGGCGAGGCGCTGGCGCAACCCGCGCGAGAGGGCGCCGGCGGCCTGCCCCGCGCGGTCGGCGAGCCCCAGGCGCGCGAGCGTGCGGGCGACCGCGGCGTCGATCGCGCCGGGCTCCACGCCCTGGATGGCGGCCGCGTGCGCCAGGCACTGCGTCACCGTGAGCGACTCGTAGACCCCGAAGAAATCGGAGAGGTAGCCCAGCTGGCGGTGCGCCTCGCGCGGCTCGTCGAGCACGTCCACGCCGGCCACCTCGATCGCGCCGCCGATGGGCACGTCCAGGCCCGCCAGGCAGCGCAGGAGCGTCGTCTTCCCCGCGCCGTTAGGCCCGACGAGCGCGGTGACCGTGCCGCGCTCCAGCGCGAAGGAGACGTCCGCGAGCGCGCGCACGCCGGGGTACTCGTAGTCGAGGCCGGAAACGCGGGCGATGGGTGCGGGATCGGGCAAGCGGGAACGGCCGGTGCGTGGCGGGGTTGGCGTATCATGCCACGCATCCTTTTCCGGGAGATCGCCATGCGCCGCATCCTCGCCGCCGCCGCCGTCCTTGCCCTCCTCGCCCCCCCGTTCGCCGACGCCAAGACCCTGCGCTGGTCGAGCCAGGGCGACTACGTGACGGCCGACCCCATGGCCCAGAACGAGCTGCTCACCAACTCGATCAACGGCCACGTGTACGAGCCGCTCGTCACGCGCGGCAAGCAGCTGGAGATCCTCCCGGGGCTCGCCGAGAGCTGGAAGCAGACGAGCCCCACGGTCTGGGTGTTCAACCTGCGCAAGGGCGTGAAGTTCCACGACGGCTCGCCCTTCACCGCGGACGACGTCGTGTTCTCCATCAAGCGCCTGCAGGGCGAGACGTCCAACTTCCGCGTGTACGGCAACGCCGTGGGCACTCCGCGCAAGATCGACGACTTCACCGTCGAGCTGACCACGCCCGTGCCCAACCCGGTGATGCTGGAGATGCTCGCCAACAGCCTGTTCATGATGAGCAAGAGCTGGTGCGAGAAGCACAAGGTGGAGAAGGCCCAGGACTTCAAGAACAAGGAGGAGACCTACACGGTGAGGAACGCGATGGGCACCGGGCCCTACCTCCTGGTCTCGCGCGAGCCCGACGTGAAGAGCGTCTTCAAGAAGAACCCGAACTGGTGGGGCCTCAAGGTGCCCGGCTACTTCGACGGCAACGTGGACGACATCGTCTACACGCCGGTGAAGAGCGAGGGCACGCGCATGGCCGCGCTGCTCTCGGGCGACCTGGACTTCATCCTCGACCCGCCGGTGCAGGACGTGGAGAAGCTCAAGCAGGACAAGAACATCAAGGTGTACGAGGGCCGCGAGAACCGCATCGTGTTCCTGGGCATGGACCAGGCGCGGGACGAGCTCCTCTACTCCAACGTGAAGGGCAAGAACCCGTTCAAGGACAAGCGCGTGCGCGAGGCGATGTACCGCCTGATCGACGTGAACGCGATCAACAAGGCCGTGATGCGCGGCCTGTCGGTGCCCACGGCCATCAACCTGGCCAACCCCACGCGCGCGGGCATCCCGGCCGCGATGGACAAGCGCTACCCCTACGACGTGGCCGCCGCGAAGAAGCTGCTGGCCGAGGCCGGCTACCCCAACGGCTTCGAGGTGACGATCGACTGCCCCAACAACCGCTACATCAACGACGAGAAGATCTGCGTGGCGGTGGCCGGCATGGTGGCGCGCGGGGGCATCAAGATGAAGGTGAACGCGATGCCGCGCGCGCAGTACTTCCCGAAGGTGCAGAACCTGGACACCAGCATGTACATGCTCGGCTGGGGCGGGGCGACCACCGACGCGATCTTCACGCTGCAGCCGGTGCTGCACAGCCGCAACGACAAGGGCGACGGCGACTACAACTGGGGAAACTACAAGTACCCCGAGTTCGACGCGCTGATCGACAGCGCCAAGGGCGACACCGACACGAAGCGCCGCCAGGAGACGATCATCAAGGCGATGCAGTTCCACCACGACAACGTGCTGCACATCCCGCTGCACCTGCAGGTGATCCCGTGGGCCTCGCGCGCCAACGTCGAGGTCGTCCACCGCGCCGACAACTGGCTGCAGGCGACCTGGGTGAAGATCAAGTAGCGCAGGCTCGACCCGGACAGACGGCGCGGATTCCCGCGCCGTTTTCTTTTCCGCGGAATCGCGCGCGCGAAC
>JBGAOO010000140.1:0-8757 GCA_044221765.1 Usitatibacteraceae bacterium | reverse complement strand
TCCATCGCGAGCAGGCCGGCGCCGGACTCGCCCGCCAGCCAGCCGGCGAACTGCGCGAGGTCGCGGCGGTAGCTCTCCAGCGTGTTGCGGGCCAGGCCGTCCGCGAGCCAGAGGCTGTCGCAGAAGCGCTCGAGCAGGCGCGTGTCGGCCTCAGAGGGCGCCTTCATGCTCCAGCAGCCAGCGCTTGATCATCAGCTCGAAGCCTTCCTCGCGCGCGCCCATGAAGCCGCCCAGGCTCCCGCCCGAGCCCACCACGCGATGGCAGGGCACGACGATGGGCAGCGGGTTGGCGCCGCAGGCGCCGCCCACGGCCCGCGCCGAGGAGCCGATGGCCTGCGCGAGCTCGGCATAGGTGCGCGTCTGGCCGCTCGGGATGGCCTGCATCGCCTCCCACACGGCGAGCTGGTGGCGCGTGCCCGCGAGCTTGATGGGCAGGTCGAAGGCGAACGCGGGGTTCTCCAGGTAGGACTGGATCTGCACGCACGCGAGGTAGGCGACGGTGTTCTTCTTCGGCGCGAGCGCGGGCACCTCGGGCGAGAGGTAGCGGATGCCCAGGATGTGCGTGTCGGTGGCGGAGACGCCGATCGTGCACTTGCCGGCGCGGATGCAGGCCTGGAAGGGGGGCATCGGCTCAGCCCTCCCCGGCCAGGGCGCGGATCTTCGCCGCCAGGTCCGGCGGGAGGGCGATGCCCTCGGCGGCATGGCGCGCGCGGTTGGCGCGGCGCCCGCCGGGCAGGCGCACGCCCGCGTCCTTGCAGCATCGCGGCGACCATCGTCTCCACGCGCTCGAGGAACACCTCGCGGCCGGCGAGCGCGTCCGGGTCGATGGCGAGGAAGGCCTGGCCGATGCGCGTGGGCCGGCCGTCCTCGGTGAAGAAGCTGTCGGACTCGAGCCGAAGGCGGCCCCGCCCAGCGCGCACACCAGCAGCTCGACGGTGAGCGCGAGCATCGCGCCCTTCGCGCCGCCGGCCGGCAGCATGAGGCCCTCCAGGCCGGCCTTCGGGTCGGTGGTGGGATTGCCGTCCTTGTCGAGCGCCCAGCCGGGCGGGATGGCCTTGCCTTCGCGCGCGGCGACCATGAGCTTGCCGCGCGCCACCTCCGACAGGCTCATGTCCACCACGATGGGCGCGGCGTGCCGGCGCGGGAAGGCGGCGGCGATCGGGTTGGTGCCGAAGAGCGCGCGCTTGCCGCCCCACATCGGCATCGCGCCGGGCGAGTTGCCGAAGGCGAGGCCCACCAGGCCCGCGGCCGCGATGGGCTCGGCGTGGAACGCGGCGACGCCGAAGTGGTTGCTGTTGGTGACGCTCACGAAGGAGACGCCGTGGCGCCGCGCGCGCGCGATGGCCTCGCGCACCGCCAGCGAGCACGCCTCGAAGGCGAGGCCGCCGCCGGCATCGACCAGGCAGGCCCCGCCGTTGTCGCGGGCGATCCGGGGCACGGCGCCGCCGGTGGCGCGGCCATTGCGCACGTGGCCGCAGTACTGCGGGATGCGCGAGGCGCCGTGGGAGGGAATGCCCTCCAGCTCGGCGGCGACGAGCGCGGCCGCGGTGGCGGCGGCCATGGCGGGCGTGGCGCCGGCGCGCTGCAGCGCGCGGTCCATGAGCGCCTCGAGGTCCTGCGGGGAGAATCGTTCGGTCATGGCGGGGTGGGTGCGGGGGCGGCCGGCGACTTGCGCAGCCATTGCATCAGGAGGACGAGGAAGAAGAGCCCGACGCCCACGGCGTCCAGGCTCGCGACGGGCACGATCACCAGCAGGCCGGCGGCCACCAGGATCAGGCGCTCAAGCGCGTTGGTGCGCTTGAGGAGCCAGCCCTGCAGGCCCGCGGCGAGCGCGGCGAGCGCGACGAAGATGAGGAACACCACCCAGGCCACCTCGCCCCAGTTCGCGCCCTTGGGCAGCACGAGCAGCACGCCGCTGCCCATCGGGTCGAGCACGAAGAAGAAGGGCACCACGAAGGCGGGCATCGTGTACTTCCAGGCCTGCAGCGTCGTCCTGTAAGGGTCCGCGCGCGTGATGGCGGCGGCGGCGAAGCACGAGAGCGCCGTGGGCGGGGAGACCTCCGAGAGCAGCGCGTAGTAGAAGACGAACATGTGCGCCGCGTAGTCGGGCACGCCCAGCGTGATGAGCGCGGGCGCGGCGATCACCGCGCAGATGATGTACGAGGCGGTGACCGGCACCGCCAGGCCCACGACCCACACGATGGCGGCGGTGTAGAGCGCCGTGAGCGCGAGGCTGCCGCCCGCGTAGTCGATCACGATCGAGGAGAACTTCAGGCCCAGGCCCGTGAGCGTCACCACCCCCACGATGATGCCCGCCGAGGCGCAGGTGGCCGCGACGTTCAGCACGCCCGTGGTGCCCGTCTCCATCGCCTTCACGAAGCGCGCGGGCCGCAGGGCCGTCTCGCGGTGGAAGAAGCTCACCAGGAAGGCCGTCACCGTCGCCCAGAAGACCGCGAGCGTGGGCGAGAAGCCCATCAGCATGAAGACCACGATCGAGAGCAGCGACAGGAAGTGGTACCAGTAGCGCCTGGTGAGCTGCCAGGCGCTCTCCACCGCCTGGAAGGCCGCCTCGCTCATGCCGTACTTGCGCGCGTCGAGCTCGACCATGAAGTAGAGCGAGGCGTAGTAGAGCACCGTGGGGATCGTCGCCATCTTCACGACGTCCAGGTAGGAGATCTTCAGGAACTCCGCGATGAGGAAGGCCGCGGCCCCGAGCACCGGGGGCGAGAGGATCGCGCCCAGGCCCGCCGCCGCGAGCAGGCCCCCGGCCGCGGCCGGCTCGTAGCCGCTCTTCTTGAGCATCGGGTAGGCCACCGAGCCGATCGTCACCGTGGTCGCCACGCCCGAGCCCGAGGGGCCGCCCAGCAGGAAGGAGGCGAGCACCACGGCGCGCCCGGAGCTGGTCGACTTGCCGCCCATGAGCGCGAAGGAGAAGTCGAGGAAGAACTTGCCCGCGCCGGAGTACTGCAGGAAGGCGCCGTAGATCGTGAACAGGATGATGAGCGTGGCCGAGACGTCGACGGCGGTGCCGAAGATGCCCTCGAGCGTCATGTACATGTGGCCCACCAGGCGCGAGATGTCGTAGCCGCGGTGCGTCCACGGGTGCGGCAGCCACGGCCCGGCGAAGGCGTAGGCGACGAAGAAGCCGATCACGATGGGCATCACCCAGCCCGAGGTGCGCCGCGTGGCCTCGACCACCAGGAACATGAGCGCCACCCCCATCACCATGTCCCAGTTCGTGGGGGTGGTGTTGCGGTCGGTGAAGTCGTCGCCGCCGGCGATCATGTAGGCGATCACCGCCACCGACAGCAGGGCGAGCAGCACGTCGAACCACATCAGGCGGTGGCGGAAGCGCCGGGCCACCGGGAAGAGCATGAACGACAGGAAGAGGACGATCCCCACGTGCAGGCCGCGCAGCAGGTCGGTGCGCACGATGCCGTACGCGGCGTACAGGTGGAACACGGAGGACAGGACGGCGATCGCCGTGAGCGCGACGGCGAGCCAGCCCCTGTAGTTGTTGAAGCTGCCCTCCTCCTCCTCGACGAACTCCTCCACCAGCTTGCGCTGGTCCTCGGTGAGCCCGTCCTGCGGCAGCAGGTCGGCTACGTTCTCGGCATGCGTGCGCTCGCTCATCGTTCCTCCGGGGCACCCTGTGCCCGGGCGCTGGCGCCATTCTCCCCGAAAGCCGGGGGGCGGTGGGGCTTTCGCCTCATCGCGCCACGAAGGCCATCACCAGCACGGCGAGGAACACGGTCTCGAGGACCACGAGCATGACGGGCCTCAGGCCCATGTCCACCAGCGAGCGCAGCGAGGTCTTCATCCCGATCGCGGCGATCGCCGTCACCAGGCACCAGCGCGAGAGCTCGTTGCCCGCCGTCACCACCGCGGCGGGGATGAAGCCGGCGCTGCCGATCACCACGAGCGCGGCGAAGACCACCGCGAACCAGGGCAGCACCGGGGCCGAGCGGGCCGCCTTGCCCTTGGCCGCGTGCAGCGCGAGGCCGATCGCCAGGCACGCGGGCAGCAGCATCGCCACGCGCAGCAGCTTCACGATGGTGGCGGTGTCGCCCGTCTCGGCCGACACGCTGTAGCCGGCGCCCACCACCTGCGCGACGTCGTGGATGGTGCCGCCCAGGAAGACCCCGGCCGCGTGGTGGTCCAGCCCGAAGGCGCCCACCGCGAGGGGGTAGAGGATCATCGCGAGCGTGGAGAGCGCGGTGACGCCGATCACGGTGAAGCTCGCGTCGCGCTCGGCGTTCGGGTGCCGGGGCAGGATCGAGGCGATGGCGAGCGCCGCCGAGGCGCCGCAGATCGCGACCGCCCCGCCGGTGAGCGTGCCGAAGAGGCCGCCCAGGCCGAGCAGCCGGCCCAGGACGACGCCCGCGACGATCGTGGCGACCACCGCGCCCGCGACCAGGCCCACGGTGCCCCAGCCGAGCGCGGCCACCTGGTCGATCGTGATGCGCAGCCCCAGCAGGGCCACGCCCGTGCGCAGCACGATCGAGGAGGCGAAGTGGATGCCCGCGCGGCACTTGCCCTCCTCGGCGAGGAAGTTGAGCGCCATGCCGAGCAGGAGCGCGAAGAGCATCGCGCTCGCCCGGTACTGGATGGAGAGGAACGTGGCGGCGATGCCCACCACCGCGGCCACGGCGAGGCCGGGCGCGGCGGCGTGCAGCTTCGCGTTCACCGCCGGGGCTCCGGCGCCCCCGTCACGCGCTCTCGTACAGGCGCGTCAGGACGAACTCCCGGTGCCCGAGCGCCTCGGCCGCGGTGAGCCGGCCGTTGGCGGTGCGGAACATGCACTCGAGCAGCTTGTCGCCGGCCTGGTCGGGCGTCATCTCCTTGCGCAGCAGGCCCGAGACGTCCACGTCGATGTGCTCGCCCATCGTGCGCACCGTGCGCGGGTTGGCGCAGAGCTTGATCACCGGCAGGATGGGGTTGCCGATCACGTTGCCCTGGCCGGTCGGGAAGAAATGCACGACGTAGCCCGAGGCGGCGCACAGCGTCACCATCTCGGCGGCGGCGGAGGACGAGTCCATGAACCACAGGCCCGGGCCCGTGGGCACCTCGCCCTTGTCGATCACGCCGTCGACCAGGCACTTGCGGCCGATCTTCTGGATGTTGCCCAGGGCCTTCTCCTCGATCGTCGTGAGGCCCCCGGCGATGTTGCCCTTGGTCGGCTGCGAATCGGACAGGTCGCTCGTCTTGTGCCGCTCGATCACGGCCTGGTAGCGGTCGAACATGAACTGGAACTTCTTGCGCACCTCCTCCGTGCGGCAGCGCGCGGCGACCAGGTGCTCCCCGCCCGTGAGCTCCGTCGTCTCGCCGAAGACGAGCGTGGTGCCGTGCGGGTAGAGCTTGTCGAAGGCGTTGCCCACGGTGGGGTTGGCCCCGCAGCCGGAGGTGGTGTCGGACTCGCCGCACTTGGTGGAGACCCACAGGTCCCGGAGCGGGCGCTCCTCGCGCCGCAGCTCGCTCGCCCACTGCACGTACTGCCGGGCGACCTTCGAGGCGCGCATGATGGTGTCGTGGTCGCCGTGCAGCTCGATGCCGAAGCCCTGCACGGGCTTGCCCGTGGCGGCGATGCCGTCGACGATCTTCTTCGTCCACTCGCCCTCGATGCCGATCACCACCACGGCGGCGACGTTCGGGTTGGACCCGGTGCCGATGAGCGTGCGGAAATGCAGGTCGAGGTCCGCGCCGAACTGCAGGCGCCCGTAGGGGTGCGGCAGGGCCATCGCGCCCTTGATGTTGTGCGCGACCGCCTCGGCGGCGGCGTTGGACAGGTCGTCGACCGGCAGGATGATGACGTGGTTGCGCACGCCGATGCGGCCGTTCTCGCGCTTGTAGCCCAGGAAGCTTGCGTTGCTCAGGTCCATGGTTCTCGGTTCCTTGTCGGGGGCGCTTGGCGCGCTACCAGCGCTTGGTCTTGATGTTCTGGACGTGGGCATGCTCCCCCACGCTGATGGGCGCGACCACCTTGCCGATGTCGGTGCCGTACTTGATGACCGTGGACCCGCTCGCCAGGTCCTTGATCGCGAGCTTGTGGCCGATGGGGATGTCCCCCTTGGCGCTCACCTGGATCTCGCGATCCTGGTCCATGATCCAGCCGGTGAGCATCTGCCCGGCCTTCACGCCCTCGACGACGACCACGCCCACCGAGTCGCCCTCGTCATGCACCACGAAATGAATCATTGTCGTCGCTCCGAAAGGGGGGAAGCTTGCGCGCGTGCCGCCTGCCGCACGCAGGATCGGGGATGCTAGTCCGGCCCCGGGAACCGGGTCAACTAGATGAGTTGCATGTTATCGTGGCGCCATGCCCGCCGCCCGCCGCGCCGCCCTGCTGCCGCCCGACCGCCCGCTCTACGAGGAGGTGCGCGCCCACCTGACCGAGGGCATCGCCGAGGGGCGCTGGAAGGCGAACGAGTCGATCCCGAGCGAGTCCGAGCTGGCCCGGCATTTCGGGGTGGCGATCGGCACCATCCGCAAGGCCGTGGACAGCCTGGTGGCCCAGGGCGCGCTCGTGCGCCGGCAGGGCAAGGGCACCTTCGTCACCGCGCACGACGGGCGCCGGCTGCTCTTCCACTTCTTCCACATCGTGCGCGCCGACGGCGGGCGCGAGTTCCCCGAGGTGCGCACCGTCGCCTTCGAGCGCGCGAGGGCCGACCCCGCGCAGGCGGCCGCGCTCGGCATCGCCCGCGACGAGCGCGTGATCCGCATCCGCAACGTGCTCTCGCTCGGGAACGCGCCCGTGATCGTCGACGACCTCACCCTGCCCGCGGCCCTCTTCCCCGGGCTCACCGAGCGCGTCTTCACCGGGCGCGACAACACGATCTACCACCTGTTCCAGGGGCGCTTCGGCATCAACGTGCTGCGCACCGACGAGCGGCTGCGCGCCTGCCTCGCCCCGCGCGAGGTCGCCGCGCTCCTGGCCGTGGAGACCGGCGCGCCGCTGCTCGAGATCCGCCGCGTGGCGCTCACCTTCCGCGACCGGCCGGTGGAGCTGCGCGTCTCGCGCGTGAACACCGCCGCGCACGTGTACCACAACACCTTCGGCAAGGGCGAGGCGATCTAGTGCAGACCGCCCTGCTCATCCTGCCGAACTTCGTGCTGATCCTCGTGGGCCTCGCGCTCACGCGGGCCTTCGACTACGGCCGCGGCTTCTGGGAGGGGCTGGAGAAGCTCGTCTACTACGTGCTGTTCCCGGCGCTGCTCTTTCGCTCCATCGCCGTCTCCACGCTGGACCTCGGGAGCCTTGGAAAGGTGGTCGCGTGCGCGGCGGTGCTCATGCTCCTTTCGATGCTGCTCGCCGGGTTCGCGCGCCCGCTCTTTCGCGTCGACCGGCGCACGGCCGCCTCGTGCTTCCAGTGCGCCTTCCGCTTCAACACCTACGTGGGCCTCGCGGTCGCCGGCAGCCTCTTCGGCCCGCCGGGCGTGGCGGTGGCCGCGCTGCTCATGGGCGCCATGGTGCCCATCGCGAACGTGGGCGCGGTGGGCATGCTCGCGGCGCACTCGGAGAAGAGCCTCGCCGGCGAGCTCGCGCGCAACCCGCTCATCGTGTCCACGCTCTCGGGCTTCGCGTGGAACCTGGCGGGCCTGCCCATGCCCGGCTTCCTCGACCAGACGCTCAACCTGCTGGGCCAGTCGGCGCTGCCGGCGGGCCTGCTTGCCGTGGGCGCCGCGCTTCGCATCGAGCGCGGCCAGGCGCCGCTCGCGGCGCACGCCTGGTGGCTCGGCGTGAAGCTCGTGGCGATGCCGCTGGGCGCATGGGCCGGCGTGAAGCTGCTGGGCATCTCGGGGTTCGAGGCGAGCCTGCTCGTCATGTGGGCGGCGCTGCCCACCGCCTCGAGCGCCTACATCCTCGCGGTGCGCATGGGCGGCGACGGCGAGAGCGTGGCCACGCAGATCACGCTGGGGACCGTGATCTCGATGGCGAGCATCCCGCTCTGGATGGCGACGCTGGCCTGAAGGCCTTGCCTTGCCTTGCCTTGCCTTGCCTCGCCCCGCGCCGGGCCCGGCGCCGTTGCGCTATCGTGGCGCCCATGAACCCGCCCGGAGGTTGCCCATGAGACGTCTCGCCGCCCTCGCCCTCAGCGCACTCGCCTTCGCCGCCTCGCCTGCCGCGAGCGCGCAGGATCTCGCCGACCTCGCCTGGCTCGCCGGCTCGTGGACCGAGCGCAAGGTGGGCAGCAATACCGAGGAACATTGGCTCACGCCCTCGGGCGGGCTCATGGTCGGCATGAACCGCGCCGTGCGCGACGGGGCGAAGACCAGCTTCGAGTTCCTGCGCATCGAGATGCGCGAGGGCAAGCCGGCCTACCTCGCCAGTCCCGGCGGGCGGGAGGCGACGGTCTTCCCGATGGCGCAGGCCGGCCCCGAGCGCATCGTCTTCGAGAACCCCGCCAAGGAGTTCCCGCGCCGCATCACCTACTGGCGCGAGGGCGAGCTGCTCTTCGCGCGCACCGAGGGGCGCGTCCGCGGCGAGGAGAAGACCGAGCAATGGCGCTTCGAAAGGCTGCGCTGAGCGGCGTACGATAGAGGCTCGGTTCCCGGGGAGGATGTCTTGAGGCTCGAAGACCAGCAGGAAAGCGACCAGGTCGAGGACCGCCGCGGCGGCATCGGCGCGGGCGGCAGCATCGGCATCGGCACGGTCGTGATCGCGCTCGTGGCCTGGTACTTCGGCTTCGACCCGCAGACGGTGCTCGACGCCTCGCAGGCCATCGCCCCGCCCGCCTCGCAGCAGGCCGCGCCCAAGCC
>JBGAOO010000139.1:0-9184 GCA_044221765.1 Usitatibacteraceae bacterium | reverse complement strand
CGTCGTTGATCTGCACGATGCCGGCGCTTTCCTCCTTCGAGGCCGCCGTGATCTCGCCGATCAGGTCGCTCACCTGCTTCACCTGGCCGACGATCTCGTTCATCGTCTTGCCCGCTTCCTGCACGAGGACGCCGCCGCTCTCGATCTGCTCGACGCTCGCGTTGATGAGCGTCTTGATCTCCCTTGGCGGCCTGGGCCGCCTTGCGCGAGGTTGCGCACCTCGCCCGCCACGACCGCAAAACCGCGGCCCTGCTCGCCGGCGCGCGCCGCTTCCACGCTCGCGTTGAGCGCCAGGATGTTGGTCTGGAAGGCGATGCCGTCGATCACGGCGATGATCTCGGCGATCTTGTGGCTCTGCGTGGTGATCCGCTCCATGGTGACCACCACCTTGCCGACCACCTCCCCGCCGCTGGCGGCGGCGGCGCTCGCCTTGGTGGCGAGCTGGTTGGCCTGGGCGGCCGATTCGCCGCTTTGCTTCACGGTGGCGGTGAGCTGCTCCATGGAGGCGGCGGTTTCCTGGAGGTTGGAGGCCTGTTCCTCGGTCCGGGACGACAGGTCCTGGGTGCCCAGGCGATCTGGGTGGAGCCGGTGGAAATCGAGTCGGCGGCGATGCGCACGTCGCCCACGATTCTCTGCAGGCTCTCGTTCATCTTGCGCATGCTCTCGAGCAGGCGGCCCGTTTCGTCCGTGCTGGTCACCTCGATGCGGCTGGTGAGGTCGCCCGCGGCGATCGTCTCGGCCAGCTTCATGGCCGTGCCGATCGGCCGGGTGACCGAGCGCGTGACGAGCCAGGCGATCGCCGTCCCGAGCACCACGGCGAGGGCGGTGAGCCCGCCCATGAGCCCGGCCGCCCATTTCACCTCGACGTCGACCGCGTCGCCCGCCTTGGCCACCAGGATGTTCTGGTAGGCCCGCATCGCCTCGATCGATTCCACGTACTCGGCCTGCGCCGGGCGCAGCTTGTCCGCGAAGACCGCGCGCGTGTCCGCGTCGACCCCCTTCTCGATGGTCGCCAGGGTCTCATCGAGCGCCTTGCCGTAGGCGTCGCGCCTGGCGACGAGGTCGGCGAGCATCTCCTTGCCGCGCGGGGTGGCGATCGTCTTCTGCATCTCGGCGACCGACTCGGCGTTGGCGGCGCGGGCCTTGACGATCTGCTCGCGGGCCTCCACGGCGAGCTTCGGGTCGCGCAGGATGACCAGGTCGCGCAGGAGCACCCCGCTCAGGAGCGTGTTCTCGCCGATGTCCGCCAGCTGGAAGAGCTTGGGCACGCGATCCTCGGTGAGGAGGTCGACCTCCTTCTGGACCTGGAACAGGCCGATGCCGCCGCTCGCGGCGACGCAGGCGATGAGCAGCATCAGCAGGCCGAAGCCGCCGCCCAGGCGCGTACCGATACGTAGGTTTCCGATGAAGTTCATGGCGCAGCTCCTGCCTTTCAGTGGGCCTCGCGTCTTCCCGGGCCACGTTTCCTGGTGCGTTCGTCCCTGCGCCATGGCGCAGGCGAATGCCGGACCGCAAGTTCAGGCACGCGCATCCGACCGACAGGTGGATTAACGGACCGGACCGAGGCAACTTAAGGCGCCCGTCCGCGCTCAAGTTTCCGGTCGGCGCGCCGTAGATTCACCGGGGCGAAGTGCGCGTCGCGCGCGCTCCGGCGTTGCCGCTTCCTTACAGCCGCAATGCGGCGGGCGCCGGCAATGTGTCCCAGGCCACGGTCGTGGCACCGGGGGTGGAGATAGCATGCGCAAGGACAACGAACTCGGATTCATGGACTCACTTCGCTCCGGCATGGCCGGGCGCCTACACGGCGCCCGAAAAAGGGGCGCCCCCGCCGCGTTCCCCGATTTCTTCACCGCTCCCTTGGCCGGCGAGATGCCGGTGGCCGGCAACGACGAGGATTTCGTCTGGGAAGAGCCCGTCTTCGACGTGCGCTCCTACGAGCCGGCGCGGGCGAAGGCCGCCGTCGCCGTGCCCGCGCCGGCGCGGACGACCGAGGCGTCCCCGCCGCCCGAGTCGCCGCTGCCTTCCGTTGCCCTCGAGGCGTCCTCCTTCACCTTCGAGCCCGTGACCGCCCCGCCCGCGCCGGCCGAGGGCGACTTGCCGCACTTCGAATGGGACAAGCCCTTCGCGCCGCCTGCCCGGCCCGCCCCCGAGGCGCCGGCCGTGCGGCAGGCGATCGCCACGGCCCGGGCGCCCGCAGCCCGCGAGGCCGCGACCACGGACCCGCTGCGCGCGCGCATCCGCGAGCGCTACTTCGCGGTGCGCTTCCCGGGCGCTCCCGCCGGCGCCGCCGCCAAGGACCCGAGCGAGTTCATCAAGGTGGCGCGCCTGTACTTCGAGGACGAGGACGCGGAGCGTGCCGTGGAGCTGCTGCAGTACGCGGCCGATGCCCTGCCCGGCGAGGAGCGCCTGTGGCTCGCGCGCCTGGAGATCCTCTTCCTTTCGCGCCGGGCCGATGCCTTCGTGACCGATGCGCGCGAGTTCCAGAAGCGCTTCCCGAAGACCGCGGCCTGGCCGCAGGTGGCGCGGCTGGGCTTCCTGCTCGCGCCCAAGGAAATGGTCTTCGCCGCGGGGCGGCCGACGGGACAGTCCGTCGATTCGCACTACGGCGCCTGGCCGGAGTCGCCCAACTGGATCGAGGCGCCCTGGGACCTGACCGGCGAAGTGCTCGCGGTGGAGTTGCGCGGCCGGATCCTCGGCACGGCGCGCCCCACCGTCCACGCGTAGGCGGCCCGCCCGGTGAGTGCCTCGACGAGAGCGCCGCGCAAGCGGCCGGAGTCCGCGCCGGACCAGGCGCTGCGCGCCTCGGGCCGCAAGCCCTGGGACAAGATGCTCGCCTGGCTGCGCACGCAGTCCGAGACGGGCGATCCCGCCCCTTTCGCCCGCGACCTGCTCGGCCATGCCGACCGCTTCGAGAGCGCGCTCGCGCCCGACGAGGCGGCGCTCATCGCCAATCCGCTCCTGTGGACGGAAGAGGACCGGGATTTCGGGCTCTGGATCGAGGCCTCCTGCCACGCCTTCCGTCCTGCGCCGGCTGTGCGACGGTGCAGACCCGTCCTCGCCCCCGGAGTCCGCCGCCCCGATGGCCGCGCTCTCGCTCGCCATGAGCGGCGCGGCGATCAAGTGGGCCGAGATCGCCGGCGCCGGGCGCCGCACCGTCTCGATCGCCGAGGTGCACCGTGTCTTCGCGATGGCCGATGCGCACGGCCTGCGCGGCGTGCCGGTGGTCCTCGCGGCCGGCCCGGCGCGCCTGGACCTGGCCGTCGACGCGCATTACGCGCGCGTCCTGCTGCTCGATTCGTTCTGCCGGGGCAACCTGCGCCGCCAGCAGATCGCGATCGCCGATTGCTGGCTGCTCGAATGGTGCCGCGACTATCGCCTGGTGGACGGGCCGGTCCAGGGGGCCTTTCTCGCGGTCGATGCCCAGGGCAGGCGCGGCTTTCGCGCCGGCCCGGAGGACGGGCCGGCCGCCTCGCGCTGCCTCGCGATCGAGCCGATGGCCGGCCAGATCGAGACCGCGGTGCGCTGGTTCCACGAGGGGCGCATCTTCCCCGGCCATGGCGGCGCGACCGCCTACCGGGTCGAAGAGCACGTGGCCGTCCTCGACTACCTGCGCGGCTACCTGGAGGTGGCCCGGCGCGGCCTGCCCGACCGCCAGGCCCGTGATGGCCGGGAGGCGCGCGTCGAGGTCCATGTCGGCCTGGCCGAGATCCTCGCGAAGGCGTTCAAGCCCGGCTCGGGGGAGGCGGCCGCGAGCGGACCGCTGCAACTCGAACCGATCGCCGGCGCGGCGACCAATCCGCGCAATGCCATCGACCGGCAGTACGAGGTGCCGCAGCGCATGCTGCGGCTCGTGGACGAGAGCGCCGGCGGGCTGGGGCTCGAGTGCGACGAGGAGCACCAGGAACTGGAGGTCGGCACGCTCGTCGCCGTGCGCCGCCAGGCAAGCGGCCCGGCGCTGCTGTGCGAGATCGCGCGGCGCGTGAGCGTGCCGGGCTCGCCCACGCGCCTGGGCGCGAGGATCCTCTCGCGCGAGATGGTCCGGCTGTCCCTCGCGCGCCAGGGGGCCCGCGCGGCCTCTCCCGCGCTCTACCTGCCCGGCGGCGATTCGAGCGGGCGGGGCGATGCGATACTCGTCTCGCAGTCGGATTTCGATCCGCGCGCGACGCTCGAGATCCGTTTCCCCGACCGGGTCTACGCGGTGAAGCTCAACCGCATCCGCCACCAGGGCCGCGGCTGGCTGCTCGCCGGCCTCGAGGTCGGGTCGGAACGTGCCGGCGAGAAGCCGGCGGAAATGCAGTTCTCGGCCTGATCGGCCGCTCCCGCGCGGCATGACCGGCGGCCCTGCCCGGGCCCGCCCGGCCTCGCGCGTCCCGTCCCGGGGCCGGCCCGCCTGCGAGCCCCCGGAGGCGAAACCGAAATATCACTTGAAGACCATTGCGTAAAGCGATGAAAACAAGTGAAAATCCGGTTTCAAACAAAATTTTGAAAGCGGGCCCCCCATGGCTCATGCCGGCACCGGTCTTTCCGACGGCGATACCGTTCGCCGCCTGCTCGAGGCGGCCGCGCACGAATTCGCGCGGCACGGCTTCGCCGCGGCCCGCGTGCGCGACATCGTCGACGCGGCCGGCGTGAACCTCGCAGCGGTCAACTACCACTTCGGCGGCAAGGAAGGCCTGTACCGCGCCACGCTCGAGCGCCTGGCCCGCCTCACGCAGCTCGACGTGCCGCGCGAGGCGCCCGAGGCGCGCGGGCTGCCGGCCGAGGAGCAGTTGCGCGTCTTCACGCGCCTCATCCTGTCGCGATTCCTCGGGGGGGCGGACGCCTCGCCCATGAGCCGCATGCTCGCCCACGAGCTGCTCGACCCGACACCGGCCTTCGACGCGATGCTGCGCGAGGTGGTCGGCCCGCAGTACGCCCGGCTCGAGCAGATCGTGCACGCGCTGCTCGGCCCGAAGGCGAGCGCCGAGGACGTCGCCTTCGCGAGCTTCTCCGTCGTCGGCCAGTGGGCGTTCTTCCTGTTCGGCCGGCGTGCCTTCGAGCACCTGTTTCCCGAGATGGCGCGCGACGCGACGCTCATCGGCCGGCTTTCGGAGCGCATCAGCGACTTCTCGATCGCGGCGCTGCGTGCCCGGCGAGAGGCCCTGGAAGGCGGCCGCCGCAAGCCCCGGCCGAAGCCGGCCGTCAATCGTGTCCCGGCGGCGGGGACGGCAAGGACGAAAACCGGGCCGAAGTTCGGCCGGAAACCGGCGCCGCGGCGCCGAAGCGTGAAAAGCACCCCGCCGGGCAAGTGAACCGTCCCGCCCGGCCTGGCGCCGGGCGGCCTTCGGAAGGCAATCGCAAGAGGCTGAAAATAAAAGAAGAAAGCAAAAAGGGGAACAGGGCAGGGGGGGGCGGGGCCCGGACCGGAAAATGGTCGGCACGCTTCCTGCAAGTCCTTGAACGGGCGGCTGAATCGCCGGAAGCCTGCGTCCGCGCGGGCAGGGTTGCGCCTGTAAGGGGCGCCGGCCCCGGTTTGTTAGCTGCTTCATACGCCCCGGGAGGGCGAAAACCTACACTGCCCCGGTCATGCCGCTCCGGGCGCGTGCGCCATTGCCCGTCCCGGGCCGCGAAACGAGGAATCCAACCATGAAATTCGCCCAACGGCTCGCACTGGTCGCGATGGCCACCTTGATGGCCAGCTCGGCCGCTTTCGCCCAGAAGGCGGCCGGACCGCTCGAATCGCGGCTGGTCGCCCGCAAGGTGGTGATCGAAGGCGGCCGCGAGAACCTCGTCGATGCGCGCGATGCGCGCCCCGGCGACGTGATCGAGTATGTCGCGACCTATCGCAACACCGGGACGGCCGTCGTGCGCGACCTCGAGGCCACGCTGCCCATCCCGAAGGACACCGAGCTCGTCGCGGGCAGCCCGCGGCCGGCCGGCGCGCGCGGCAGCCTCGATGGCCAGGCCTTCGCAGCCCTCCCGCTCAAGCGCAAGGTGAAGCGCGCGGACGGCCGCGAGGCCGAGGAGGCCGTGCCCCTCGCCGAGATCCGGGCCCTGCGCTGGAGTGCCGGCGAGCTGCCGGCCGGCCGCGGCCTTTCCTTCACCGCCCGCGTGCGAGTCGTCGACGATCGCGTGGCGAGACCCGAGCCCGCCGCCGGAGCCGCCAAATGACCGCCATCGCTCGCGCTTCCTCCATCCCCGCCGATCGGCCCTGCGCCGATCGGTCCGCTTCCGGATTTTCGTTTTTCACGCAAGCAATGCGCCCCGTGGCGCGCAGACAGGAGACCACCATGAACGCTCAATCCCTTGCCGGAAGCCTGCTTCGGGCGCTACGCGCCGGGCTCGCCGCCCTGGCGCTCGTCGCCCTGGGCGTCGGCTTCACGCCGCCGGACGGCCAGGCCTTCGCGGCCCCGGCCGCGGGCACCGTGATCGGCAACCAGGCCACGGCGACCTACACGGATGCGGGAGGCACGACGCGCAACGCCACGTCGAACCTCGTGCAGACGACGGTCTCCCAGGTGAAGAGCTTCACCGTGGCCGCCTCCGGGGCGCGCAGCGCCTCGCCGGGCCAGACGGTCTACTACCCGCACGTGATCACCAACACGGGCAACGGCACCGACACCTACGCGCTCAACGCGCCGGTGGCCGGGGGCGCCTTCGCGCACACCGGGCTCACGTACTACATCGACGCCAACGGCGACGGCGTGCCGGACAACTTCTCGCCCATCGCGACGAGCGGCCCGATCGCCGCCGGCACGCAGTTCCGCTTCGTGGTCGCGGGCACGGTCCCGGCCGGCGCGACGCTCGGCCAGACCGGCACGATCACCGTGTCCGTCTCCGACACGACGCCGACCACGGACACGAGCAACGTCGACACGACCACGGTCTCGGACTGCTCGCTCAACGTGACCAAGGCGATGAGCGCGATCTCCGGCGCCTCTCCCTTCGGCCCCATCACGGTGACGCTGTCCTACACGAACGCGGGCACCGTACGAACGCGGGCACCGTCGCGTGCAACACCGTCGAGATCCGCGACACGATGCCGGCCGGCATGAGCTACGTGCCCGGCTCCGGCCGCTGGAGCGTCTCGGGCGCCACGGCCCTCACGGACGCGGCCGGCGGCGACCCCGCCGGCATCGCCTACGACTTCGGCAACACCGTCGCCGGCCGCATGACCGCGGTGATCGCCACCGTCGGCAACGGCATCTCCGGCAACCTCACCTTCCAGGTGAACGTGAACGCGGGCCTGCAGCCGACCGTGCCGGCCAACCAGGCCCTCACGACGAACACGGCTTCCTACAACGTGAACGCCGGGCCCTTCACCAACACGAACTCGGTGCTCTACTCGGTGCTGCAGACCGCCGCGGTGAGCGCGAGCGACAACCCGCTGCAGGCGGGCGACACGGTGCTCAACGACATCGTCGAGGTGCCCGCGGCGAGCCCGGGCTCGGTGGTCACGTTCAACAACCGCATCACCAACAACGGCAACGGCGTCGACTCCTTCGACATCACGCTCTCCGGGCAGGCCGGCTGGCCCGCGGGATCGACCTTCTCGCTGTTCCAGTCCGACGGGGTCACCTCGCTCATCGACACGAACGGCAACGGCACGCCCGACACCGGGCCGGTGAACCCGGGCGCGACCTACACGGTGGTCGTGCGCGTCACGCTGCCCGCCTCGGCGGCCGGTGGCCCGTTCAACCTCACCAAGACGGCCACCTCGCGCTTCAACCCGGCCGTCTCCGACACGGTGACCGACCGCCTGGTCGCGGTGACGGCCAACACGGTGGACGTGACGAACAACACCGCGCGCACCGACTCGACCCCGGCGGGCACGGCGGCGGCGGGCAACGCGGCCACCACCGGCTTCGGCGCCACCGGCGCCACGGTCATCGTGACCAACACCGTCACGCCGTCGGACTCGGCCGCGACGGTCACGCGCTTCCAGCTCTTCGTGAACAACACCGGCGGCGTGTCCGACGGCTTCAACCTGGCCGCCTCGGGCATTCCCGCGGGATGGACGGTGGTGTTCCGCGCCGATGGCGGGGCGGGCAACTGCTCCACCGTGGGCGCCACGCTCGTCACCACCGGCACGGTGAACGCGGGCGCGAACCGCCTCGTCTGCGCGGAAGTCACCATCCCGGTCACCACGACGGGCCAGGCGGCCCCCGGCAACACGGACCTGGGCTTCACGGTCACCTCGGCCAGCAACCCGGCCGTCACCGACCTCATCACCGATCGCGTGACGGTGAACGCCTTCCACCGCGTGACGCTCTCGCCGAACAACTCGCAGCAGACCTTCCCGGGCGGCTCGGTCACCTACACGCACACGATCACCAACACGGGCAACGTGGCCGAGACGGTGAACTACGCGGCCTCGTGCCTCACCAACACGCGCGCCGTCCAGGGCTGGACCTCGGCCGCGTACATCGACTCGAACACGAACGGCACCCTCGAGGTCGGCACCGACACGCTCATCGTGTGCGGCACGACCAACGACGCGCTCGCCGCCGGGCAGTCGAAGACGATCTTCGTGCGCGTGTTCGCGCCGGGCAGCGCCACCTCCGCCGACCCGGCGAACGTGACCACGCTCACGGCCACCTACAACGCGGGCGCGGCGACGACCACGGCCACGGATACCACCACGGTGACCGACGGCCTCACGCTGCTCAAGGAGCAACGCACCATCAATTGCGACGGCTCCGGCGCCGGCGTGTTCACGACGGCCGCGATCCCCTCGGGCCCGCTCACCGCGCCCGCCCGCTGCATCAGCTACCGGATCACGGCGACCAACACCACCGCGGTCAACATCACCCTCGTGGTCGTGAACGACACGGTGCCCGCCAACACGCGAATGCTGTTCGCCTGCCAGGTGCCGGCCACGACCGTGGGGGCGATGGATGCGGGCTCCGCGGCCAACGGCGCCGCCTCGCCTGCCTTCGTGCGCGCGAACGTGGGCACGCTCACCCCCACGCAATCCGCGGTCATGAGCTTCTGCGTGCAGATCGACCCGTGAGGACCGTGTCACTCCACCCGGATTCCCCCGCGCCTGGCGCGAGGGTGTCCGGGTGACCTTCCGGGCGCCGGTGACGGCGCCCCCTTTTCCGTGGGCCTGCGAGGGCGGGTCCAGGGACAAGGCCAAGGAACGGCGACCAACGACGTGAGAGCACTGGGACACACCGGCACGACCCTGGCGAAGCGCCTCGCG
>JBGAOO010000138.1:0-8599 GCA_044221765.1 Usitatibacteraceae bacterium | reverse complement strand
CCCGTCCGCCCTTCCCCGCCGCCGCGCGCACCGAGTTCCTCGACGGCCTGCGCGAGATCGCCCCGGCGCTCATCGGCACCATGCCCTTCGGCTTCGTCGCGGGCGTGGCCGCGGTGGGCGCGGGCATGTCGCCGGTCGAGAGCATCGCGCTGTCGGTGTTCGTCTTCTCTGGCATCGCCCAGCTCGTGGTCGCGCAGCTCGTCGCGGTCGACTCGCCCCTGCTCGTGACCCTTGCCGCCGTGGCCGTGGTGAGCCTTCGCCATCTCATGTACAGCGCCTCCTTCTCGCCGCACCTGGCCCACCTGCCGGCGCGCTGGCGCCTGGCGCTCTCCTACCTCATGACGGACCAGAGCTTCGCGATGGGCACGCGGCGCTTCGGCGAGCCCGGCGAGCGCGCGCACCGGCACTACTACGTGCTGGGCGTCTCGCTCACGCTGTACGTGAGCTGGCAGGCCGCGGTCGTGCTGGGCGCGCTCGCCGGCGCGCAGATCCCACCCAGCTGGTCGCTCGACTTCGTGGTCACCCTCACCTTCCTGGGCCTGCTCGTGCCGACCCTGCGCACGCGGGCCGACCTGGCCGCGGGCGTGGTCGCCGCCGCCGTGGCCCTCGCCGCGGCCGGCCTGCCCTACAAGCTCGCGCTCGTGGCCGCCTCCTTCGCGGGCATCGTCGCCGGGGTGGCCGTGGAAAGGGCGCGCGCCCGATGAACACCTGGGTGGTCATCGTCGGGGCCGGCCTGGTCACGCTGCTGCTGCGGGCCTCGTTCATCGTCTTCGCCGATCCGCACAGGTTCCCCCACGCCTTCCGCGTGGCGCTCGTCTTCGTCCCGCCGGCGGTGCTCGCCGCCATCGTGGCGCCCGGGCTCCTCATGCCGGCAGGAGCCTTCGACCTGACCCTGGCCAACCCCCGCTGGATCGCGGGCCTGGCCGCCTTCGCCGTCGCGATGCGCTGGCGGGGCACGCTGGCCCCCATCGCCTCCGGAATGGCGGTCCTCTGGCTGCTGCAGGCGCTGCTCGCCTGAAGCGCCTCGCCCGGCGGGGCCCGCGACTGCTAAAATCGCGGTTTTCGTCGGCACGACCGGAACCCCATGGGCGACTTCCTCCTCAACAACCTCGCGCTCGTCGCGCTCTTCCTCGCGAGCGGCGCGATGCTCGTCTGGCCGGACCTGGCCCGCTTCGCCGGCGGCGCGAGCGCCCTGGGCACGCTCGAGGCGACGCGCCTCATGAACACGGGCGGCTCCCTGGTGCTCGACGTGCGCACGGCCGAGGAGTTCGCCGCGGGCCACCTGCCCCGGGCGCGCAACATCCCGCTCGGCGAGCTCGCCAAGCGCGTCGAGGAGCTGGCGAAGTTCAAGGACAAGCCGGTGCTCGTCACCTGCCGCACCGGTGCGCGTTCCTCCGGGGCCGCCCGCACGCTCAAGGGCGCCGGCTTCGCGAACGTCTACAACCTGAAGGGCGGCCTCGCCGCCTGGCAGGAAGCGCACCTGCCCGTCGAGAAGTAGCCATGCCCCGCATCCTCATGTACTCGACGGGCGTGTGCCCGTTCTGCCTGATGGCCGAGAAGCTGCTGCGCTCGAAGGGCGTGGCCGACATCGAGAAGGTGCGCGTGGACCTCGACCCCGCCCGGCGCGACGAGATGGTCGAGCGGACGGGGCGGCGCACCGTGCCCCAGATCTACATCGGCGAGCGCCACGTGGGCGGCTACGACGACCTGGCCGCGCTCGAGCACGCGGGCGCCCTGGAACCCCTGCTCGCCGCCTGAACGCGCGCGAGCCCAACCCCTTCAACCCGAGGCAAGACCCATGAGCGAAGCGCAGAACCAGCCCCTCTTTTCGATCGAGAAGCTCTACGTGAAGGACATCTCGCTCGAGATCCCGAACGCCCCGCAGGTCTTCCTCGAGCGCGAGGCCCCGCAGGTCGACATCCAGCTGCACCACGAATCGCAGCAGGTCGACGAGGGCGTGTACCAGACGCTGCTCACGGTGACCGTGACCGCGAAGATCAAGGACAAGACGCTCTTCCTGGTCGAGGCGGGCCAGGCGGGCATCTTCGTGATCCGCAACGTCCCGGCCGCCGACATGGAGCCGATCCTCGGCATCGCCTGCCCGAACATCCTCTACCCGTACGTTCGCGAGGTGATCTCGGACGTGGTCTCGCGCGCCGGCTTCCCGCCCGTGGTGCTCAACCCGGTGAATTTCGAGTCGCTCTACGCCGCCCAGAAGCAGGCGCAGGCGGAGCAGGCGCCCGCGGCCCCCACGATCCAGGTCGCGCACTAGGGCCGTGCGGCGCGCCGCGCTCGCCCTCGTCGCCTGGACGCTCCTCGCGGGGAGCGCCCTGGCGGCCGAGTTCCGCAGCATCGGCGAGCGCGCCGCCGTGATGTACGACGCCCCCTCCCTCAAGGCCGACCGCCTGTTCGTCGCGAGCCGAGGCTACCCGTTCGAGGTCCTCGTGAAACTGGACCAGTGGACCAAGGTGCGCGATGCGGGCGGCGAGGTGGCGTGGGTCGAGAATCGCGTGCTGGGCGATCGCCGCAGCGTGCTGGTGAACGTGCCCCTGGCGGACATCCGCGCGGCGCCCAACGCCCAATCGGCGCTCGTCTTCGAGGCCTATCGCCAGGTGATCCTCGAGGCGATCGAGGCGCCGGCGGAAGGCTGGGTGAAGGTCCGCCACCGGGACGGCCAGACGGGCTACGCGCGCCTCGCGCACCTCTGGGGCCTGTAGGACGCGGCGCTTGAAGATCGCGATCCTCGGCGCCGGCGCGTGGGGATCGGCGCTCGCCATCTCCCTTTGCAAGGCGCACGAGGTGCGGCTGTGGGCCCGCCGCCCGGAGGCGTGCGAGGCGCTCGCGCGCGCTCGCGCGAGTGCCTACCTTCCCGGCGTGCGCTTCCCGGAGCCGCTGCGCATCGAGCGCGACCTGGCCGCATGCATCGCGTCGAGCGACCTGGCCATCATCGCCACGTCGACGGCCGGGCTTCGCGACGTCGCGCTCGCCCTCGGCCGGTCGCATCCCGATCCCGCGCTGCTCTGGGCCTGCAAGGGCTTCGAGACCGCCTCCCGCTCGCTCCCGCACCAGGTGCTCGCGCAGGCGCTGCCCGGCGCGGTGCGCGTGGGCGCGCTCTCCGGGCCGAGCTTCGCGCTCGAGGTGGCGCGAGGGCAGCCGACCGCGCTCACGATCGCCTCGCGGGCCGGCGATTTCGCGGCGCAGACGGCCGCCTCGCTCAACAGCGCGCGGCTTCGCATCTACTCGAGCGACGACCTGGTGGGCGTCGAGCTCGGCGGCGCGCTCAAGAACGTCATCGCGATCGCCGCGGGCATCTGCGACGGCCTCGAGCTGGGACGCAACGCGCGCGCGGCGCTCGTGACGCGAGGCCTGGCCGAGATCGTCCGGCTCGGCGTGGCGATGGGCGGGCTCCCCGAGACCTTCATGGGCCTCACGGGGCTGGGCGACCTCGTGCTCACCTGCACGGGCGATCTCTCGCGCAATCGCGACGTCGGGCTTCGCCTCGCCCGCGGCGCGGCGCTGCCGGAGATTCTCGCCGCGATCGGGCATGTCACCGAAGGCGTCCACTCGGCGCGCGCGGCCCTGGAGCTCTCCCGCACTTTCGCCGTGGAAATGCCGATCACGGAGGCGGTCTGCGCCGTCCTGTTCGAAGGCGAACCGCCCGCGAGGGCGGTCGAGGCGCTCATGGCGCGCAACCCCAAGGGCGAGTGACGCGCGGTCATTAGACAAAATCTCAAGAGTTTCATATAGTTGCGTGTATTATCTTGAGATTGTCTTAACTTCGGCGCATCGACCCTCAGGTGACCTCCGGTTCACGCCTTCGCGGATGGGTGGCCTCGGCGCTTTTCATGGCGGCCGGATTCGCCCTTTTGCCCCTCGCGCCGGGCCCCGCCTGGGGTCAAGGTCCCTCCGTCGTGACACGGCAGGTCGACCGGAAGATCCTCGAGGCGCGAAGCTCCGGGTACTGGGTGATCGGCGAGGGCGAGCATCTTTATCGCATCGCGCGCCATTTCGAGACGGAGGCCGTCAGCCTGAAGGCGCTCGTCGCCGAACTGGCGGCCGCGAACCCGCAGGCGATGCTGGCCGGCGACCCCGGACGGCTCATCGTGGGCGCCCGCATCCGCCTGCCCGAGCGCCTGCGACTGAAGGCCTCGGCCCTCGCGCCCGTCCCGCCCATCGCACCCGGTGCCATCGCCGCGGTGACGCCACCGACGACGGCCGCGCAGGCCGCCACGACGGCGGCCGTGCCCGCGAAGGATGCGCCGGCGCCGAAGCCGCCCGAGGCCGCTCCCGCCTACGTCGACAAGTTGATCGAGGGATTGACCCCGCTGCCCGAGGATGACCCGGACTACCAGGCCAGCCGCGACGCCCGGCCCGGCCTTCGCTCCTGGACCATCGACTACCGCCTGGACCAACGCAATCTCACGGGCGTGGGATCCTCCGTGGCGCAGGGCGTGGCGATCCTGCACCGGCGCGAGACCGAGTCGTCCGGCGATTTCACGATCGACGTGCAGGCCGGGCACAACCGGCCCGCTCCCCTCGACCCGGTGCAGGCGAAGGACCGCAACCGCTTCACGATCCACCACGACAATTTCGCGCTCGCCGAGGGCGTGAGCGCGGCGAGCAGCCTGGGCGTCGTCCGCTCGATGCTCACGCCGTGGGTCGCTTCCTCGTACCGGGTGTTCCTGCCGACCTCGATGCTGGCGGGCGCCTCCACGCAGATCGACGCGGGCCGCACCCAGTGGATCGCCTCCGCGGGCGAGGTGGGCCAGCTGTCCGGCCTGAACGTGCAGGGCTTCGAGCGCACCTCGGGGCGCCTCGCCACGCTCGGCGTGAGCCAGCTGGTGGCCCAGTCCTGGCGGGTGGGGGCCAATGCGGTCGTGCTGAAGGACAGCCTCGTCGTGCCGGACCATTCGGCGGTCGCGCTCGCGACCGAGTTCGAGGCCCCGGGCCTGGGCGGCCCCGTCCGCCTGCACGGCATCGCGGACGACAACCGCAACCTCGGCTTCTGGGGCGACGCGCAGTTCCGGTCCGGGCGCTTCGCGAACCGGTTCGGCGGTTTCCACATCGACCCGGGCACGCGCTTCGGCGAGGGCGCGCTCTTCAACGACACCGAAGGCGCCTACTGGCGCAGCGAGTACCGCGCCGGCCCCGACTATGGCACCTTCGGCTTCGACTACACGCGCAACAACCTGCGCCGCGACCCGCTGCTCGGCGGCACATCGAGCGCGGGCGGCTACGGCAACCTCTCGCTGCGCCTCGACCGCAACACCACGCTCGGGGGCGGGCTCTCGCTGCGGGAGGAACGCGCCCGGACCACCGACACGGCGAGCCGCACGGCCTCGGCCAACGTCTTCGGCGCGCGCACGAGCCGTTTCGGTTCCACGCGTGTCGACGCGAGCTATTCCCAGACGCGGCCCAGGGCCGGCGGCGCCGCGGAGTCGGTGTCGACGATCCAGCTGAACCAGGATTGGCCGCGGCTGGGCAACGTGGAATCGAACACGCTGCTCACCCACTCCGACGAGCGCCTCACGGACCGGCGCGTGCGCCGCAACGTCGGCAGCCTCACACTGCGCGGGCCGTTGCTCTCCAACCTGCGCTGGGACCTCTCGCTCACGCTGGCCGACGTCGACGACGCGGACAACTCCGAGCGCAACTACAACGGCTCGGTGGGCATCGACTGGGCGGTCGCGAGCCACTGGTACCTGAACCTGCGCTGGCTTCGCAGCCAGATCCAGCCCACCGCGACGATCGCGGGCGCGCCCTTCACGAAGGAGAACCAGGTCCAGCTCCTCGTGCGCTACGACGAGTCCTTCGGGACGCCGTTCGAGCGCGTGGGCGGTGCCGGCGGGCGCTCGGGGACGGGCGTGCTGGTGGGCTCGGTGTTCTTCGACGAGAACGGCGACGGCATCCGCCAGACGACCGAGCGCGGCGCGGCCGGCGTCACGGTCGTGCTCGACAACCGGTTCACGCAGACCACCGACCGCGAAGGGCGCTACGCCTTCAACCTCGTGCCGGCAGGCCCGCATACGCTCTCGCTCGTCGTCGACCGCGTGCCGCTGCCTTGGGGCCTCGCCGACGACGCGCCGCAGTCGGTTCGCGTGGAGGTGCGCGGGGAGACGAGGAAGGAATTCGCCCTGACCCGGATGGGCCAGTGATCAGGGACCGACCGTCGCGTTCACGTCCTGCTTGCCGCCTTCCCACTCCACGGTGCCCTTGAGCTTCACGGGGAAGGCGATCGCCGGCGCCTTGCCGCCCTCGCCTTCCTGCGGCCAGGCAGGGATCGCGCGGGTCTCGCCCGGGAGGATGGGCAGGGGCGAGACGGAGAAATCGATCGCGGCGCCTTTCGCGTCCGTGCCCTTGAGGAAGCCCTCGGGGCGGCCCTGGGCATTGCCGAGGTTGCGAAAGAGCGCCATGACGGCCGGGCGGCCGTTCACCGTCTCCACGCGGAAGCCGTCGAGCACCAGGTTCGGCTTCGCCTCGCCCACGCGCAGGTAGACGATCACGCCGATGCGTCCCTGCAGCGGCATGCGGATCGACTCGGACGGCGTGACCATGCCGACCTCGCCCGCGGATTCGATCAGCAGGGCGAAGCGGCACAGGCCCTCGCGCGCATCGGGCGGCACCTGCACCTCGAAGCGGAAGCGGCGCTTGCCCTTCGCGGCCACGCGCACCGTGCCGCGCTCGATGCGCACCCAGGGACGGCAGGTTTCCGGCGCGAGCGTCTCGACCTGGAACTCCACGCCGCCGTTGGGCCGCAGCGTCCAGTCGGCCGTGCGCACGCGCAGGTCCGCCGGCCGGGATTCGTCGTTGCCGATCTCGAGCACGTCCTGCACGAGTTGTCCCGGCTTCGCGCTCAATTCGAAACGCGCGGGCAGGACGAAGGCCGCGAACTGCGCCGGCGCCGAGAGCGGCAGCAGCAGCGCCGCGGCCGCCGCCAGCCGGGCAAGGCTACGGAAGCAGCTCGATCTCGAAAGTCGGATCGAAGCGAAGGCCGCCGGCCATGTGGCGCGAATCGAAGAGGATCGTGAAGTCAACGAGGTCACCCGTCTGGGCGCGGAGGATCGGCCCATCATAGAGGAGCGCGCGTTCGCCGGGCAACACGGTGCCCGACTGGAACGCGCCACGCGAGCGGAATTCCACGCGCATCGCGTCGCGCGAGCGAAGCCCGGAGACGATTTCCGGCAGGGCGATGTAGATGCGGCCGCGCTTGCCGACGTACGCGGCCGTGTTGAGCCGGATCTCGACGCCCGGGGCGGTGGCGACCATCGCGTGCAGCCTTTCGCTGCCGCCGAGCTGCCCTTCCTCGTACTGCCAGCGGGGCATCACCTCGATGCGCGCGCGCGGGCTGGCCGAATCGTCCAGGCGCGTCGCGGCCGGCGCCGCGAGCGGCAGCAGCAGGCACGCGAGGGCGAGGAGACTGCGCGCAATCATGGCATGTTGAGCGTGTAGACCAGCGTGCCGGTGTACGTGCCGGCCGGATACACCTGCGTGTTGAGGTAGCGGAACTGGTGGCAGGCACCGACCTCGCGCGAGGTCACGAAGGAGACGAGCGGCTGGGCGGCCACGCCCGCGAACGCGCCGGCAGGAAGGCTCGTCGCGTCGTCGGAGGTCCAGTCGAACTGCGTGAACGGGATGGTGTTGGCGCCCGAGACGAGGCCGCCGGTCGAGTTCACGCTCAGCGTGGCGGTGCGCGGCGCGGCGAGCGTCGAGCGCGCGCGCGCGACGATGCGCACGTTGTTGGCGGCGCAGGCGGGGAAATTGGGCGTCTGCGCGGCGCTGAACGCGCCCGCGGCCGCCACCACCGTTCCCGCGATCGGCGTGCCGGTGCCGGCGTTCGCGCCGGTTACCGCGAACGCGACGGTGTTGGTGGTGCCGCCGGTCTGGCCGATGCGCAGGTAGATCTGCGCGGTGCCGTTCGGGATGACGAAGGTGAGCGCCTGCGCGGGCAGGCAGGCGCAGGCGAGCCATGCCGCGCCGGCGATTCGCAGGACCGGCCTGGGCAGGATGGGGGTCATGGGGTCAGGGCATGACGGCGGTGTACGTGACGCGTCCGCCGTTGGCCGACGTGCCGTACGTCCCCGCCTCGGGAATGGTCGCATTCAGGTAACTATACGACCAGATGGCGGTCCGCTGCGTGACCAGGCCCGCATTGGGGACGACCGCCGCCGTCGTGCCGCCCGCATTGGTGAGCGCCGGCGCGGGAAGCGAGGGCGAGGAGCTCGAGGTCGCGATCTGGTCGTAGCCGATGCGCGGCCCACCGACGACCCCGTTGCCCAGTCCCAGCGCGCCGCTGTTGTTGGTGGCGGTGATCGTGACGGCGCCATGGTTGCCCGTCACCTCGACGTTCACCGCGGTGCCGCCCAGCGCATCGCCGCCGGTCGCGGCGACCGGCGTGGCATTGCCCACGCCCGTGCCGGGCACCGTGAACGTGAGCAGGTTGATCGATCCGGCCGCGGCATTGCCCACGCGAAAGCGCAGGAAGTTCGGGTACACGATCTGGAACGTCAGGTTGCGCGTGA
This sequence comes from Usitatibacteraceae bacterium, assembly GCA_044221765.1. Lineage (GTDB taxonomy): Bacteria > Pseudomonadota > Gammaproteobacteria > Burkholderiales > Usitatibacteraceae > FEB-7. Next base: position 80 of record JBGAOO010000138.1, on the reverse strand, counting down.
GATTGAACGGGTTCGTCGTGTCCGTGGCCGACGACGCATGGGCGGACCCGCCTTCCCCGAGCGGGAAGAGGGCGAGGCCG
>JBGAOO010000137.1:0-9207 GCA_044221765.1 Usitatibacteraceae bacterium | reverse complement strand
GCAGCGCCTCGGAGACGATGATCTGGTTCGAGCCGTTGCGGATCTCGATGGTGCCGCCCTGGCTGGCGAGGTTGAAGTTCACCGTGACGGTGCGCCCGTCCGCGAGCACCACGGTCGCCGCGCCGTCGTTGGCGCCGCGCAGCGCCGTGCTCACCGAGTTGTCGATGGAGAGCACGTGCAGGAACTGGGTCACGCCGGTGCCCGTGACGGAGGCGCGGATCCGGTGGCCGGCGGTGAAGTCGGAATCCACGGACGCCATGGTGGTGACCGACAGCGCGCTCGTGGCGGGGCTCAGGGCGTGCACCTTGAGCGTGCTCGTCCCGTTGCTGAAGGTGGCGATGCGCCCGACGATCGTGGGCGCCGCCGGCCCCGGCGTGGGCAGCTGGAAGGTCTTGACCGAGGAGCCCAGCGTGTACTGCGTGCGGTCGAACACGATCACCGTGTCGGGCTTCACGAAGACGATCTCGCGCGCGGCCCTCACGCCCTGGTCGCCGTTGTTCGGGTGCTCGAAGAGCGTGCCCTGGTCGGAGCTCACGTAGGTGTAGGCGGGGTTCACGGACATCGCGCGCAGGCGCGCCGAGGATTCCGCGCGCGGCGGGCTCGCCGAGTATTCCCACATCGCGAGCAGCGCGTTGTCGCTCGAGCGGCGCTGCGTGACCAGGCCGTGGGCCTCCTGCAGGTTCGCCAGGCCGCTCGAGGACTGCATGTTGGCGTCGTTCACCAGCCAGCCGTTCTTGTACAGCATGAGCGACAGGCCGTCCGGGTGCGCGTGCGACTCGGTGTAGGCGCCGGTGAGGAACGTGAGCCAGGTCGCGTTCGTCGCCCAGCTCGAGCGCGCGAAGAAGTGCCCGGTGCCCGGCGCGAAGTAGGCCGTGTTGAGGGCGGCGGGGGGCGTCGTCTCGACGTAGTCGTAGATCGCGTCGTACACCCAGTTGAACCGGTCGCCCATCACCGGCACGTTGCTCGCCGCGAGGAAGTCGCGCACGCTGCGCGCCAGGGCCGTGCCGCGGAAGAGCGAGGAGGTGGCGAGCATGCCCTCGCGATGGTAATCGTAGAAGGTGGCCGTCGAGTCGCGCGCGTGGTCGCCGATCGGGGCGAGCTTGTTCCGGTTGGGCGAGGTCGCGTGCAGCATGTACGACATCGTGTCCCGCGTGTGCGTCGTGAGGTCGGCGATGCGCTCGCCCGTGGTCTTCTCCCACAGGTGGTACAGGCCGAAGAGCCCCTTCATGGCGGTGCCGTAGCCGGTGCCTTCCCGGGAGCCGCCGCCGATCAGCTGCGCGTTGAACACCGGCACGAGCTGGTTCTGGATCTTCTGGTTGCGGAACTTCTGCAGGAAGCCGTCGGCCATCGTGCGGCCGGCCTCGCCCTTGGAGACCAGGCCCCAGAGCATGGTCGCGCGCAGGAACGAGTAGTAGTAGTTGTTCACCGGGTTGTCGACGGACCAGCTCGTCCCGGGGGTGCGCAGCGGCCCGGCCCAGGAATAGCCGTTGATCGCGGTGGGGACACCCCAGTGGTTGGTGTCCTGGTTCCAGACGTTGTCGATGAAGCGGTCGGCGTAGTTGCCCCAGCGCAGCTTCTGCGTGGCGGTGAGGTTCGCGTAGCACCAGTCGTAGACCAGGGCGAGGCTGCCGATGTTGGGGCCGATCTCGAGGTACGAATCCGCCCGCGAGCTCGGGAATTCGCCGGCGTTGATGAGGGCGATCTCGGAATCGAGGAAGGCGTCGGTCGAGGCGACGGCGTGGGCGCAGTACTGCGGCTGCTGGGTGACCACGCCCATGAAGGCGGAATACCAGGGCTCGTAGGCGTAGATGTTCGCCCCGCCCAGCTGCAGGTCCACCATCTGCTCCTTGAAGCGCTTGATGGCCGGGCGCTGCGCCGCGGGGCGTCGCGCGGAAGCCCTGCGCAGCTCCGGCCTTACCAGGAGCACGCGGAGGTGGGTGGCAGGGATCGGGGGGATGGGGACGTCCGCCAGGGTGGCACCGGACCCGGCGGCGAGCGCCAATCCCAGGGCGGCGGTGCAGTGCGCGAGTTTTGTTTTCAAGTCGATCTCTCCTGATGTGGGACGCGGTCTGGTGCCGGTTTCCGGGCCGGATGCCTCGTCGCCGGGCGCAGACGCTACGCGCCCGGGCGAATCGGCGACCGGGACCGCACAGTTTGCCTCGCTCCCGGGGATCCGGAAAAGCAGACTCGCCGCTGAAGCCCCCGGCGGTTTCACTGGGTTTTAGTACCTTGCAAGAATCGTGCAAGGCCGGGCGCCGGGGGCCGGCCAGCCGGCTTTCCGTCCCCTGCTCGCGCATTCCGTCCCGGCCGGGGCGCGTTTCGTCGCGGCACGCTGGCCCGGCGAATGCCGCCCTGCGCAAACTGGCGCCATCCGTCACGACCGACCGCCATGAGACGCCCGATCCTGCCCTGCCCTGGCAAGGTCCGCCACCCGTTGTCGCCGGGAGGCGACAAGCCGCGGCCCGAGTCCGCCGCGCCTGCCGGGCCGGCGCGCCCGGGAATCGCCTCGCGCTGGAAACCCGTCCACCGGGTCGGCCGGGCCGGCAACTGATACCCTATCCGGGGTCCCCGACCGCGCCCGCCCCGACGCCCTTGAACGCCCTGCACCGACTCTTCGACGGCCTCACCCTCAAGCGGGTGGTGCTGGTGTCCGTGCTCTGCGTCTGGGCCTCGGCCGCCGCCGTCTGGTTCTTCGTCAACACCTACCTCGACCTGCTGGTGAGCGCCCTGTGCGTGGGCTACACCAGCATGCTGCTGTTCACGGTGGCGACCAACCTGGAGCAGCGCCGCATCCCGCGCGAGGCGGCGCAGGTGATCGCGATCATCGTCGGCTCCGCCCTGGGCACCGTGCTCGCCGGGGTGGTGAAGGGCCGCGACCTCTCGATGATGTTCAACGAGCGCCTGTACGGGGTGCTCATCACCATGGGCCTGGGCATCGGCTTCGGCTGCATGGCCGTCTGGGTCTACGTCTTCCGCGAGCGCGAGTCGCGCCACGCCGCGCAGCTCGCCCGGGGCGAGGCGGAGCGCCACCAGCTCGAGAAGAACGTGCTCCAGGCCCAGCTCGCCCTCATGCAGGCGCAGGTGGAGCCGCATTTCCTCTTCAACACCCTCGCCAACGTGCAGCACCTGGTCGAGACGGACCCCGGGTCCGCCTCGCGCATGCTCGAGAGCCTCATCCAGTACCTGCGCGCCGCCCTGCCGCGCATGCGCGAGGAGGTGACCAGCGTCGGGCGCGAGGCGGACATGGCCCGCGCCTTCCTCGAGATCACGCGCATGCGCATGGGCTCGCGCCTGGACTTCGCCTTCGACGTGCCCGAGGCCCTGCGCGAGCGCCCCTTCCCGCCGATGATGCTGATCTCCCTCGTGGAGAACGCGGTGAAGCACGGCGTGGACCCCTGCTGCGAGTGCGGGAGCATCACGGTGAGCGCCCGGGAGGAGGGCGGCAAGCTGCGCTTCTCCGTGGCCGACACGGGCGAGGGCATCTCCACCAAGAAGGGCACCGGCGTGGGCCTCGCCAACATCCGCCAGCGCCTGAAGGCCCTCTACGGCAGCTCGGCCCGGCTCATCCTCGAGGAGAACTCGCCGCGAGGCGTGGTCGCCACCATCGAGGTCGACGAGGGCTCCGGCCACGCCCGGGCGCCGGCGCCGCCCGTCGCCGCGAAGGCGGCCTGAGGAGGACGGCACCCATGCCCCTCGCCGACGTGACGGCCGTCATCGCGGACGACGAGCCCCTGCTGCGGGCCCAGTTGCGCTCGCGCCTCGCCCGGCTCTGGCCCGAGCTGAGGATCGTGCACGAGATGGAGAACGGCCGGGATGTCGACCGCGTGCTCCAGGAGCACCGCCCGCGCCTCTTCTTCCTCGACATCCACATGCCCGGCGTGAACGGCCTGGAGGCCGCGCGCGCCATCGGCAAGCGCGCCCATGTCGTGTTCGTCACGGCCTTCGACCAGTACGCGGTCGAGGCCTTCGAGCACGGGGCGGTCGACTACGTGCTCAAGCCCTTCACGGAGGATCGCCTGGCGGCGACGCTCGAGCGCCTGCGCGAGCGGCTGGCCGGCGCGCCCGCCCCGCTGGAGGAACTCATCGAGCAGCTGGCCGGGCGCCTGGCGGCGAGGCCCGCCGAGTGCCTGCGCTGGATCAAGGCGAGCATCGGCCAGAGCGTGCGCCTCATCCCGGTGGAGGAGATCCTCTTCTTCCAGTCCGACGAGAAGTACACGCGGGTGGTGACGCAGGAGGCCGAGGCGCTCATCAGGAAGCCCATCAAGGAGCTGCTGGAGGAGCTCGACCCGGAGAAATTCTGGCAGGTGCACCGGGCCACGATCGTGAACGTGGAGGCGATCGCCAGCGTGCGCCGCGGGCTCAAGGACCAGGCCGAGATCGCCCTGAAGGGGCACCGGGAGACCCTGCTGGTCTCCCGCAATTTCACCCACCTGTTCAAGCAGATGTAGCGCCGGCGGGCCCCGCCCGCCTGCAGGCCGTCGGCCCGGCTTGCATTTCACCCCCCGTTCCCTGCAATCCGGCGCCTGGCCGTCGCCCGGGCACGCGCGCCCGTCTAGGCTTCCCCCATCGCAGCCGCCCCCCGGCGGCTCCATGTACCGGGAAACCCGACCATGTCCCTGCTCGCGCTCCTCGGCCCGTCGCCGGAATCCGCCCTGCTCACCCTGGGCGTGCTGGTGATCTCGCTCGTCGTGGCCGCCCTCGCGCTCCTGGACGACTACTGACCCCGCGGCCCCTTCCGGGTATCGTCCGGATGCCGCCACGCCCCCGCCATGAAATCCCTCTCCGACCTCCTGCACCGAACCCCCTGGTGGGCCCTCATCGTCGGCGGCTTCGCCGCCGTCCTGGGCCTCGCCGTCTTCGTCACCCCCTTCCACCTGCTCGAGTACCGCAAGGAGGGCGCGACGCCCGACGAGAACCGCGCCATCAAGCGCGAGGTGGACCTCACCTTCGCCGACGGCGCGCTCGAGATCTCGCGCAACGCCATCCTCGCCATGCGCGGGGCCACGCGCGATGCCACGCGCCGGGACGAGCTGAACCGCGCCCTCGAGGAGCTCGACCGCGTGCGCGGGGAGCTGCGCGAATCCGGCGCCGCGGCGCTCGAGGCAAAGCGCGAGGCGGTCGACACCGCCCGCGAGGCGGTGCGCGAGGCCACGCAGGCGATCGAGGAGGCGCAGCGCACGGCAGGCGAGGCGCTCAAGGAGGCGGGCGTGGGCAACGAGCGCGTGCAGCAGGCGCTCGAGCAGTCGCTCAAGTCCGCGAAGGAAGCGGAGGAAGAGGCGAAGAAGGCGCTGGGCGAGGCGAAGGCCGAGCGGCGCCGGATCAAGATCGGCGCGGGCCTGGGCTCGGACGGGCCGCTGGTCGACATCGACCTGGGCAAGGCCGACGCGGGCGAGAAGCCGCGCGTGGAGATCCGCGCGCCCGGCAAGGACGGCGCGGGCGGCAGCGCCATCGTGATCGACCTCGACGACCGGCCCCGCAAGCCGAAGGCGCCCGCGCCGCCGGCCGTGCCCGGCTCGCCGGACCTGCCCGCCGCCCCCGAGCCGCCCAAGGTCGCGGGCGTGACGCTGCCGCCCGTGCCGCCGCTGCCGCCGGAGCTGCGCGCGCAGATCCGCGAGAACGTGAGCGACGACCTGAAGAAGATCGGCATCGGCGCGGGCCTGGTCCTGCTCTTCATCCCGATCTTCGTCCTCACCGCGATCGCCAAGATCTTCATCGACCGCTCGCGCGCGGCCCAGCGCATGGCGGACCTCAAGCGCAAGGAGGCGGAGTACCACCTCATGAGCCGGCAGGTGACGGAGGCGAAGCTGCAGGCGCTGCAGGCGCAGGTGGAGCCGCACTTCCTCTACAACACCCTCGCCAACGTGCAGGCGCTCACCGAGGTGGATCCGGGCAAGGCCCACACGATGGTCGGGCACCTCATCCAGTACCTGAGGAGCGCGCTGCCCAAGATGCGCGAGTCGATCTCCACCGTCGGCCAGGAGATCGAGCTGGTGCGCGCCTACCTCAACATCCTGCAGATGCGCATGGGCCGGCGCCTCGCCTTCGACATCGCGGTGCCCGAGAGCCTCACCGCCACGCCCTTCCCGCCCCTCATGCTGCCCTCGCTCGTGGAGAACGCGATCAAGCACGGCCTGGAGCCGCAGCGCGAGGGCGGCAGCGTGCACATCGGCGCGCAGGCGATCGACGGTCGGCTGCGCCTCACGGTGGCCGACACCGGCCGCGGGTTCGGCGAGACGATCGGCGCGGGCGTGGGGCTCGCCAACATCCGCGAGCGCCTGGCCGCGCTCTACGGCGAGGGCGCGAAGCTCACGCTGGAATCCAACAGCCCGCACGGGGTCATCGCCACGATCGAGGCGCCGCTCGCCGGCCTGAAGGCGACCGCCGCCGACGGCGCGCAGCCCGCGGCCGCGATGCCGGCCCAGCCGAAGACGGCCGCGGGCAAGGTCTTCTCCGCGGTGGGCACGGCCGAGCGCGTGTGGCGCAAGTCCCTGTCCTTCGCCTTCATCGCACTGGTGGTGGTGGCCGCCGTGCTTTCGGGCCTCGCCATCGCCGGCGTCCTCACGGGCATCCTGCCGGTGCACATCGGCTCGGAGACGCTCACCGGCGCCGGCGGCGCGCTCGTGGGCACGGCCGGCATCGTGCTCGGCTTCGCGGCGGTGGTGCTCGCCCTGGCCCTGGTCGCGGCCATCATCTACGGGCTGGGATTCATGTTCGCCGGGCTCGCGATCTTCATCCCGGTGGTGATCGTGGTCGCCGTCTCGCCCGCGCTCGCGCCGCTGGTCCTCGTGGGCCTCGCCGTCTGGTGGTTCGTGCGGCGCAGCCGCCGGCGCAAGGCCGAGGCCGAAGCGCCCGCGCGGCCGCCCGTCGAGCCGACCCGGGCGAGGGTCGAGCCCGTGATGGCGGCGCCCTCGCCCGCCGCGGCGTCCGTCGACACGCCGCCGCCGGTGCCGAAGGACGACCGCCCTGCCGGGTAGAATCGCGGCCATGAACCATCCCACCGCGATCATCGCCGAAGACGAGCCCATCCTGCGCGCCCAGCTCGAGACCAAGCTGAAGAAGCTCTGGCCGGAACTGGAGATCACCGCCTCGGTGGAGGACGGCGCCGCGGCCCTGGAAGCGCTCGAGGATCGCGCGCCCGACCTCATGTTCCTCGACATCCAGATGCCCGAGATGACGGGCGTCGAGGTGGCGCGCCATGTCGGCGCGCGCGCGCACGTGGTGTTCGTCACCGCCTACGACCAGTACGCGATCCAGGCCTTCGAGACGGGCGCCGTCGACTACCTGCTCAAGCCCTACACGGACGAGCGCCTCGCCGTGGCGATCGAGCGCCTGAAGGGCAAGCTCGCCTCGCCGCCGCCGGACCTGAACGCCGTCGTGGCGAAGCTCGCCGAGCAGCTTCGCGGCCCGGGCAAGGAGAGGCTGCAATGGATCAAGGCGGCGATCGGGCAGAACCTGCGCCTCATCCCCGTGGCCGACGTGCTCTTCTTCCAGTCCGACGAGAAGTACACGCGCGTGGTCACGGCGGAGGCGGAAGCGCTCATCAAGACGCCCATCCGGGAGCTGATGGACGGCCTGGACCCCGAGGTGTTCTGGCAGGTCCACCGCTCCACGCTCGTGAACGTGAACGCGATCGCGGGCGTCACGCGCGATTTCCGCGGCCAGGCCCACGTGAAGATCAAGGGGAAGGACGAGACGCTCACCGTCTCCCGGATCTACTCCCACCTGTTCAAGCAGATGTGACGAGGCGGGCGGGCAGCCGCTCGAGCGGGATTCGCGCCGGCTCGTCCCCCCGGGACGACGCCTCGTCGCTCCCGCGACCTCGCCGCCCCGCGATCGGCTAACCTGCGCGCCATGGGCATCGGGAACTGGCTGAAGGCGTGGGAGGCGCGGGCGGACGCCTGGGCCGCGCGACGCCTCACGCCCGGCGAGTTCGACGAGGCGCTAGCCCTGGACCGGCTCCTCAAGGCGAACGCCGGCCGCCTGCTGATCTACTTCGTCCTCGCCACGCTCCTGCTGGCGCTCCTGCTCCTGGGCATCAAGCCCGCGCTGGGGCCCGGCGAGGCCCTCGTCCTGTCCTTCGTCCTGCTGCTCGCCTTCGGGGTCGCGGCCTGCGGCGTCTGGTTCGGCTACCGGCGCCACGCGAACAAGCCGCCCTGGCGCGTCGCCTTCTTCGTCGTGTCGATCACGGCGGCGGGCGCGTTCTTCGGCGCCTTCCTGGGCCGCCTGAGCCGCGGCGCGCCCCTGGGCGAGGTCGGCGCCGCGGACCTGGTGCGCATCCTCTCGATCGGCGTGCTCACCGGCATCGTCACGGCGGTCATCGTGATCGGCGCCACGTGGATCCGCAGCCGCGAGGCGCGCGCGCGGGAGGCGGCGCTGCAGGCCGAGGCCGAGCGCGAGCGCCTGGCCAAGCGCACCGCCGAGGCGGAGCTCAAGCTGCTGCAGGCGCAGGTGGAGCCCCACTTCCTCTTCAACACCCTCGCCAACCTGCGCTACCTCGTGCAGTCGGGCTCGCGCGAGGCGCTGCCGATGCTCGACCACCTCATCGACTACCTGCGCACCGCGCTGCCGGAGATGCGCGGCAGCGGCTCCACGCTCGGTCGCGAGGCGGCGCTCGCCCGCGCCTACCTCGAGATCCTGCGCATCCGCATGGGCGGGCAGCTCGCCTTCGCGATCGAGGCGCCCGCCCCGCTCGCGGGCGAACCCATCCCGCCGCTCATGCTCATGACGCTCGTGGAGAACGCGGTGAAGCACGGCATCGCCCCGGTCGGGCACGGCCGCATCGACATCCGCTTCGAGCGCGTCGGGGACCTGCTGCGCGTGAGCGTCGCCGACGACGGCCGCGGCCTGGCGGGCGATGCCGGCGAAGGGCTGGGCCTCGCCAACGTGCGCGAGCGCCTCGCTGCCATCCACGGGCCGGGCGCCTCGGTCCGCCTCGCCCCGCGCGAGGGCGGCGGCGCCGTGGCCACGATCACGATCCCCCGGCCCCGGGCCCCGGACGAAGGCACGAGATGACGAACCCCACGGCGATCCTCGCGGAAGACGAGCCCCTGCTTCGCGTCCAGCTGCGCGAGGCGCTGCGCGAGGCGTGGCCCGCGCTCGACATCGTGGCCGAGGCGGCCAACGGGGCCGAGGCCGTGCAGGCCGTGCGCGAGCACCGCCCCGCCATCGCCTTCCTCGACATCGAGATGCCGGTGCTGAACGGCCTGG
>JBGAOO010000136.1:0-8640 GCA_044221765.1 Usitatibacteraceae bacterium | reverse complement strand
GAATCGCGAGCAACAAGGTGGCGGCCAGCAGGCGGGCGAGCATGGGTTTCTCCTCGGTCGGGATGGGTTCCCGAGGAACTCTACACGCTCGTCGCGAGGCGCGAAGCCCGCCGCGAAACCCCGCCCGCTAGTGGGCGCGGATCTTCGTGAACTGGCGCGAGAAGACCGTCCACTCGGTGCCGTGGAAGGCCCAGATGTCGGTGACGATGAACCCGGTGCTGTAGGCGTGCCCCCGGCGCGTGCCCGTCAGGTGCAGCTTCGAGTGGACGACGGCGTATCGGCCGTAGAGCCGGGTGCGGCTCTCGTCCCAGCGCACCTCCCCGGGCGCGTTCATCGCCAGGGCGGCGAGCCATTCGCCCTTGGACACGATCTGGCCGCAGGAGGTCACTTCCATGAAGTCGTCGGACAGCAGGCGCGCGCAGCGCGTGGCGTCGCCGTTCTTCCAGGCGTCGGCCCAGTCGTGTTCCAGGGCGGACAGGACGACGTGGGCATCTTCTCGCATCGACATGGCAGGGTCTCCCCGGGGGGCCTTGGTGGGAGAGAGCGTAGGCGCGGCCGCCGGGCGCGACTGTGACGCCCTTCACGAAGCCCGCTTCCGGGGGATTTCAGGCGTAACGGGGCTCCAGCCGTGCGCTAGCGAACCGACCGGGCGACATTCCTTGGCTATCGTGGGCTTCTCGGCGCCGCCCGGACTGCCCCAAGGGCAGGGGTGGCGCCCCCTGTCGGGGCGATGGGCCATCCCGCCGCGCCCCCCCTGAATCAAGGACACCGCCATGCGCAAAATGCTCGCTTCCCTCCTCCTGTTGTGCGGCTCGCTCGCGACGCCGGCCCTCGTCCACGCGGGCAACACCTTCGGCACCGACTTCAGCGACATGTGGTGGGTGCCCACCGAAAGCGGCTGGGGCGCGAACATCGCGAACCAGGGCCCGATCCTGTTCGTGACGCTCTATACCTACGGCGGCGACGGCAAGGTGAAGTGGTACGTGGCCCCGCGGATGGAGGCCAACATCTCGCCGATCTACGCGGGCTCGCTGTTCGAGACCTCCGGCCCCATCCCGAGCGGCGCCTTCGACACGACGCTCATGAACTACCGCCACGTGGGCAGCATCACGCTCGACTTCACCTCGTCCACGCAGGGCCTGCTGGGCTATTCGGTCGACGGCCTGAATTCCTCGAAGACCATCGTGCGCTACACCTTCGCGACGGCCGACCTCACGGGCTTCTATGTCGGCGCGACGGTCTCGGCGGAGACCACCTGCGTGTCGGCCGGGACGAAGAACGCGACCTTCGCCATCACCCAGACGGGCAACGCCCTGTCGATCTCGACGCTGTATGCCACGGGGTTGTCGTGCCAGCTGAACGCGAGCTACGTGCAGGAAGGCCGCATGGGCTCTTTTGTCGGCACGCAGTCCTGCAGCGACGGCAACACGTACACGTACCGCGCCACGGAAGTCGAGGCGAGCTACCAGGGCGTGTTCGGCAAGTACACGACCCAGGGCAGCAACGGGTGCGTGCAATCCGGCCGGTTCGGCGGCATGAAGTCCTAGCCCGCGCGCCCCGCGGGGCAAGTCCTAGCCCGCGCGCCCCGCGGGGCGCTTCGGATACTACACCAGCCTCGCGGCGCGCCACTCGACAGGGTCGCGCCGCGACAACGTCCGCGCCGGCGTGCCGCGAAGCAGCGGGTAGTGCCGCAGCGCGACCAGGCGATCGTGCACCTCCCAACAGGGCGCCTCCTGCGTGACCCAGCGCGCCGGGTCCTCGCCGCGCAGGTCGAAGGCGCCGGAGTAGCTGCGCAGCGTGCGCCGCCCGCGCCGGTCGCAGTACTCGTGGAAGTAGGACATCGCCAGCTCCCGCAGCGAGCGGTACACCGGGTCCCGGAAGCGCAGCACGGCACCGTTCGTCTTGGAGATCGCGCCCCAGCAACGGCCCCGGCGGAAGACCGCGAGGCAATGCGGGTGGTCCGACTCCTCGCAGTCCAGGTGCACGAGCAGCGGCGGGCGGCCCTGGATCCACAGCGCGCACGCGGCGACGAACGCGCCCTCCAGGCAATGGGCGCGGCGCTGGCGCAGCACCTGGTGCGCGCAGAGCATCGTCTCGCCGCCGGGCTCGTGGTTCGCGGGGATACGGTTCAGGAAGGCCTGGATCTTCTGCGGCGTGTCCAGGCGCGCCAGGCGCGCGTACTCGGCGGCGGTGAGGCCGAGGTCCTCGCGACGGGCGAAGCGGCGATGCCGGCGTTGGGCCATGGTCCGTCAATCCCGGAGAAGGGATGGGGCCATTCTGGCACGGCGCCCCGCCGCGGGGGATTATTCGGCAGACTAGGCCGTCCGGCCGCGCGAGAATGGCCGACGAACACCGCGCCCTTCCCGGCGCATCCCGCCCACTGCCCACGGAGGAACCCCCGATGCCCCGCACGCTCGCCGTCGCCCTGCTGCTGGCCGCCTCGCTCCCCGCCGCCGCGCAGCAATCGCCCTGGTATGCCGGACTCTCGGCCGGCCAGTCGAAGACGAACTCGGAATTCATCACCAACCGCGAGGAGGCGATCCACGGCGCGATCAACCTCCAGTCGTCCTTCGACGACAAGGACAGCGCCTGGAAGGGCACCCTCGGTTACCGCTTCGCGCCCTGGCTCGCGCTCGAGGCGAACTACGCCGACTACGGCTCGATCCGTTCCGAGACGCGCTTCCAGGTGATCAATGGCGCCACGGGCGCGGGCAGCCTCGCGGTGGACCGCAAGGTGAAGGGCTTCGGGGCCGACGTCCTGGTGACCGCGCCGCTGGCCGAGCGGTTCGGCGTGTGGGGCCGCCTGGGCTGGTTCCGCGCCGACGTGAAGGCGCAGGGCCTCATCGCCGGCGACATCGTGTGGAGCGACGGCACGCCCGGCAACTCGCGCTCGAGCTCGGCGACCGAGAACGTCGCGAAGCTCGGCGCGGGCGTGGACTGGCATTTCACCCGGCAGGTGTCCCTGCGCCTGGAATGGGAGCGCCTGGCGAACGCCGGCAAGAAGTTCGCGCCCGAGGCCACGGGCACCACGGGCGAGGCGGACATCGACTCGTGGATGCTCGGCGTGCTCTGGCGCTTCTGAACGGCCGGGGCCGGCGCCTCAGGCGACGACCACGCGCCGCCCGGGGTAGTCGATGAACAGGCGCCGGCCCGGGAAGAGCCCGATGCCCAGCGTGCCGCTGCGCCCGCCGTCCACCGCGTTGGGGAAGGACGAGTAGGTCGGGCTCGCGACCGGGAAGCGCTGCCCGCCCAGCAGCACGGTGACCGGCGGGCCGGCGCGGTCCTCGCGCGTGCCGTTCACCAGGCAGGACTTGCGCACCTCTCCCGTGGCGGGCATCACGATGGCCGGGTCGCTGCCGGCCACGAGCGTGAGCGCGCGGTTCATGCCCGTGTCCAGGTTCATCCCGCCCTTCACCACGCGCCCGTCCTCGAGGGCGACCGCGGTCTCCACGAAGGGGTGGCCCTGGCGCATCGTGAAGGGGAGCACGGCCGCGCCCGCGGGCACGCGCCAGGTGGCCGCCTCGTGCACGCGCACCTTGCGGCCGGCGCGGTCGATCTCCACGACGAAGGGCCGGAAGAAGTCCGCGCCGATCACGCCGGCGAAATCCACCGCCTCGAAGCGCTCGCGGCAGGGCATCGACTTCTCCGGCACGACGACGGCGGAGAGCCCGGCCAGGGTGAGCGGGCCGAAGGCGACGCTCAGGCCGCGCTGCACGATGCCCACGGGCGTGGCCGGGTTGTCCGGGTCGCCCAGGGGCCTCGCCCCGCTCGTGTCGAAGCCGAGCGCCGCGGTGCGCCGCCCGTCGAGCAGCACGCTCACCGGCGCGCCCGTGTCCAGGATGAAGTCCACGTCCGCCTTGCCGTCGACCCGGCCGCTGAGCAGCACCAGGCCCCCGGCGGCCTCGCGGTAGGGCAGCTCGATCGGCAGCGCGCCGGACAGGCGCACGGCCGGCTCCGGGAAGCCCAGGAGCAGCGAGGCGGGAATGCAGGCGGCGAGCGAGAGCGCCGCGCCCGCGACGAAGCCGGGGCGAAGGAGGTTCATGACGGGGGTTCCTCGAGGACGATGGCCCTTGGATGCGCCGACAGGCCCGCGCGGATTCGCGCGGTCACGTATTCGAAACGGCAATGCGCTATTGCGGTAGGCTCCCTTGCGCGGGGCGGCAGCCGGCCAGGAGCGGGCACCGGCCCGGCGGGGGAGTTCATTGGCATCCAACCACCACCAAGGGGAAGACAAGATGAAGTCACTGCAAAACGCCATGGCCGGCCTCGCCATGGGCATCGCCTCGGCGGCCGCGCTGCCGGCGCTCGCCATCGACAACAGCAGCATCGGCCAGCCGGCCTTCCGCGAGCACAAGGCCACCTACGGCCTGGTGTACCGGCTGCCCAAGGACGTGACCGACATCCTCGACAACAAGATCTACCCGCCCCTTCGCGCCAAGCTCGCGAGCCTGGGCCTCGCGGACGAGGCGCGCACCTTCAACCTGCAGCACGTGACCGTGGTGCACATCCACAACGCCGACCCGGGCACCCCGCGCAGGATGCTCGCCGCGCTGAAGAAGGCCCCGCCCGTGCTCACGCTCACGCTCAAGGACTTCTACAACACCGAGGCCGCCAAGGATGCCGGCGCGCCCTGGTGGTTCGACCTGGGCGTGGTGAAGAGCGGGCAGGGCTTCACCGAGATGATGTCCTACAACACCTACGCCACCTCGGTGCTCACGCCCCTTCGCGACGGGCCGCTGCCGCGCTGCACCGGGCCGGTGTACGCGAAGATGAGCGACGTGGCCAAGGAGCTCACGCGCACCGTGGGCGTCTCGGGCGTGAACGTGATGAAGGACGGCAAGGAGACCGCCTCGCACAACCCGCACAACACGCTCATGTACAGCATGACGCCCTACGACGCGCGCCTGCAGGCGGCCATGAAGGACTTCGCCGCCGAGATGAACAAGGTGCTCCCCGACGGGATCAACACCCAGTTCAAGGACGTCTCGATCGTGGAGATCGGCTTCATGGGCAACGTGCTGCGCGAGTTCTACCGCATCAACCTCGCGGACGGCTCGGCCTACGACACCACGAGCGGCAAGGCGGTGAAGCTGGGGCAGTAGGCGCGCGGCGGCGGGTGGCGGGAGGATACCCGGTGGAGTATAATCCGGGGCTCCCTCCCGCTTCCCGACGACCCCGCCGATGCGCTCCCGATCCCTCGCCGCCCCGCTCCTCGCCTGCGGCCTCGCCCTGGCCCTTCCCCCGGCCGCCGCCCAGCCGGACCTGCCCCAGGTCACGCTCGAGCAGGCCCGTGCCGGCCACGAGGCCGGGCAGGCGATCCTCATCGACATCCGCGAGCCGCGCGAGCACGCCACCGGCGTCGCCGCCGGCGCGAGGCTCCTGCCCCTGAGCCAGGTGGGCCAGCGCGCCGCCGAGATCCCCACCGACCCGTCCCGGCCCGTCTACCTCATCTGCAACTCGCAGAACCGCTCGAGCGCGCTCCTGAAGTCCCTGCGCGGCGCCGGCGGCTACGACCACGTGCGGTTCGTGAACGGCGGCATGAGCGAGTGGGCCCGGCGCGGCTGGCCGATGGTGAAGCCGGGTTCCTGAGCGCCGGCAAAACTGTATACAGTTTGATCCGCGTCAAACGCGGGCGCCGGGGGCTGCCTAGCATCGGGCCTTGGCAGCGCCCGCCGGAATCGGTCCGCCGGGCGCCTCGCCCGGGAGGCCGCGCGCGGTGAAGATCCAGAACTCGTTCCTCCTGCGCGAGTACCTGCGGCCGCAGGCGTTGCCCACGACCTGGTGCCCGGGCTGCGGCCTGGGCATCGTCATGAGCTCGATCACGCAGGCCGTGCACCACCGCGGCCTCGCCAAGGACGGCGTGGCCTTCGTCTCGGGGATCGGCTGCACCGGGCGCATGTCCGGCTACGTCGACTTCAACACCCTGCACACCACCCACGGCCGCGCGCCGGCCTTCGCCACGGGACTCAAGCTCGCCCGGCCCGACCTCAAGGTGATCGTGGCCATGGGCGACGGCGACTCGATGTCCATCGGCGGCAACCACCTCGTGCACGCCATGCGCCGCAACATCGGCATCACGGCCATCGTCGTGAACAACGCGGTGTACGGGCTCACGGGCGGGCAGGCCTCGCCCACCACGCCCGTGGGCGGCAAGACGACCACTTCTCGGCCCGGCTCCTTCGAGCGGCCGATGCACCTGGAGACGCTGGCCCGTGCCGCGGGCGCCGCCTTCTATGCGCGCGCCACGGTGAACCACACGGCGGCGCTCGTGATGCTCATCGAGCGGGCCCTGGCCGTCCCCGGCTTCGCGCTCGTCGAGGTGGTGAGCAACTGCCACGTGCTCTACGGGCGCATGAACGACCTGGGCGACGCCGCCGACATGATGAAGGGCATGGACCCGCAGACGCGCCGCGTGAACCCGGTGCTCCTCAAGCGCGGGGCGATGCCGCACCGCGTGGGCGGGGGCGAGGGCGCCGCGGTGCAGGACGACGACCCGCGCATCCCGCGCGGCGTCCTTTTCGAGCGGCCGTACGGCGCCGACTACGCCGAGCGCTACCACGCGATGCTCGCCGACCGGAAGCGCGGCGCATGAGCGTCGTGCCGCGCGGCCTCTACGAGATCCGCCTCTACCGCGAGCTGTGCAAGGCCTGCGGCCTGTGCAGCGCCTGGTGCCCGCAGCAGGTGCTCGAGCCCGATGCCGAGGGCTTCCCCGTGGCGAAGAACGCGTCCGCCTGCGTGAACTGCAAGGCCTGCGAGCGCCACTGCCCCGACTTCGCCATCGAAGTCGTTCCCCCCCATCCCGATACCGAGGTCGCCGATGTCGAACGTCTCCTTCATGCACGGTAACGAGGCGGCGGCCGAGGGGGCCATCGCCGCCGGCTGCCGCTTCTACGCGGGCTACCCCATCACGCCCTCGACGGAGATCGCGGAGATCCTCTCCGGGCGCCTGCCGGAGGTGGGCGGCGTCTTCATCCAGATGGAGGACGAGATCGCGAGCATGGCGGCGATCATCGGCGCCTCGCTCGGCGGGGTGAAGAGCGCCACGGCCACCAGCGGCCCGGGCTTCTCGCTCATGCAGGAGAACTTCGGCTTCGCGGTGGCGAGCGAGATCCCGTGCGTGGTCATCAACGTGCAGCGCGTGGGCCCCTCGACGGGCCTGCCGACCAAGGCCGCGCAGGGCGACGTGATGCAGGCGCGCTGGGGCACGCACGGCGACCACCCGGTCATCGCGCTCACGCCCTCGGGGGCGGGCGAAGCCTACCGGCTCGCGATCCGCGCCTTCAACCTCGCCGAGCGCTTGCGCACGCCCGTCATCCTGCTCATGGACGCGCTCGTCGCGCAGCTCAAGGAGAAGGTGGAGCTGCCGCAGGCGCCGGAGGTCGTCGAGCGCGCCATGCCCACGGAGCCGCCCGCGACCTACAAGCCCTTCGCCTTCACCGAGGGCGGCGTCGTGCCCCTCGCGCCCTTCGGCCGCGAGTACCGCTACCACGTGACGGGCCTGCTGCACGACGAGCACGGCTTCCCCACGGAGAGCCCGGAGGTGGTCGAGCGCTGGTGGAAGCACATGACCTCCAAGATCGAGGCCAACCTGGACGAGATCCTCGAGTGGGAGGAGACGCAGGTGGACGACGCCGAGGTCGTGGTGGTCGCCTACGGGGGCACGGCGCGCTCGGCGGCGCGGGCGGTGGAGCTCGCCCGGGCCAGGGGCATCCGTGCCGGACTCTTCCGGCCGGTCACGATCTGGCCGTTCCCCGAGGCGCGCCTGCGCGAGATCGCGGCGAAGGGGCCGCGGCTCGTCGTGGCCGAGATGAACCTGGGGCAGATCCGGCTCGAGGTGGAGCGCCTGGCCGCCGGGAAGAGCGCCGTGACGGGCGTGCACCGAGCCGACGGCCTCGCCATCACCCCCGAGCAGGTCCTCGCCGCGATCGAGGCGCCATGAGCGATTCGCACCGCCTCGCCGCCACCTGGCCGCTGCTGCTCGACGCCGTGTGCCAGGCCATGGGGCAGCTCGACCCGGCCGAGCCGCCGGTGATCCTCTCGAGCCTGCCGGACCTGCCCTATGGCCGCGACGGGCGCGAGGGCGCGGCGCCGCTCTCGTTCATCCAGGGACCGCCCGGCCGCAACATCGCGCTCGCCATCGGCCTGCGCGCCGCGATGCCGCGCACGCCGCTCGTGCTGGTGATGAACGCCGACAGCGTGACGCTCGGCACCAACCACCTCATCCACGCGGCGCGGCGCAACATCGGCATGACGCTGCTCGTGCTGCGCGCGGACCTCACGCAGGACGAGGCGGCCGGGAGCCTGGACCGCACCGGGTGGCGCCTGCCGGACTACCAGCGCAAGCTCGAGTCGCCCTCGCGCCCGCTCGACTGGATGACCGCGCTCTCGGCCGCGCTCGTGGGCCGGGCCAACCTCACCGAGCCCGACCAGCTCGCGCGGCTGCTCGTGCAGGCCATCCGCACGCCGGGCTTCACGGTGCTGGGCGTGACGGCGGAGCCCTCGCTCGCCACGGGCGTGCTGAGCACCTGCGAATGGCCCGAGTACTTCGACACCTACCGCGCGTGGGCCGCGCCCCTTCGCGCTGCCCCGGGAACGCCGCCCGCTTCCCCGACGGCCGCGCCGCGCCGGGGCGTGCCGCGC
>JBGAOO010000135.1:0-8719 GCA_044221765.1 Usitatibacteraceae bacterium | reverse complement strand
CTCCGACGTCCCGCTCCTCGAGCACGTCTGCATTGCCGGCCAATCGCGAGTGAGGCGGCGCAAGTGAAAGCGCCGGCCCGGTGACCGGGTCGGCGCTTGGCAACTGGCGGAGAGGGCGGGATTCGAACCCGCGTTAGGCTATTAACCTAAACACGCTTTCCAGGCGTGCGACTTAAACCGCTCATCCACCTCTCCGTTTTCCGCCCGGAACGCGAAGGCCGTCCGAACGAAGCCCGAAATTATACCGCGACGGCCCTTCGCGAGCCACCCGCGCTACCGCCCGAACCCGAACCGGCGGAAGGACACCATCTGGCGCGAGAGCAGGAAGACGAGCGCGGCCACCACCGCCAGGTGCACCGGCCAGAGCCCCAGCCAGGCGGGAATCTTCCCGCCCGCCGTCCAGGCCTGGAAGATGGAGAGCAGGTTGTTGTAGAGCGTGTAGGCGAGCACCGCGAAGACCAGGTTCCAGGAACGGCCCGAGCGCGGGTTCACGAACGAGAGGGGCACCGCGAAGAGAGCCATGAGCACGACCGACAGCGGCAGCGCGACGCGCCAGTGGAGTTCGGCGATGTTGTGCAGCGAAGGATCGGCCAGCAGCTCCATCGTGCCCATCGCCTTGGCCGGCGGCGCCTCCTTCTTGGCCTCCTTGGGCTCGATCCGGATCGCGTACCGGTCGAAGTCCACCGTCCGGTAGTCGAGCGTCCCCGGCGTGCCCTCGTAGCGGCGGCCATTGGTGAGGACCACGAAGCGGTCCCCGTTCTGCGCCGTCTCGATGAAGCCCTTCTGCGCGACCATCACGCCCAGCCGGTTGTTCTGCGTGGACTGCACGAACACGTTGTTCACGACGTCGTCGCGCTCGGAGAGCTTGTCCACGAAGAACACGCGGTCGGCCTGGCGCGACTCGCGGAAGACGCCCGGCGTCACGGCCGACACCTCGTCGCGGCTCTCGAGCAGGCGCTGGTACTCGCGGCTCTGGGCGAGCGACCAGGGGGTGATGGCGAGCGAGAGCGCCGCGCACACGACCGCGATCGGCACGCTGAAGCGAAGCACCGGCCTCACCCAGGCCGCGATCGACAGCCCGGAGGTGAACCAGACCGTCATCTCGCTGTCCCGGAAGCTGCGCGTGAGCGTGAGCAGGACCGCCACGAAGGCCGCGATCGACAGCAGCACGGGCAGGTAGGTGAGGATCCCGAAGGCGATGAGGCCGATGACGGCCTCGGCGAGCACCTCGCCGCTGGCCGCCTTGCCCAGCAGGAGGATGAGCAGCCGGGTGAGGATCAGCGCGAGGAGCACGGCCACCACCGCCAGGGCCACCAGGCTGAATTCGCGCACCAGGCTACGATCGAAGATCACGGAGGATCCGAAGGGGATTGTTTTGACTTGGCTCGCGCAAACCGGGGATAATTAACGTTTGGCCGAAGCCCCAAGCCTAGGAAAACAAATGGAATTTAGCATAAAGAGCGGCAGCCCCGAAAAGCAGCGCACCGGATGCGTCGTCGTCGGCGTGTTCGAAGGCCGGAAGCTGACCGCCGCGGCGCAGGAAATCGACAAGGCTTCCAAGGGCTATCTCGCCGAGTTGCTCCGTCGTGGCGACCACGACGGGAAGGCAGGCACCACGCTGCTGCTGCACAACGTGCCGCACGTGCCTTCGGACCGCGTCCTGCTCGTCGGCCTCGGCCGCGAAAGGGAATTCGGCGAGTCCGCCTACCGCAAGGCGCTCGCCTCGGCCGTGAAGGCCGTGCGCGCCACCGGCACCACCGAAGCCTCCCTTTACCTCACGGACCTGCCGCTCAGGAAGCGCGACATCGCCTTCAAGGTCGAGCAGGCCGTGCAGGCGGTCGTGGAAGGCCTCTACCGCTTCGACCGGATGAAGAGCCGGCCCGCCGAGGCCAAGCGGGCCCTGCGCAAGGTGACGCTCCACGTCGAGAAGCGCAGCGACATCGCCGCCGGCGAGGCGAGCGCCGCCCGCGCCAGCGCCATCGCCGAGGGCGTGAGCCTCGCACGCGACCTGGGCAACCTGCCGGGCAATGTCTGCACGCCCGCCTATCTCGCCACGGAGGCGCAGGAGATCGCCAGGCGCCACGGCCTGCGCTGCGAGATCCTGGACCAGAAGGAACTCGAGAAGCTCGGCATGGGCTGCTTCCTCGCCGTCGCGCGCGGCAGCCGCCAGCCGCCGAAGCTCATCGTGCTGGAACATGCGGGCGGCAAGAAGGGCGATGCGCCCGTGGTGCTCGTCGGCAAGGGCGTCACCTTCGACACCGGCGGCATCTCGCTCAAGCCCGCGGCCGAGATGGACGAGATGAAGTTCGACATGTGCGGCGCCGCGAGCGTGCTGGGCACCATGAAGGCCGTGGCCCTCATGAAACTGCCGCTCAACGTCGTGGGCCTCGTGCCCGCCACGGAGAACATGCCCGACGGCAACGCGGTGAAGCCCGGCGACATCGTGACCACGATGTCGGGCCAGACCGTCGAGATCCTCAACACCGACGCCGAGGGCCGCCTCATCCTGTGCGACGCGCTCACCTACGCCGAGCGTTTCAAGCCCGCGGCCGTGGTGGACATCGCCACGCTCACCGGCGCGATGGTGATCGCCCTGGGCCATGTCGCCACCGGGCTCTTCGCCAACAACGACCCGCTCGCGCGCGAGTTGCTCCAGGCGGGCGAGGCCTCCTGGGACCGCGCCTGGCACCTGCCGCTCTGGGACGACTACCAGGAAGGCCTCAAGTCGAACTTCGCGGACATCCCGAACATCGGCACGCGCGCCGGGGGCTCGATCACGGCCGCCTGCTTCCTCTCGCGCTTCACCAAGGCCTATCCCTGGGCGCACCTGGACATCGCGGGAACGGCGTGGAAATCGGGCGCGGACAAGGGCGCCACGGGCCGGCCGGTGGCGCTGCTCTCGGCCTTCCTCGTGCGGCGCGCGGCGTGACGCGGATCGACTTCTACCACTACGCCGAGGACAAGCTCCGCTACGCGTGCCGACTGGCGGCCACGGCCGTCGACCGTGACAGCCGCCTGGTGGTCTACGCGCCGCAACCGCAGGTGCTCGCCGGCTTCGACCGCCAGCTCTGGACGTTCCAGGCCACGCGCTTCGTGCCGCACTGCCGCGCGGGCGAGGCGATCGCCGCCGAGACGCCGGTGGTCCTCGCGAGCGGGGACGAGCCCTTGCCCCACCACGACGTGCTGCTCAACCTGGGCGACGAGTGGCCGCCCTTCTTCGCGTCCTTCGAGCGGCTGCTGGAGATCGTCGGCAGCGGCGAGGACGACAAGCAGCACGCGCGCGCGCGCTTCGCGTTCTACAAGAAGCGCGGCTACGAGATCCGCGTGAACGCGATCCAGGAATCCTAGCGCCATGGCCGACGAAAACGACCTGCTCGGCAAGGCCGATGCCCTGCTGCGCCGGCATGCGCCGCCGCGCGCGGACCCCGCGCACACCGAAGTGCCCCGGCTCACGGAACTGATCACCCCCGGCGCTCCTCCCGCGGCGGACCTGGAGCCGCCACCGGATCCCGCCGGGCTGCCGATGCTGGCGCTGGAGCTGGAGCCGCCGGCTTCGGCCGCCGAGCCTGCCCGGGATGACGCGCAACTCGCCCGCGAACTGGCCACGGAAGTGGCTGCCGACGTCGAGGCGCGCCTCGCGCAGGAACTCGAGCGCCGGCTGGCCCTGCACCTCCAGGACGAGGTGCAGGCCGCCGTCGCCGCCGCGCTGGGCGAACTTCGCCAGGAAATCACGAATGCCGCGCGGGAGGCCGTCGTCCGGGCCCTTCGCCGGCGCGACGAAAGTTAGGCTTCCCCGACCCATGGAACTCGCCAAGAGCTTCGACCCCCACGCCATCGAGTCGCACTGGTACCCGCACTGGGAATCGCGCGGCTGGTTCAAGGCCGGATTCGATCCCGCCAAGCCCTCGTTCTGCATCCAGCTGCCGCCGCCCAACGTGACGGGCACGCTGCACATGGGCCACGCCTTCCAGCAGACGCTCATGGACGTGCTTACGCGCTGGCACCGCATGAAGGGCTTCAACGTCCTGTGGCAGCCGGGCACGGATCACGCCGGCATCGCGACGCAGATGGTGGTCGAGCGCCAGCTCGAGCAGCAGGGAAGGACCAAGCACGACCTCGGTCGCGAGAAGTTCATCGAGCGAGTCTGGGCGTGGAAGGAGGAGTCCGGCTCCACCATCACGCGCCAGATGCGCCGCCTGGGCGCCTCGTGCGACTGGACGCGCGAGTACTTCACGATGGACGAGGCACGCTGCCAGGCGGTGACGGAGGTGTTCGTCCGCCTTCACGAGGAAGGTCTCATCTACCGGGGCAAGCGCCTCGTCCACTGGGACCCGGTCCTCAAGACCGCCGTCTCGGACCTCGAGGTGGAATCGAGGGAGGAGCAGGGCTCGCTCTGGCACTTGCGCTATCCGGTGGAAGGCACCGGTGAATCCCTCGTGGTCGCCACGACGCGCCCCGAGACGATGCTGGGCGACACCGCCGTGGCCGTGCACCCGGAGGACGAGCGCTATCGCCACCTGGTGGGCAGGCAGGTGCGCCTGCCGCTCGCCGATCGCCTCATCCCCGTGATCGCGGACGAGTACGTGGACCGCGAGTTCGGCACCGGCTGCGTGAAGATCACGCCGGCGCACGACTTCAACGACTACAAGATCGGCGTGAAGCACCAGCTGCCGATGATCAACATCTTCACGCTCGATGCGGCGGTGAACGACAACGCGCCCCTGCCTTACCGCGGACTGGACCGCTTCGAGGCGAGGAAGCGCGTGCTGGCGGACCTCGAGGCCGCCGGCCTGGTCGAGAGCGTGAAGCCCCATACGCTCATGCAGCCGCGCTCGCAGCGCTCGGACGCCGTGACCGAGCCCCTGCTCTCCGACCAGTGGTTCGTCGCCATGGAGGGGCTGGCGAAGGCGGGCCTCGCCGCCGTGAAGGACGGGCGCACCCGGTTCGTGCCCGACATGTGGACCACCGTCTACAACCAGTGGCTGGAGAACATCCAGGACTGGTGCATCTCGCGCCAGCTCTGGTGGGGCCACCAGATCCCGGCCTGGTACGCCGAGGACGGCACGCCCTTCATCGGCCGCACGTTCGAGGAGGCCCTCGCCAAGGCGAAGGCCGCGGGCAAGGTCATCCGCGCGGATTCGCGCGACCCGGACGTGCTGGACACCTGGTTCTCCTCGGCCTTCGTGCCCTTCTCCACGCTCGGCTGGCCCGACGAGGCGCAGGTGGCGAAGGAACGCCCGTTCTACCTGCCCTCCTCGGTGATGATCACCGGCTTCGACATCATCTTCTTCTGGGTGGCGCGCATGATCATGACCACCCTGCATTTCACGGGCGAGGTCCCCTTCCGGGACGTCTTCATCAATGCCATCGTGCGCGACGCCGAGGGCCAGAAGATGTCCAAGTCCAAGGGCAACACGATCGACCCGCTCGACGTGATCGACGGCATCACCATCGACGCCCTCCTCGCCAAGAGCACGCAGGGCCTGATGCTGGCCTCGCACAAGCAGGCCGCCGAGAAGCGCATCCGCCGCGACTACCCGGAGGGCATCGCCTCCTACGGCGCGGACGCCCTTCGCTTCACCTTCGCCGCCCTCTCCACGCACGGGCGCACGCTCAACTTCGACCTGAAGCGCTGCGAGGGCTACCGCAGCTTCTGCAACAAGCTCTGGAACGCCACGCGCTTCGTGCTCATGAACTGCGAGGGCAAGGACACGGGCCTCGACGCGAACGCGCCGGTGACGCTGTCCTTCGTCGACCGGTGGATCGTCTCGCGGCTTCAGGCGACCGAGCAGGCCGTCGCCGAGGCGCTCGACGGCTACCGCTTCGATACCGCCGCCCGCGCGCTCTACGAGTTCGCCTGGGACGAGTACTGCGACTGGTACGTCGAGC
The DNA here is from genome assembly GCA_044221765.1 of Usitatibacteraceae bacterium. GTDB lineage: Bacteria > Pseudomonadota > Gammaproteobacteria > Burkholderiales > Usitatibacteraceae > FEB-7. The sequence goes on along the minus strand of JBGAOO010000135.1, from coordinate 2,830 downwards.
TCGCGAAGGTGCAGCTGCAGTCCGCGGACGAGGCCGTCCAGCGCGGCACGCGCCGCACGCTCATCCGCGTGCTGGAGGCGACCCTGCGTCTCGCCCACCCCTTCATCCCCTTCATCACCGAGGAGCTGTGGCAGAAGGTGGCCCCGCTCGCGGGGATGGCCGGCGAGACGATCATGCTGGCGCGCTACCCGCAGTCGCAGCCGGAGAAGATCGACGCCGCCGCCGAGGCCCAGGTCGCGGTGCTCAAGGAGATCACCAACGCGGTGCGCAACCTGCGCTCCGAGCGCAACCTCCCGCCGGGCGAGCGAATCGCGGCGTACGTGGTGCCCAAGCAGGAGGGCATCGAGGACACCTTCGACTATGTCCGCTTCCTCGGCCGCCTGGGCGCGATCTCGATCGCCGCGGCCGTGCCTGAGGATTGCGCGACCGCCGTGACCGGCGCCGGCACCGTGGCCATCGCCCTGCCGAAGGCCGATCCGGCCGTCGAGCGGGAGAAACTGGGCAAGGAGCTCGCCCGCCTGGAGGGCGAGATCGCCAAGGTCGCCGGCAACCTGGCCAACCGCGCCTTCGTGGACAAGGCGCCGGCCGCGGTCGTGGCGCAGATGCGCCAGCGGCTCGCCGATTTCGAGGCGAAGCTCGCCGAGGTGCGCGCGCAACGGGCGCGGATCGGCTGACCGGCGCCGGTGCCCGTTCCCCGCAGCCTGCGCGCGCTCGGTTCGCCGAACTTCCGGCGCTACTACGCCGGGCAGGCGGTGTCGATGATCGGCACGTGGGTGCAGTCCATCGCGCTCATGTGGCTCGCCTACCGCCTCTCGGGCTCGACCTGGTTCACGGGCCTGGTGGGCTTCCTCAATTCCGCCCCCTACCTGGTGCTCTCGCCGCTCGCCGGCGTGCTCGGCGACCGGATCGAGCGCCGGCGCATCCTGCTCGCGGCGCTCGGCCTGCTCGCGCTGCAGGCCATGCTCCTCGCGATCCTCTCCGGCTTCGGGGTCATCACGATGTGGCAGCTGGCCGCCCTCGCGCTCTTCGCGGGCCTGTGCAATTCATTCGAGACGCCCACGCGCCAGGCCTTCTTCGTGCAGATCCTCGAGAACCGCGAGGACCTGCCCAACGCGATCGCGCTCAATTCGGTCCTCATGAACGGCGCGCGCCTGGTGGGCCCCTCGATCGGCGGGCTCATCATCGCGGCCACGGGGGAGACCGTCTGCTTCGCGCTCAACGCGGCGAGCTACCTCGCGGTGCTCTTCGCCCTCTCCCGCGTGCGCGTGGTCCACGCGGCCCCGCCGCGGCCCCGCACCCATCCGTTGGCCGACCTCGCCGACGGCTGGCGCTACGCGATGGGCTTCACGCCCATCCGCCGCATGCTCGTCCTGCTCGCGATCGTGAGCATCACGATCGGCCCCTATTCCTCGCTCATGCCGGCGATCGCGGTGAAGACCTTCGGCGAGGGCGCCGCGCTCGTGGGCCTGTTCATCGGCGCGGTCGGCTTCGGCGCGGTCGTCTCCGCCGTGAGCCTGGCGCGCCGGGAGTCGGTGCGCGGGCTGGTCAAGTGGATCCCCATCGCCTCGATCCTCGGCGGCGGCGGCGCCATCGGCTTCTGCTTCTCGCGCTCGGTGCCCCTCTCGGCCCTGTGCATGGCGGTGACGGGCTTCGGCATGTTCATGACCGCGGCGGCCTGCAACACCATCGTGCAGAGCGTCGTGGACGACGACAAGCGCGGCCGCGTGATGAGCTACTACACGATGTTCTTCATCGGCTCGCTGCCGGTCGGGCACCTGTCCGCGGGCTGGCTCGCCGAGCACATCGGCGCCCCGCTCACCTTCCTCGCGGGCGGCGCGCTCTGCGCGCTCGCGGGCCTCGTCTTCGCCGTACGCCTGAAGTCCTTCCGCGCGCACCTTCGGCCCGCCTACCTGCGCCGCGGCATCATCCCCCCGACCGGAGAACCGCCCCAATGAACGACACCGTCCTCTTCGAGCGGCGCGGCGCCAGCGCGATCCTCACGCTGAACCGCCCCGACAAGCTGAACGCGCTCGACGAATCGCTCATGCTGGCCCTGGAGCGGGCCACGGCCGAGGCCGCGGGCGATCCCGGGATCCGCGCCGTGATGCTCAAGGGTGCCGGGCGCGCCTTCATGGCCGGCGGCGATGTCGCGTTCTTCCACGCCCACCGGGACGACCTCGCCGAGCGCTTCGCCCGGCTGGGCGAGGGCTTTCACGCCTCGGTGCGTCGCCTGCGGACCATGGACAAGCCGGTGCTCGCCTGCGTGCACGGCGCGGTGGCGGGTGGCGGGCTTTCCGTGATGCTCGCGTGCGACCTCGCCATCGCTTCCCGCGACACGCAGTTCTCCCTCGCCTACGCCGGCATCGGCACCTCGCCCGACGGCGGCAGCTCCTTCACGCTGCCGCGCATCGTCGGCCTGCGCAAGGCGCTCGAGCTCGCCTTCCTGGGCGAGCGCCTCGAGGCCGAAGCGGCCCTCGACCTGGGCCTCGTGAACTGGGTGGCCGAGCCGCAGGAGCTCGAGCCGCGCGCGCTCGCCCTGCTCGATCGCCTGGCGAACGGCCCGACCCTCGCGCTGGCGCGCACGAAGGCGCTCCTCAACGAGACCTGGGAGAGGCCGATGGCCGCCCAGCTCGAGGCGGAACTGGCGGCCTTCGCGCGCTGCGTTCCCACCGCCGACTTCCACGAAGGCATCACGGCATTCGTGCAGAAGCGCCGCCCCGAGTTCCGGGGAAAGTAGGCCCATGGCGACCCTGGCCGGAAAGACACTCTTCATCACGGGCGCCTCCCGCGGCATCGGGCGGGAGATCGCGCTGCGCGCGGCACGGGACGG
>JBGAOO010000134.1:0-8836 GCA_044221765.1 Usitatibacteraceae bacterium | reverse complement strand
GACGAGCTGATCGGGCGCCTGGCCGCCGAGCGCATCCAGCCGGCGCACGTCGAGGCGCTGCGCGGGCTGCTCAAGGACATGCAGAAGGCCGCCCGCGCCCGCGACGTCGACGAGTACTACCCCCTCAACGTGCGCTTCCACGACCTGCTCGCCCGCGTGACCGGCAACGCGACGCTCGTGGCGGCCTACGCGCGGCTCGTGAACGAGCTGCACCTCTACCGCCGCGAGACCCTGGCCCGCGGCGCCGACAGCTTTCCCACCTCCACCCGCGAGCACGCGGCCATCGTCGACGCGCTCGAGCAGGGCGACGGCGAGAAGGCCGCCGCCCTGCTCTACACCCACGCGATGCAAAGCCGCGAGCGCCTGCACGCCACGCTCGAGCGCCCGCGCGCCGCCCAACAGGAAACCCGCCCATGAAGACCGTCGACGTGAACGGCCGCCGCTACCGCTGGATGACCGACCCCGTGGTCGTCGTGTGCGTGGACGGCTGCGAGTACGACTACCTCACCGAGGCCGCCGCGGCCGGCCGCACGCCGTACCTGGCGAAGCTGCTGGGCCCGGGCCACGCGTTCAAGGGCGACTGCGTCGTGCCCTCGTTCACCAACCCGAACAACATCTCCATCGTGACCGGCGTGCCGCCGGCCGTGCACGGCATCAGCGGCAACTTCTTCTTCGACCGCGAGCGCGGCGAGGAAGTGATGATGAACGACCCGCGCTACCTGCGCGCGCCGACGCTGCTCGCCGCCTTCGCCGACGCGGGCGCGAAGGTCGCCGTGGTCACCGCCAAGGACAAGCTGCGCAAGCTCCTGGGCCACGGGATGAAGGGCATCTGCTTCTCCTCCGAGAAGGCCGCCGAGGCGACGCTCGCGGAGAACGGCATCGAGGACGTGGTCGGGATGGTCGGCATGCCGGTCCCGTCGGTGTACAGCGCCGAGCTCTCGGAGTTCGTGTTCGCCGCGGGCGTGAAGCTGCTCGAGCGCGTGCGGCCGGACATCATGTACCTGTCCACCACGGACTACATCCAGCACAAGTTCGCGCCCGGCTCGGCCGGCGCCAACGACTTCTACGCGATGATGGACCGCTACCTGGCGCGCCTGGACGCCCTGGGCGCGGTGATCGCGCTCACCGCCGACCACGGGATGAACGCCAAGACGCGCGCCGACGGCCGGCCCGACGTGATCTACCTGCAGGACACGCTCGACGCCTGGTTCGGCCCGCAGCGCTCGCGCGTCATCCTGCCGATCACCGACCCCTACGTGGTCCACCACGGCGCGCTCGGCTCGTACGCGACGATCTACCTGCCCGCGGGCGAGGTCGCGGCCGTCGCCGCGCGCCTGGCCGCGCTGGCGGGCATCGAGGCGGTGCTCACCAACGCCGAGGCAGCCGCGCGCTTCGAGCTGCCGCCCGACCGCATGGGCGACCTGGTCATCGTGTCGACCCGGCACGTGGTGCTGGGCACCAGCGAGTCGAAGCACGACCTGTCCGGCCTGGACGCGCCGCTGCGCTCGCACGGCGGGGTCTCCGAGCAGACCGTGCCCCTGCTTTTCAACCGGCCGACGGCGGGCATCCCGGGCAAGGCGCGGCTTCGCAACTTCGACGTGTTCGACGTGGCGCTGAACCACCTGGCCCCGGTCGGGCAGGCGAAGGCGCCCGCCGGCGAGGCGCTCGTCCGATGAACGCCCTGCCGCAGGCGGGCCAGGGCCCGCAGTTCATCGCCGAGCGACTGCGCATCGGCGGCGAGCGCCTCGCGCGCGATCGCGTGATCGAGGTCCGCAACCCCTTCACGGGCGAGACGGTCGGCACCGTGCCCAAGGCGACGGTCGACGACGTGCGCCGCGCCTTCGCCTTCGCCCGGCCGTACCGGGCGAAGCTCTCGCGCTACGAGCGCTCGAGCATCCTCAACCGGGCGGCGGCCCTGCTGCGCGAGCGCGTGCAGGCGGCCTCCGACCTCATCACGCGCGAGTCCGGGCTGGGCAAGAAGGACTCCGTCTACGAGGTGGGCCGGGTGTGCGACGTGCTCACCTTCAGCGCCATCGAGGCCCTGCGCGACGACGGCCAGGCCTTCGGCTGCGACCTCACGCCCCACGGCAAGGCCCGGCGCGTGTTCACCCGCCGCGACCCGCTGCTGGGCGTCATCTCGGCCATCACGCCCTTCAACCACCCGATGAACCAGGTCGCGCACAAGGTGGCGCCGGCCATCGCGACCAACAACCGGATGGTGCTCAAGCCCTCCGAGAAGACGCCGCTCTCGGCCTATTACCTCGCCGACCTGCTCTACGAGGCGGGCCTGCCGCCGGAGATGTTCCAGGTGCTCACCGGCGACCCGCGCGAGATCGCCGACGAACTGATCACCAACGAGAACGCGGACCTCGTCACCTTCACCGGCGGGGTCGCGGTGGGCAAGTACATCGCTTCCAAGGCGGGCTACCGCCGCGTGGTGCTCGAGCTCGGCGGCAACGACCCGATCATCGTGATGGAGGACGCCGACCTCGAGGAGGCCGCGACGCTCGCCGCGCAGGGCTCCTACAAGAACAGCGGGCAGCGCTGCACCGCCGTGAAGCGCATGCTCGTGCAGGACAGGGTGGCCGAGCGCTTCGTGGAACTGCTCGTGGCGAAGACGAAGGCCTGGACGTACGGCGACCCGGCCGACGCCTCGCTCGAGATGGGCACCGTGATCGACGAGGAGGCCGCGCGCCTGTTCGAGGCCCGCGTGAACGAGGCCATCGCGCAGGGCGCCAGGCTGCTCGCCGGCAACGCGCGCGCCGGCGCGCTCTACTCGCCCACCGTGCTCGACCACGTGAACCCCGCCATGACCGTCGTGAGGCAGGAGACCTTCGGCCCGGTCTCGCCCGTCATCCGCTTCGGCTCCATCGACGAGGCGATCGCGATCTCGAACGGCACGGCCTACGCGCTCTCCTCGGCCGTGTGCACCAACCGCCTGGACTACATCGCGCGCTTCGTCTCCGAGCTGCAGGTGGGCACGGTCAACGTGCGCGAGGTGCCGGGCTACCGCCTGGAGCTCACGCCCTTCGGCGGCATCAAGGATTCCGGGCTGGGCTACAAGGAAGGCGTCCAGGAGGCGATGAAGAGCTTCACCAACCTGAAGACCTTCAGCCTGCCGGGCTTCTAGTCCCCCAACCGCTGTCACGAAAGTGCAATAATCGGGTCGTGAGCCCCGCCAAAGCTCGCCAAAGTGAGGTGACCCATCCCGAGGGCGAAACCCGAGGGAGTCGCGAACGATAAGTGCAGACGCTCCTCAACCTTCTCGCCAGCGTGGCCCTGCTCGTGTGGGGCACGCACATCGTCCGCACGGGCATCCTGCGCGTCTACGGCGCCAACCTCCGGCGCGTGCTCTCCAAGAGCGTCTCCAACCGGCTCTCGGCCTTCCTCGCGGGCCTGGGCGTGACGAGCCTGGTGCAGTCCTCGAGCGCCACCGCGCTCATCACCACCTCCTTCGTCTCCCAGAACCTCATCGCCCTCGCCCCGGCGCTCGCGATCATGCTGGGCGCGGACGTGGGCACCGCGCTCATGGCGCAGGTGTTCGCCCTGGACCTCACCTGGCTCTCGCCGCTCGCCATCTTCTTCGGCGTCGTGTTCTTCCTCTCGCGCAAGAACACCAAGGCCGGCCAGCTCGGGCGCGTGGCCATCGGCCTGGGCCTCATCATCCTCGCGCTCACGCTCATCCAGTCGGCCGCCCGGCCCATCGTCACCTCCTCGGGCACCAAGGTGCTCTTCGCCTCGCTCTCGGGCGACCCGATGCTCGACATGCTGATCGGCGCGCTCTTCACGATCTTCTCCTGGTCGAGCCTCGCCATCGTGCTGCTGTCGGCCACGCTCGCCGCGGCGAGCGTGATCACGGTGCCGGTGGCCATGTGCCTGGTGCTGGGCGCGAACCTGGGCAGCGGCACGATCGCCGTGCTGGGCACGATGGGCACCCCGGGCGGCGGGCGGCGCGTGGCCTTCGGCAACCTGCTGTTCAAGGTGGCCGGCTGCATCGTGTTCTCCCTGGCCCTGCCCCTCGCGCTGCAGGCCATCGGCCACTTCGACTCCGACCCGCGCCGGCAGGTGCTGCACTTCCACGTGCTGTTCAACCTGTCGCTCGCGCTGGGCTTCATCTTCTTCACCGACCGCATCGCCGCGCTGCTCGCCCGGTGGCTGCCCGACACGCCCGGCACCGGCGTGCAGGCGATCGAGCCGCGCCACCTGGACAGCGCCGCCCTGGGCACGCCCACGCTCGCGCTCGCCAACGCCGCGCGCGAGACGCTGCGCATCGGCGACACCATCGAGCACATGCTCGACGGCATGCTGGAGGTGATCCGCACCAACGACGGCAAGCGCGCCGACGAGATCATCCGCCTGGACGACGACGTCGACCGGCTCTACACCGCGGTGAAGCTCTACCTCACGCAGATCAGCCGCGAGGCGCTCGACGAGAAGGACGGCGGGCGCTGGGCCGAGATCATCTCGCTCACCATCAACCTGGAGCACGTGGGCGACATCATCGAGCGCATCCTCACCGACCTGAAGGACAAGAAGATCAGCAAGAGCTTCTCCTTCTCCGAGGCCGGCATGCAGGAGCTGTGCGACCTGCACGCGAAGCTCGTGTCCAACCTGCGCCTGGGCCTGTCGGTCTTCCTCACCGGCGACGTGAAGAGCGCCCAGATGCTGCTCGCGGAGAAGGAGAAGTTCCGCGACCTGGAGCGCGCCTACGCGAGCCAGCACCTGGACCGCCTGTCGGGGCAGACCGTGCAGTCGATCGAGACCAGCTCGCTGCACCTGGACATCATCAGCGACATGCGCCGCATCAACTCCTTCTTCTGCTCCACCGCCTACCCGATCCTCGAGCAGGCCGGCCACCTGAGGAGGAGCCGCCTGCGCCCGGTCGCCAAGCTCGGCGAGGCGACCGGCAGCCTCACCACCGACGGCGCCGCGGGCCCGGCGAAGTAGCGCCGCCGTCCCGCGCCGGGGCCGCTTCCGGCGCCCGGTCCGATGCCCGATAATCCGGTTCCACGGGAGGATCATCCATTGAAGAAGAACGCGAACACGAGCACGACCGCGCGCCACGCGGCCATCGTCGAGGCCATCCGCAAGTCGCCCCTGGGCAAGGTGAAGGTCGCCGTCGCCGACATCGACGGGGTGCTGCGCGGCAAGTACCTGCACAAGGACAAGTTCCTCTCCGCGGTCGAGGGCGGCTTCGGCTTCTGCGACGTGGTGCTGGGCTGGGACAGCGGCGACCAGTGCTACGACAACACCACGATCACCGGCTGGCACCACGGCTTCCCCGACGCGATGGTGCGCCTGGACCTGGACACGCACCGCACCGTGCCCTGGGACGGCGGCGTGCCCTTCTTCCTGGGCCACTTCGTGAAGGCCGACGGCTCGCCCCACCCGGCCTGCCCGCGCCAGGTGCTGCGCCGCGTCCTCGCGCGCGCCGGGAAGATGGGCTTCCAGGCGATGGTCGGCTCGGAGTACGAGTTCTTCAACTTCGCCGAGACGCCGCAGAGCTGGGCGGCGAAGCAGGGCGTGGGCCCGCAGCCGATCACGCCCGGCATGTTCGGCTACTCGCTGCTGCGCACCAACGCGAACCGCGAGTACTTCAACGCGCTCATGGACGAGCTGGGCGCCTTCGGCATCCCCATCGAGGGCCTGCACACCGAGACCGGGCCGGGGGTGTACGAAGCGGCCATCGCCTTCACCCACGCGCTCGAGTCCGCCGACCGCGCCCTGCTCTTCAAGACCGGCGCCAAGGAGATCGGCGCGCGCTTCGGCATCATGCCGTCGTTCATGGCCAAGTGGAGCGCGCAGTACCCCGGCTGCTCCGGCCACCTGCACCAGAGCCTCTCGGACGGGAAGAAGAACCTCTTCTACGACCCCAAGGGCCGGCACGGCGGCATGTCGGCGCTCTTCGAGAGCTACCTCGCCGGGCAGGTGAGCTCGCTCATGGGCATGGCGCCGATGTACTGGCCGACGGTCAATTCCTACAAGCGCCTGGTGGACGGCTTCTGGGCGCCGGTGAAGCCCACGTGGGGCGTGGACAACCGCACCGCGAGCTTCCGCGTGATCCCCGGCAGCCCCAAGGCCACGCGCCTGGAGACGCGCTGCCCGGGCGCCGACATGAACCCCTACCTCGCCACCGCCGCCGTCATCGCCGCGGGGCTGCACGGCGTGGAGAAGGGCCTGAAGCTCACGCAGCCGCCCATCACCGGCACCAACCAGGGCGCCGAGAAGATCCCGCGCGCCCCGCGCACGCTGATCGAGACCACGCGGATCTTCCGCGAGTCCGAGGTCGCCCGCGACTGGTTCGGCGACGAGTTCGTCGACCACTTCGCCGCCACGCGCGAGTGGGAATGGCGCCAGTGGCTCGATTGCGTGACCGACTGGGAACTGAAGCGCTACTTCGAGATCATCTAGCGCCCGGCACCCCGCGGCGGCCGGTCAGCGGCGCAGCCGCGCGAACTGCGCCGGTTCCCACTCGCGCATCGCGAGGATGAGCCCCGTCCCGCGCCGCTTCGCGAGCGGGGCGGCCAGGCTCTCGGCGTGCAGCTCGGCGAAGCGCTGGCGCATGCGCCGCACCTCCGCCTGCATCTGCGCGAGCGCCGCGTCCGTGAGCATGGCGTGGGCGAAGGATTCCACCTCCTCCTCGCGGTCGAAGCCGCTGTCCAGGAAGTCCGCGAGCCAGTGCTGCCGGAAGTAGGCGCGGATGGGCCCGTCGCGGCGCCACTCGAAGTCGCGCGAGACGTTCAGGCGGATGCGGTTGCCCGGCAGCAGGTCGATGAGGCGCAGCCGGTCCAGGCGCAGCAGGTGGCGCAGGACATCGGCCTCGCGCAGGCGGTAGGCCGCCAGGATGTCCGCGAGCGTCCAGTGGTTCAGCACGCACGCGGCGACCACGAGCAGGCGGATGTCGGACACGAGCTCGCTTTCCTGCGCCTGGCTGAGCGAGCGGATGCGCGTGCCCCCGTCCGCCGCCTCCTGCGCGAGCTCCGCCAGCGTGAAGCCCAGCAGGTGGCTCACCTCGACCACGCGCTCGAGCGTGAAGCGCCCCGAGGCGAACAGGCGCTTCACGCTCGCCTCCGAGAGCTTCAGGGCGGGCGCGATGTCGCGATAGGTCAGGCCCTGCCGCTTGAGCAGCCGCTTGAGCGTGGCCACGAGCCGGGCGGTCTCGGTCATGGCCGCAGGGTATTACGAAACGCTACTTCATGGCCAGCGTGGCGCGACTTTTCCGAAACTAGTTTCACTTTCCTGCGAAACGCCTAGGCTGGCGCCATCCGGTGGGCCCGGCCGTGGCCGGCCGCCCCCGGGCCGCGCGAAAGGACCGCCATGAACCGCCTCGCCCCGCTCCTCGCCCTCCTCGCCCTCGCCGGCGGTTGCGCCTCGACCTTCCCGCACCGGGAGGTGAAGCAATCGGCGAGCATCGTCGACTACCTCTACCCGAAGGCGAGCGAGGCGCCGCGCCTGGAGCCGGGCCCGGCCGTCCTGCGCCCGCCGGTGCGCGTGGGCCTCGCCTTCGTGCCCTCCGGCCCGCGCGCGCGCGTCCTGCCCGAGACCGAGCGCCTCAAGCTCCTCGAGCAGGTGCGCGCGGCCTTCTCGCGCCACGACTACGTGGGCACGATCGAGATCATCCCGTCGCAGTACCTGCAGGCGGGCGGGGGCTTCGCCAACCTGGAGCAGGTGGCGCGCCTGTTCGACGTCGAGGTGATGGCGATGGTCTCGCACGACCAGGTGCAGTTCAACGACAGCAACGCGCTCGCGGTGCTCTACTGGACGATCGTCGGCGCCTATGTGGTTCACGGGGACCAGTACGACGTGCAGACGATGGTCGACGTGTCGGTGTTCGACGTGGCGAGCCGCCGGCTGCTCTTCCGCGCCCCCGGCACGAGCCAGGTGAAGGGCTCGGCGAGCCTCGCGAGCTTCGGCGAGCGCTCGCGCGGCGCGCAGGTCGAGGGCTACGGCCTGGCGGTCGCGCAGATGATCCCGCAGCTGCAGGCCGAGCTCGACCGCTTCCGCGAGCGCGTGAAGACCGACGCCGCCTTCAAGGTCGAGCACCGCGCCGGCTACCGGGGCGGCGGCGGCGTGGGCTGGCCCGCGCTCGTCCTGTGCCTGCTGCCCGGCGCGGGCTGGCTCGCCTCCCGCCGGAGGGCCTGAGGTGCCCCGGGCGAGCGCCGGCCTCGCCGCCGCCGGCCTCGCGCTCGCCTTCGCGCCCGCCTCGTGGATCGCGGGTCTCGAGTACGACCGGCCCGCGCTCGCCGCCGGCGAACTCTGGCGGCTCTGGACCGGCCACCTCGTGCATTTCTCGGCCGGGCATGCCGCGCTCGATGCCGGCGCGTTCCTCGCCGCCGGCCTCGTCGCGGAGCGGCACCTCGGCACGCCCGCCATGCTGCGCGCCCTGGCCCTGTGCGCCCCGCTCGTGGCCCTGGGACTCGTCGTCCTCGCGCCGGATCTCGGGGCGTACCGCGGGCTGTCGGCCCTCGCGTGGTTCGCGGCGGTCCTTTCCGGCCTCGCCCTCGCGCACGACCGGCCCACGCTGCGGCCCTGGCTCGGCCTCGCCGCGCTCCTCGCCCTGCTCGAGCTCGCGCTCGAGGCCGGCGGGGGCGCGGGCAGCTCGCTGCCCGAGGGCGTGCGGGTGGAGTGGCGAGCCCACGGGCTCGGCGCGCTCGCCGCGCTCGCGCTGTGGCGGGCGGGTCGCCTTCCAGTGCATCATGGCGACTTCCACGAACCCGGCAAGCGCCATGTCCCTGCACCGTTTCTCCTTCCCGACCACCATCCATTTCGGCCCGGGCGCCCGCCGCCTCGTCGATGACCACCTGAAGCAGCAGGGCATCGCCCGCCCCCTCATCGT
>JBGAOO010000133.1:0-11353 GCA_044221765.1 Usitatibacteraceae bacterium | reverse complement strand
AGGTCGGCACGACCACGGAGACTCGCGGCACGTCGGCGGCGGGCACGTGCAGCACGCCGATGGCCGGGGCGAGGGCCCCGCGCGGCACGAGCCCGGCGGGCGCGTGCGGGCGGCGCAGCACCCGCTCGCGCACGCGGCGAGCCAGCTCGGCCGGCCCGGCATCCTTGAGGATCTGGCGCGCCGTGCCCAGGCGCGCGGGCACGAGGCGCAGCGAGTGCGCCAGCGAGCGCGCCGCGCCCACGCCGCGCTTGGCGCGGTGGACCACGAAGCGCAGCGGCGCCGTGAGCTTCCACGAGGTGCTTTCCTCGAGCACGCGCACGCGCTCGCGCGCCTCCTCGACGGCCCGCTCGAGGTGCGCGACGTGGCTCTCGTGCACGCGGCCGAAATCGGCGAGGTCGCGCTCGAGGTGCTGCACGCGCGCGGCCAGCGCGTTCGCCTCGCCCACGCGGGCCTCCATCTCGCGCGCCCGCTGCAGCAGCGCGAGGCGCGAGTCGGCGTGGCCGCAGAGCACGCCCACCTCGTAGTAGCGCGTCACGGAATGGGGGGTCGCGTGGGTCGGGGCCAGGCGGTAGTAATGGCGCGGCGGCAGCGCCGGCGCCGGACGAGCCGTGACCGGCTCGGACGCGGCCGCGAGCGGCGCGAGGTACTGCGCGAGATAGGTCTCGGGCTTCACGCGCCGGCCCTCCCCGGGGCCCGCGCGACGGCGAGCAGGGCATCGTTGAAGTCCGCGGCGCTCGCATCCCACGGCAGCAGCCTCGTGCGCGCACGGCCGGCCAGCCGCTCGGGAAAGGCCCCGATGTCCGAGGCGACCACGGGCAGGCCGGCCGCGAGCGCCGCCGAGAGCGTGTACGAATAGGTCTCGGGCCACTGGGCCGGGAAGAAGGCCACGTCGCCATGCTCGCTCGCGAGCAGGTCGGGCAGGCCCCCTTCGGGATAGCTGCCCGAGAAGGAAAGCGGGGCCTCTGGCCAGGCGGGCAGCGGGCGTTCCAGGTGGCCGATCACGCGGAAATGCAGCGGCAGCGCCCGCGCGGCGGCATCGCGCAGGCATGCCTCGAGCACGCTCAGCCCCTTCACCTCGGACAGGCCGCCCAGCAGCAGCACGCGCACGCGCGGCGCAGGCGGGGGCGCGAGCGGTTCGGGGTGGGTCCACACCACGATGGCGAGTCCGGGGTGGTAGCGCCCGATGCGCGAGGCGAGGTCCTGCGAGGGCGCGATGACGCGCCCGGCCGCGCGCAGCCAGTGGCCGAAGCGCTCGCGCCAGGCGGCGATGTCCATCGGCCAGGCGGGCGGACGCTCGGCCAGGCAGCGGTTGCAGCCGGCGGCATCGGGTTCGCCGCAGTAGCGCCCGGCGCTCGTGCCGAGGTTGTGCTGCGGGCACACGGGCAGGTAGTCGTGCAGCGTGATGTCGAAGGGCAGCGCGAGGCGCGCGGGCAGATCGAGGATCGCCTCGGGCAGGTGGTTGGTGTGGTGGAAATGCACGCGCGCCAATTGCAGGTCCCGCAGCAGGTCGACGAGCCTGTCCCAGTCGGCCTGCGGATCGAAGAAGGCCTCGAACTCCTCGCCCGTCCGCGCCCAGTGCAGCCGGAGCGTGCCGCCTTCCGTCGGGGCGAGCACGAGGACGTTGGCGTCGTCCTCCAGCAGCGCGGCCAGGTCGTCGACATGCTTGCGCACGCCGCCCGCCCAGCCGTGCGTCACCAGGAGCAGGCGCGGGCGCGCATCGAGCCGCAGCCGTTCCAGGTCCACCGCGCGGCGCAGGGGCCGGGCGGGCTCGCGGGCCAGGAATTCGGCCAGGCGCGGCTGGAACTCGGGATGGCGCTCGTCGATCAGCTGCTGCGCCTTGCGCTTGCCCTCGCCGGCGCCGGTGCCGAAGGACACCTCGCCCTCGTGGAAGACGAACGTGTCGGCGGCGAGCAGGTGGCGCCAGCCCGCCTTCGTGGCGCGCAGGCAGAAATCGACCTCCTCGCCGTAGCCGCGGCCGAACGCGGCCTCGTCGAGGGCCCCGACCTCGTCCAGGCAGGCGCGTCGGATGAACAGGCAGAAGCCCACGCCGGTGGGCACCTCGACGCTGCGCCCGGCGTTCACGCGCGCGAAGAGCGCGTCCAGGGCCGCCGCGGACGTGCCCGCGGGCAGCGCGTTCGGCTTCGCGAAGCGCGGGTAGCTGCAGATCGTGGCGTTGTTCGAGAAGGGCGTCACGGTGCCAACGCGCGGCTCGCGCTGGGCGGCGGCGGCCAGGCGGTCGAGCCAGCCGTCGGCCACCTCCGTGTCGGCGTTCAGCAGGACGGCATCGCGATCCGGATGCGCGCGCAGGCCGTCGTTCGCCGAGGCGACGAAGCCGGCGTTTCGCCCGTGGACGATCAGGGTGATGCGACCGGCCTGCGCCAGCTCGCGCAGCCACTCGGCCAGCGCCGGCTCCGGGCTCGCGTCGTCCACCACCACGATCTCGTGGGGCAGGGCGAGCCGGCTACGCAATACGCTTTCGAGGCAACGGCGCGTTTCGGGCAGCCCGCGGTAGACGGGGATGATGACGTCGATCAAGGCCGGGGGGGCGCGGCGGGAGGAAACGCAATTGTAGCGGGTTCCCCGGGTTGCGCCCCGCCGGCGGCCGCTTCAGTCGATGGCGATCTTCGCCTCGCGCACCATCTTGCCCCACTTCTCGATCTCGGCCCGGATGAAGGCCTTGAACTGGGCGCTGGGCTCGCCGCCCGGCTCGGCCCCCTGGTTCTGCCAGACCGTGCGCAGTTCCGGGGAGGCGAGGGCGCGCACGACCTCGGCGTGCATGCGCTGGAGGATCTCGGGCGGGGTGCCCGCCGGCGCCCACAGGCCGTACCAGGACAGCGACTCGAAGCCCGGCAGGCCCGCCTAGGCCATGGTCGGGATCTCGGGGAACGCCGGCGAGCGGCGGGGAGAGGTGACGGCGAGCGCGCGGATCGACCCGCCACGGATGTGCGAGGCGGCGCTGCCCAGGCCCTCGAAGATCATCTCGATCTCCCCGCCGAGCAGGCCGGTCATCGCGGGCCCGGACCCCTTGTAGGGCACGTGCGTGATGGCGGTGCCGGCCATCCGGTTGAAGATCTCGCCGGCCAGGTGGCGCGTGGTGCCGTTGCCCGAGGAGCCGTAGTTGAACTTGCCGGCGTTCGCCTTCGCGAGCGCGATCAGCTCGCCGACCGATTGGGCGGCGACCTTCTTGTTCACCACGAGGACGTCGGGCACGTAGGCGACGCCGGTGATCGGGACGAGATCTCGCTCGAGGTCGTAGGGGAGCGACTTGTACACGCTCACCGCCACGGTGTGGTGGACCGTCCCGAGCAGGAACGTGTAGCCGTCGGGGGCGGACTTGGCGGCGACATCCGCGCCGATCGTGCCGCCCGCGCCGCCGCGGCTGTCGATCACGACCTGCTGGCCCAGCTGCGCGGAGAGCTTCGCGGCGAGCGGGCGCGCGAAGGTGTCGGTGCCGCCGCCGGGCGGGAAGGGCACCACCAGCTTCACGGCCTTGGCGGGCCAGGCTGGAGCGAGGACCGGGAGCGGGAAGAAGGCGAGGGCCGCGGCGAAAAGGCTGGCGGCGAGGGCGAACGGCGGAACTCGGGTCATGCGGGCTTCTCCTCCGGTTGTGGCGTGCCCGCTCGATGTGGGCACGCTTCTTGTCCGGCGAAGCCTACCAGAGGCGAGTGACAGGAGCTCGTGACAGTGGCGCGTGACAGAGGCGCGCCTCGGGGGCAAGGGGACCATCGTCTGCCTGCCCCTTTGACCCCTGTCAACGGGGCGGCTGGCCCGCGGACGCAAAGTGTGGGCAGCGCCCGCCCTGCCCGGGCCCGGAGGGATTCCATGAGTACCAGCGACAACGTCATTGCCGGCGTAGGCCTCGCCGACCGGACCCGCAAGAGCCGGTGGCCCGCCCGGATGGATTTCGCGCAGAGCGCCACGGGCCTGGTGCTGGGCCTGTTCATGTGGGGGCACATGTTCTTCGTCTCCACCATCCTCATCAGCAAGGACGCGATGTGGGCGGTGACGAAGTTCTTCGAGGGCTACTTCGTCCTCGGGAAGGCCTACCCCATCCTCGTCTCCGGCGTGGTGGGCGGCGTGATGCTCTTCGTCATCGTGCACGCCTTCCTCGCGATGCGGAAGTTCCCGGCCAACTACCGGCAATACCGGAACTTCCTCGGCCACCGCAAGCTCATCGACCATGCCGACACCACGCTGTGGTGGGTGCAGGCGGTGACGGGCTTCATGCTCTTCTTCCTCGCCACGGTGCACCTGTACCAGATGCTCATGCACCCCGGGATGATCGGCCCCTACGAGTCGGCCGACCGGGTGTGGTCCGGCAGCTGGTGGCCGATCTACCTGGTGATGCTCTTCGCGGTCGAGCTGCACGGGGGCATCGGCCTGTACCGGCTGTGCATCAAGTGGGGCTGGTTCGAGGGCAAGGACGTGGCCGCGAGCCGGCGCCGGCTCTCGACGGCCAAGTGGGCCTTCACCGTGTTCTTCCTGGCCCTGGGCCTCGCCACCCTGGCCGCGTACGCGAAGATCGGCTACGAGCACCGCGACCGCGTGGGCGAGCGCTACACCCCGTCGTGGGTGGTCCCGAACCCGATGGAGAAGGCACCATGAAGATCATCCACACCGACGTGCTGGTCATCGGCGGCGGGCTGGCCGGGCTGCGCCTGGCCATCGGCGCGAAGCGGCGCGGCCACGATGCCATCATCCTGTCCCTCGTCCCGGCGAAGCGCTCGCACTCCAAGGCGGCGCAGGGCGGCATGCAGGCCTCGCTGGCCAACGTCGCCAAGGGGCAGGGCGACAACGAGGACATCCACTTCGAGGACACGGTGCGCGGCTCCGACTGGGGCGCGGACCAGGACGTGGTGCGCATGTTCGTGAACACCGCGCCCAAGGCGGTGCGCGAGCTCGCCTCGTGGGGCGTGCCCTGGAGCCGCGTGCGCAAGGGCGACCGGCAGGTGATCATCAACGGCCAGAAGGTCACGATCACCGAGCGCGACGAGGCGCACGGCCTGGTGGCGCAGCGCGACTTCGGCGGCACGAAGAAGTGGCGCACCTGCTACGCCGCGGACGGCACGGGCCACGCGATGATCAACGCCGTGGCCGACCAGGCCATCGGCGACTCGATCCCCGTGCACGAGCGCAAGGAGGCCCTCGCCCTCATCCACGACGGCAGGCAGTGCCACGGCGCGGTCGTGCGCGACCTCGTCACCGGCGAGCTGTCCGCCTACCTCGCCACCGCCACGGCGGTCGCCACCGGCGGCGCGGGCCGCGTGTACCGCACGACGACCAACGCCGTGATCTGCGAGGGCATCGGGCACGCGCTCGCGCTCGAGACGGGCGTGGCGGCGCTGGGCAACATGGAGGCCATCCAGTTCCACCCGACGGGCATCTTCCCCGCCGGCATCCTCGTGACCGAGGGCTGCCGCGGCGACGGCGGGCTGCTGAAGGACGTCGACGGCCACCGCTTCATGCCCGACTACGAGCCGGAGAAGAAGGAGCTCGCCTCGCGAGACGTGGTCTCGCGCCGGATGGAAGAGCACATCAAGGGCAAAAAGAAGGAGCGCCACCTCGCGCTTCGGCACACCCTGGCTGGACATCACGCAGCTGGGCGAGAAGCACATCCACACCAACCTGCGCGAGGTCACAGGACATCTGCCACTACTTCCTGGGCGTGGACCCGGTGAAGGGAAATGATCCCGGTGCGGGCCGCGCAGCACTACACCATGGGCGGCGTGCGCACCGACGCGACGGGCCAGAGCCGCACGCTCAAGGGCCTCTTCTCGGTGGGCGAGGCCTCCTGCTGGGACATGCACGGGTTCAGCCGGCTGGGCGGCAACTCCGTCGCCGAGACGGTGGTCGCCGGGATGATCGTGGGCGAGACGATCGCCGACTTCTGCGACAACCGCGCCAACGAGCCGGCGATCCCGACGGCGCTGGTGCGCGAGTTCCTCGATCGCGAGCAGGCGGGCTCGTCGCGTTCACCAAAGGGCGGCGGGCGCGGGGACGCCTCGCTCATCAAGGGCGAGATGCAGGACCTCATGACCGCGAAGGTGGGCATCTTCCGCACCGGCAAGGACCTCGAGGAGGCGGTGGACAAGCTCCAGAAGCTCCTGGTGCGAAGCCGCAGCATCGGGCTTCGCTCCCCCACGCTGGGCGCGAACCCGGAGCTGGTGACCGCCTATCGCGTGCAGCGCATGCTGAAGGTCGCGCTGTCGATCGCGTACGGTGCCGCGGTGCGCACCGAGAGCCGCGGGGCGCATTTCCGCGAGGACTTCCCGCGCCGCAACGACGCCGAGTGGCTCAAGCGCACGCTCGCGACCTGGCCGGGCGAGTCCGACTCGCTGCCCACGCTCGCCTACGAGCCGCTCGACATCAAGCGCATGGAGCTGCCGCCGGGCTGGCGCGGCTACGGCGCGAAGGACTACATCGACCACCCGGACACGGCCGAGCGCCAGAAGGCCGTGGAGGCGATCCGCGCGCAGCACGCGAACGACCGCTTCGCCCTGCAGGCGGCCCTCATGCCCTACGAGCACCTGCTCCCCCCGGTCCTGCGCGGCCGCAACGAACGCATCGACGAGCGCTTCTAGCCCTCGCCGCCCGCGCGGACTCACAAGGAACCCTGCCATGGCCGAACAAAGCAACCACCGGAAGCTGCGCTTCCACATCCTGCGCTACAACCCGGCGAAGCCCGGGGACGAGCCGCGCATGCAGACCTACGAGCTCGAGGAGGCGCCGGGGATGACCCTGTTCATCGCGCTCACCGAGCTGCGCGAGAAGCAGGATCCGTCGCTGCAATTCGACTTCGTGTGCCGCGCCGGCATCTGCGGCAGCTGCGCGATGATGATCAACGGGCGTCCCACGCTCGCCTGCCGCACGGTCACGAAGGACCTCGAGCCCGACATCACGCTCGCCCCGCTGCCCGTCTTCGAGCTGATCGGCGACCTGTCGGTGGACACCGGCAAGTGGATGCGCGGGATGAGCGAGCGCCTGGAGACCTGGGTGCACCTGCCCGAGACGCAGCGCGACCTCAAGCGGATCGAGGACGCGATGGACCCGGCCCTCGCCGAGGCCATCTACGAGCTCGACCGCTGCATCGAGTGCGGCTGCTGCGTGGCCGGCTGCGGCACGGCCCGCATGCGGGCGGATTTCGTGGGCGCCGTGGGGCTCAACAAGATCGCGCGCTTCCGCCTGGACCCGCGCGACACGCGCGACGACGAGGCCTACTACGAGCTGGTGGGCGACGATGCCGGCGTGTTCGGCTGCATGTCGCTGCTCGCCTGCCACGACGTGTGCCCGAAGCAGCTGCCGCTGCAGACCCAGATCGCTTTCCTGCGTCGCAAGATGGTGAAGCAGGGGATGGACGGCTGAAGAGGGCCGATTCGCGGTTCCGACGACAACGACAACGACAACCCTGGAGGAAACATGCGAATCAAGCAACTGGCGATGGCGCTCCTCGCGGCCTACGCCGCGACGGCAACCGCGCAGGAACTCACCTGGCGCGCGGACATCGCGCCGATCGTGAAGAAGGGCTGCGCCGAATGCCATGGCGTGGAAGCGCCGGAGTTCGGCGACTGGATGCTGCTCTCCGACGCCAAGCGCAAGAAGGAAGGCCCGCGCATGGACACGTACACGACCTTCATGGGCTTCGTGGTCTGGCCGGCCACCGGTGCCGTGATGCGGCGCCTGGACGACGGCGCCAACGCGGGCGGCAAGCCGGGCAACATGTACAAGTACCTGGGCGACACCGATGCCGAGCGTGCCGCCAACCTGAAAAAGGTGAAGGACTGGCTGGGCGAGGGCGCCTGGAACCTGAACCGGTTCAAGGCGCGCGAGAGCGTGCCCGGCGTGAGCAAGGAGCAACTCGAGAAGGTGAAGGCGCCGTACTAGCGGTACCGGGCGTCCGCGGCTTCCCGCCGCGGCCCGCCACCATGGATGCCATCGCGCACGTCCGACGTGCAGGCCTCGTGGCCGGCCCCCTGCTGGCGGCGGTGCTCTTTGCGTGCCTGCCCGCCGCGTACACGGGAAGCTCGGGCGAGACGATCGTGTTCACGCAGGCCGGGCGCGCCACGCTCGCGATGGCCGCCTGGATGGCCACCTGGTGGATGACGGAGGCCGTCGCGATCGAGGTCACGGCGCTGCTGCCCGTCACGCTCTTCCCCCTGTTCGGGATCGCCCCGGTGGCGAAGGCCGCCGCGCCCTACGCGGCCGACGTGATCTTCCTCTTCCTGGGCGGGTTCATCCTGGGCCTCGCCATCCAGCGCTGGGGGCTCGACCGGCGCATCGCCTTCCTCACGCTGCGGCTCACCGGCACGAGGCCCGGCGCGATGACCGCCGGGTTCATGGCGGCGACCGCGTTCCTGAGCATGTGGATCTCCAACACGGCCTGCGCCGCGATGATGGTGCCCATCGCGCTGGGCGTGGTCGACCTGGTGAGGCGGCCGGCCGGCGGCGCGGCGGCCGATTCGTCGCCAACGGGCCCGGAGGCGAACTTCGCGACGGGGTTGATGCTCGCGGTCGCCTATGCCGCCTCGATCGGCGGCATCGCGACGCTCATCGGCTCGCCGCCCAACGGCATCGCCGCGCGCTTCATCGCCCAGACCTACGGGCGGGAGATCGGGTTCGTCGACTGGATGGCGATCGGCCTGCCCTTCACGGTCCTCTTCCTGCCGGTTGCCTGGTTCCTCATCACGCGCGTGCTCTTCCCCGCGCCGCTCGGGGAGGTCGCGGGCGGGCGCGAGATGATCGCGGCCCAGTACGCGAGGCTCGGTGCGCCCGGGCGCGGCGAGAAGGCGACGCTCGCGGTGTTCGCCGGCGCGGCCTTCCTGTGGATCTTCGGCGAGCTGCTGCGCCCGCTCTCGATCGCCGGCGTGCGGCCCCTGGCCGGGCTCACCGACAGCGGCGTCGCGATGCTGGCGGCGCTCGCGCTCTTCGTGATCCCCGTCGACCGCGCCAGGGGCGTGCACGCGATGGACTGGGGCTGCGCGCGCGAATTGCCGTGGGGCGTGCTGGTGCTCTTCGGCGGCGGCCTGAGCCTCGCCGCGGCCGTGGAGGCCAATGGCGCCTCGGCCTACATCGGGCACGCGGCGCGCGCCTTCGGCGTGCTGCCCGCGTTCGCCCTGCTCGCCGCGCTGGTGACCACCACCGTCTTCCTGTCCGAGGTCACCTCGAACACCGCGCAGGTGGCGACGATGACGCCGGTGCTCGCCGCGATGGCGCCCGCGCTCGGCCTGGACGGCCCCACGCTCGTCGTGGCGTGCGCGCTCGCCGCGAGCAGCGCGTACATGATGCCCGTGGGCACCCCGCCCAACGCGATCGTCTTCGGCACGGGCCTGGTGCGCATGCCGCAGATGATCCGCGCCGGCTTCGTCCTGAACCTGGCCGGCATCGCGCTCATCACCGTGCTGGGCTGGTGGGTGATCCCGGCCGTGCTCGCCGGCCGCGGCTGACTTCCCGTTGTTCCATGGTGCCAAATTGGGACCCAGGGGCCACCCCCCCGGCCGCGCCGGTTGCGGGCGGTCAATTTTCCCCGGAGGGGCGGCGCGAAAATCCGGTGGTAAGGCCACTTGTCCAGTGGCACACCACGAAAGGATAGACGCCATGTCCACCGTCCATCCCGGCACCGGGCCGGGCACCGGCAAGGTCCTCGCCGAGAAATCGCCGCACCACGAATTCCCCTGGCGCGCGATCGCGCCCGTCGCGGTCACGGTCGCGCTGGCGCTCGTTCCCGCGCCCGCCGGCCTGCCGCACCACGCCTGGTTCTACTTCGCGATCTTCGCGGGCGTGATCGTCGGGCTCATGCTCGAGCCGCTGCCGGGCGGGGCCATCGGCCTCATCGGCGTGACGGCCGTCGCCCTGCTCTCGCCCTGGGTGCTGTACTCGCCGGCCGAACTCGCCAAGCCCGGGTTCAAGGCGGCCAACGCCTCGCTCAACTGGGCGCTCTCCGGGTTCTCCAACAGCACCGTGTGGCTCATCTTCGGCGCGTTCATGTTCGCCCTGGGCTACGAGAAGACGGGACTGGGGCGTCGCATCGCGCTGGTGCTCGTGAAGCTCATGGGCAGGCGCACCCTCACGCTGGGCTACGCGATCACGATCGCCGACACGATCCTCGCGCCCTTCACGCCGTCGAACACGGCGCGCAGCGGCGGCACGATCTACCCGGTGATCCGCAACCTGCCGGCGCTCTACGACTCCAGGCCGAACGACCCCAGCGCGCGGCGCATCGGCTCCTACCTGATGTGGGTCGCGATCGCCGCCACGTGCGTGACGAGTTCGCTCTTCCTCACGGCCCTCGCGCCCAACCTGCTCGCCCTGGAGATCGTGAAGAAGACGGCGAAGGTCGACATCACCTGGATGCAGTGGTTCACGGCGATCGCCCCGGTGGGCATCCTGCTGCTCGCGCTCATCCCGCTCATCGCCTACGTGATCTACCCGCCCGAGGTGAAGCAGGGCGAGGAGGTGCCCCGCTGGGCGGGCGAGGAACTGCGCAAGATGGGCGGGCTCACCGGCCGCGAGATGACGCTGGGCGTGCTCGTGGTCATCGCGCTCGCGCTGTGGATCTTCGCCGGCGAGGTCGTGAACGCCACCACCGCCGCCATCCTCGTGATCTCGCTCATGCTCGTGACCCGGGTGGTGACCTGGGACGACATCGTCGCGAACAAGGCCGCCTGGAACACGCTGGCGTGGTTCGCGACCCTGGTCGCGCTGGCCGACGGGCTGAACAGGGTCGGCTTCGTGAAGTGGTTCGCCGACGGCGTGGCCGCGGGCATGACGGGCTACACCCCGTTCGCCGCGATGATCGCCCTGGTGCTCGTGTTCTACTTCACGCACTACCTGTTCGCGAGCGTGACGGCGCACGTGACGGCGCTGCTGCCGGTCATGCTGGCCGTGGGCACCACGATCCCGGGCATGAACATGGCGCAGTTCGCGCTGCTGCTGTGCCTCACGCTCGGCATCATGGGCATGCTCACCCCGTACGCGACGGGCCCGAGCCCGGTCTACTACGGCTCCGGCTACCTGCCCTCGAAGGACTACTGGAAGCTCGGCGGGATCTTCGGCCTGCTCTTCATCGTGGTCTTCCTCGCGGTCGGGCTGCCCTGGATGGCGATGATCAAGTGATGCCGCGGGGCGCCCTGCGCGCCCCCGCGCCCAACCCTGCGGGCGGCCTCCGGGCCGCCCGTTTTCTTTCGCTCGCGCGCGCTTGATGCAACGCAAGGAACGGGTCCGGCGCCGTGGCATAGTGGAATCTTAATAAGAAACATTCCCAACAAGGCACCCATGACCCAGCGCCCCCCCCTTTCCGACCTCGCCCCCGGCGAGGCCGGCCTCATCGCCAGCGTCGACGGGCCGGAGGGCCTGCGCC
>JBGAOO010000132.1:0-9612 GCA_044221765.1 Usitatibacteraceae bacterium | reverse complement strand
CGTCGAGCCGGGCGAGCAGCAGGTAGGTCTGGCCGATGTTGGAGAGCAGGAAGCCGGGCACGTCGCCGCCCACCGCGTAGCGCTCGGCGATCGCGAGCGCGCGCTCGAGCTGCGCCAGCGCCTCCCTCGGCGCGCCCATGCTGAGGAGCGCGATGCCCCAGTTGTTGAACACCGTGAGCGCCTGCAGGCTCGCGGCGCGCCCGGCCTGCTCGAACACGCGGATCGCCTCGGCGAAGTGGCGGTCCGCCTCGGCGGGCTGGCCCGAGAGCGAGTACGCGTAGCCGATCTCCCCCTCGAGCAGGGCGGTGGCCGTGGGCGAGAGGCGGCCGGAGGCCGCGAAGCGATCGCGTGCCTGCAGCGCGAAGCGAAGCGCCGTCGCCGCATCGCCCGCGTAGCGCGCCACGAGCGCGCGGCGCTGCAGGCAGTAGGCCGCCACCGAGTCCGCGAGGCCGGGCTCGTCGATCACGCCCATCAGCAGCGCGATGCCGTCCTCCACCCGGCCCAGGCTCGCGAGCGCCGAGCCGTGCCGGCAGGTCATGATGCGATGCAGCCGAGGGGCATCCGCGGGCCGGCTCGCGGCGAGCGTGCGCCGCAGGAGCGCCTCGGCGTCGCGGTGGCGGCCGACGGACATGTTCCACGAGCTCACGGTCTCGGCCGCCACCAGCCGGTCCAGGGAACTCGCGCCCGGCCCGCCCTCGGCCACCGCGCGAGCAACGCCGTGAGCGCCCGCCGGCCTGGATGCCCTCGGTGATCACGCCGTTCACGAACTCCAGCGTCAGCTCGGCCTGCTGCATCCTCGACCGCGAGTGGCGGCGCTGCCTGTCGGCCTCGCGTGCCTGCAGGAGCGCCGCCGCGAGCCCTGCTGCTGGCCGATGGCCGGCGCCGGCGAGCGGCCAGGCGTGGCGGCGCGCCGAACTTGCCCGCGCGCAGGCGAACAGCGCCGCGCGAGCACCGGCTCGCCGCGAAGGTGGCGCTGCAGGTCCGAGGCGAAGGCGTCCACGCTCTGCAGGCCGCCCCGCGCCGCCGGGCCGCATCGCCTTCGCGAGGATGGTGCCGAGGTCGCCGGCGAGCGCCCGGGCGAGGGCGCGGTCCTCGCGCACGCGGCTGCTCGCCGGTGCCACCTCGCCGGGCGAGCA
Organism: Usitatibacteraceae bacterium; assembly: GCA_044221765.1. GTDB lineage: Bacteria > Pseudomonadota > Gammaproteobacteria > Burkholderiales > Usitatibacteraceae > FEB-7. Next base: position 8,476 of record JBGAOO010000132.1, on the reverse strand, counting down.
CTGGAAAGCGCCTCCTCGAGCGCCGCGGGCGCCTGCGCCGCAGGCGGTAGGGCCGCGTCCTCGGCGAGCAGCCTGCAGATCAGCTGCGGAGTACACGTCGTTGCCTGCGCCCAGCGTCTGCGCGCGCAGCTGCTCGGGCGAGGCGTGTCGGGCGTGAGCGCGGCCGTGCAATTGCGTCTCGGGCGAGGGCGGTTTGCGCCTCGCTCCTCCAGCAGCTTTGCCACGCTGAAGTCGTGCAGCACCTCGCCCGCCTTCGTGACGAGGATTGCCGTTGGAGGCTTGAGGGTGGACGACCAGCGCGTGCGCGTGGGAGACGGCCTGGCACACCTGCAGGAAGAGCCGCAGCTTCGCCTCGACCCCCAGCCCCTCCTCGCGGCAGTGGCGGTCGATGGGCCGGCCGTCGACGTATTCCATCGCGAGGTAGGGGCGGCCACCCTCCGCGACGCCCGCGTCGTAAAGGCGCGCGATGAGCGGGTGCTCGAGCGAGGCGAGGATGTCGCGCTCGCGCGCCATGCGCTCGGCCAGGCCGAAGGCCCAGGCCGCGTGCGGCAGCTTGAGCGCCACCTGGCGCTGCATCGCGCCGTCGGCGCGCTCGGCGAGCCACACGTGCGCCATGCCGCCCGCCCCGAGCTCGCGCAGCAGGCGGTAGGGGCCGACGAGGTCCCCGGGACGATCGGGGCCGGCGATCACGGCGTCCACCGGCAATCCCGAGAGGCTCACCGGCGCCCGCATGAAGGCATCGGTGGGCGCCTGCGCCCGGGCGAGCATCGCGCGCAGCGGCTGCTCGAGGGCGCGGTGCTCCGGTGCCAGGGCCGCGAGCCACGCCTCGCGCTCCCCGGGCGGCAGGCCGAGGGCGGTGTCGAGCAGCGCGTTCAAGCTGGCGAGGCGCTGCGTGGCGGGATTGGCGGGTGTCTCCATCGGGTCGGGTCGGCCGCTGGGGCGTTGTCCTTGATGCGATACCACGCAGGAACGGCGCGAAAGCGGACAGCCCTAGCGCCCGAGGATCTCCGCGAGCAGCAGGCGGGCGCGATCCCAGTCCCGGCGCACGGTGCGGTCGGTGACGCCCAGGGCGGCGCCGATCTCGGCATCCGAAAGGCCCGCGAAGTAGCGCATCTCGACCACGCGCACCAGGCGCTCGTCCACCTGGGCGAGCTGCTCGAGCGCCCCGTGCACCGCGAGGATCTCGTCGTCGGTGGCGCCCAGGTCCTGCGCCCAGTCGGTGTCGAGCGTCACGTGCTCGGCACCCCCCCCGCGCCGCTCGGCGCTGCGCCGGCGCACGAAGTCGATCACCACCGAGCGCATGGTGGTGGCCGCGTAGGCGAGGAAGTGCTCCCGGTCGTTCACCGTCACGCCGCCGCTTCGCTGCATGCGCAGGTAGGCCTCGTGCACGAGGGCCCGGGTGTCGAGCAGCGTGGGGCGCCCGCCGCCGGCCAGGCGCGAGCGCGCGAGCCGCCTCAGTTCGTCGTACAGGGCGGGAAAGAGTCGTTCGACCGAGGGGCGCGGGGGCGAAGCCCCGGAATCCGGGTCTGCCATGGCGCCAAGGATACCAGCGCGATACCAGTTCGCCGCCGGGGGGCCCGGCGCGGCTCAGCGGCCGGGTGGCGGCCGGCGGTAGGCCCAGGCGAGCATCGCGATGCCCGCGGCGATCATCGGCAATGAGAGCCACTGCCCCATCGAGAACCCGAGCGCGAGCAGGCCCAGGAAGTCGTCGGGCTGGCGGGCGAACTCGGCGAGGAACCGGAAGAGGCCGTAGCCCACGAGGAAGGCGCCGGAGACGGCCCCGGCCGGCCGGGGCTTGCGCGAGAACCACCACAGCACCGCGAAGAGCGCGAGCCCCTCGAGCGCGAACTGGTAGAGCTGCGAGGGGTGGCGCGCCACGGGCAGGCGGTCCACCTGCGGGAACCACATCCCCCAGGGCAGGTCCGTGGCGCGGCCCGGCAGCTCGCCGTTGATGAAATTGCCCAGCCGGCCGGCGGCAAGTCCCAGCGGCACCAGGGGCGCGATGAAATCCATGGTGGTGATCCAGCGCAGCTGGCGGCGCGAGCAGAAGACCGCGACGGCGAGCAGCACGCCCAGGAACCCCCCGTGGAACGACATGCCGCCCGTCCAGATCTGCACGATCTCGAGCGGGTGCGCCAGGTAGTACTGGGGCTTGTAGAAGAGCACGTAGCCCAGGCGGCCGCCCAGGATCACCCCGAGCACGCCGTAGAGCAGCAGGTCGTCCACCCCGGCCTCGGTCATGCCGTAGGCCGGCCCCTTGCGCGCCCGGAGCTTGCCCAGGACCACGAAGGCGACGAAGGCGAGCACGTACATGAGGCCGTACCAGCGCACGGCCACCGGGCCCAGGCTGAAGAGGACGGGATCGAACTGCGGGTGGGTGAGCACGGGTACGAAGGCCTTGCGAGGGTTTCGCGGGGCAGGCGCGAGGCGCTATTCTACCGGTCCGGCCCGCCGATTCCGGCGCCGCTGCCTGCCGCCCCCTCCCGAAGACCCCGCCATGACGACCCCCAAGTACCGCTCCACCACGATCACCGAAGGCGATTCGCGCTCGCCCAACCGCTCCATGCTGCGCGCCATCGGCTACCAGGACGCCGATTTCGCCAAGCCCTTCATCGGCCTGGCCAACGGACACTCCACCCTGAACCCCTGCAACGCGGGCCTGCAGCCCCTGGCCGACGCGGCCGACAGGGCCATCCGCGCCGCCGGCGGCATGCCGCAGATGTTCGGCACGATCACCGTGACCGACGGCATCTCCATGGGCACCGAGGGCATGAAGTACTCGCTGGTCTCGCGCGAGGTCATCGCCGATTCCATCGAGACCGCCGTGCAGAGCCAGTTCATGGACGGCGTGCTGTGCATCGGCGGCTGCGACAAGAACATGCCCGGGGCGATGATCGCCATCGCGCGCCTGGACCTGCCGGCCATCTTCGTCTACGGCGGCACCATCAAGCCCGGCCACCACAAGGGCCAGGACCTGCAGATCGTCTCCGTGTTCGAGGCCGTGGGCGCGCTGCAGGGCGGCAGGATGAGCCGCGAGGACTTCGACGCGATCGAGCGCTGCGCCCTGCCGGGCACCGGCGCCTGCGGCGGCATGTACACCGCCAACACGATGAGCTGCGCCATCGAGGCCATGGGCCTGTCGCTGCCCTCGTCCTCCACGATGGCGAACGAGGACACGGAGAAGCGCGACAACACGGAGGAGAGCGCCCGCGTGCTCGTCGAGGCCGTGAGGCAGGGCCGCAAGGCGCGCCAGATGCTCACCCGCGAGTCGTTCGAGAACGCCGTGGCCGTGATCATGGCCGTGGGCGGCTCCACCAACGCGGTGCTGCACCTGCTCGCGATCGCCCACGCGGCGCAGGTGCCCTGGACGATCGACGACTTCGAGCGCATCCGGAAGCGCGTGCCCGTGCTGTGCGACCTGAAGCCCTCCGGCCGCTACGTGGCCACCGATTTTCACCGCGCCGGCGGCGTGCCGCAGGTGATGAAGATGCTGCTCGATCACGGGCTGCTGCACGGCGCTTGCATGACGATCACCGGCAAGACCGTCGCGCAGACCCTCGCGAACGTGCCGGCCGAGCCGCGCAAGGACCAGGACGTGATCCGCCCCTGGTCGAACCCGATGTACGCGCAGGGGCACCTGGCCATCCTCAGGGGCAACCTCGCGCCCGAGGGCTGCGTGGCCAAGATCACGGGCCTGAAGAACCCGGTGATCACGGGGCCGGCGCGCGTGTTCGATTCCGAGCCCGACGCGATGGACGCGATCATGACCGACCGCATCAAGGCCGGCGACGTGCTCGTCATCCGCTACGAGGGGCCCAAGGGCGGCCCCGGCATGCGCGAGATGCTCTCGCCCACCGCCGCGCTCATCGGCAAGGGGCTGGGCGAATCCGTGGGCCTCATCACCGACGGGCGCTTCTCCGGCGGCACCTGGGGCATGGTGGTCGGGCACGTGGCGCCCGAGGCCTTCGCGGGCGGCCTCATCGGCCTGATCCACGAGGGCGACTCGGTCACCATCGACGCGCACGAGCTGCTCATCCAGCTGAATGTCGACGACGTAGAGATCCAGAAGCGGCGTGCCGCCTGGAAGCAGCCGCAGCCGCGCTACACGCGCGGGGTGCTCGCCAAGTACGCGAAGCTGGTAGGCACGGCGAGCAAGGGCGCGGTGACGGATTGACGACGGTCATGCCGGCCAAAGGGAAAGAGGCCATTCCCGCCGGGATGTGACGGAACGCATAGCCCGCTCGCGGGCCTTGCGAGTAGTGTGAAGAACGCCACAATCCGCGTGCCGGATTTGCGGGCGCCGCAACAGGTGAGGGACCGATAGGATTTACGTGTTCGCCGGTGCGGGCTTCATGCCCGCGTCCCGGCGGGATTGCCATCCGCTGCGCGCCCCCGCGCGAGCGGCTCCTCGCGACGTCGGTGAGGCACAAACGGCCGGCATCATCCACGAAGGCCAGGAAAGACCCAGTTTCGGAGAGGCGCCATGAATCTTCCCGTCAGCCGCTATGTCGCAGGATGCCTTCTCGCGCTCGCCGCGTTCGCGGGCCTGCCCTCGCTCGCCGCCCCGCCGCTGCTCGCGCCCTACGACGGCCCCCTCGCCAAGAGCGGGGCGCCCAAGGCCTTCCAGAGCGAGGGCTTCGCGGTCCGGTTCGACCTCGAGGGGCTGCGCGGCCTGCGCCACGGCGAGGTCGCGGAGTTCCGCATGCCCAGCGGCCGCACGCAGGCGATCGTCTTCGACCTGCTGCAGGATCACGGCGACGGCATCGTCTCGTGGATCGGCTACGCGCGGGACCACCCGGGCAAGCTGCGCACCATCATCACCACGGGGCCCGCGGGCACCTTCGGGCGCATCGCCACGCCCGACGGCGACTACCGCCTGACGCCGGGCGAAGGCCATGACTGGCTCGTGGACATGCTGGCCGAGCAGGAATTCCTGCCCCTGATCGACCTGCGCGGCGACACGCGGCCGATGCCCCCGCGCCCGAAGGCGCTCGCCTCGACGCCCGCCTTCCCCACGTTCACGACGGCGGTGCCCGGCGTGAACGTCGTGTCCTCCTTCGGCAAGGCCGCGCCGTCGCCGCAGGTCACGGTGGACCTGCTCATCGTGTACACGAACGGCCTCTCCGCCCGGCTCGGCGCGGGCCTCGCGACACGCTTCGCCCAGCTCGTCGCGTCCGCGAACACGGCGTACGCGGACAGCGAGGTGGCGATCACCCTGCGCCTGGTCGGCACGCAGATGGTGAACTACTCCGATGCGACCTCCGCCAGCCAGGCGCTCACGGACATCACTCCCGCTCCCCCGGGCGTCCTGCTGCCGGTGTTCTCCGGCATCGAGACGCTGCGCACCAATCTCGGCGCGGACATGGTGGCGCTCCTTCGCAATGGCTCGGATTTCGGCGGCAACGGCATCGCGTGGGTGCCCAACGGCGCCACCGATCCGGGCGATGCGCCCTACATGTACTCGGTCACCACCGGCTGCGTGGTCGGCTGCGACAGCGTGTTCATCCACGAGCTGGGCCACAACATGGGCAACCAGCACGACCGCGCGACGGTCTCGTGGGAACAGGGCGGCGGCACGCCGACCCCGGGCGCGTACTCGTACTCGTTCGGCTATTACTCGTGCCAGGGCGGGCGCTTCGCGCTCTCGTGCGACGCCTTCGGCGGCGCCTGCGCGTCCAACCCCGAATGCAGCACGCCGGTCTCGGGCACGAACAACTTCAAGGACCTGATGGCGTATTTCTTCAACAGCGCCGTCCTCAACTACAAGTTCTCCAACCCGGCCGTCACCTGCGTCGGGGCGAACAACATCCCCACCGCCTGCGGCTCGCCCGTCGGCCAGGTGGACGAGGCGAACGCGGCGCTGTCGATGAACAACAACCGCGTGGCGCTCTCGGCCCTGCGCAACCCGCCGGGCCCGCCCGTCCCCACGGTCGCCCTCGTCTCCTCGAACAATCCGGTCGACAGCGGCATCACCGTCACCTTCACCGCCACCGTCACCGGCAGCAGCGGCACGCCCACGGGCACCGTGAACTTCCGCGACGGCGCGAGCTCCATCGCCGGCTGTTCCGCCGTGGCGCTCTCCGGCGGCGTGGCCACCTGCTCCACGGCCGGGCTGTCGGTCGCCACGCACCCCATCTCGGCCGTCTATTCCGGCAATGGCACCTACGCGGGCGCCACGTCCGCCACGCTGAACCAGGTGATCGCCAATCCGCCCGGACCCAACACCAACGTCGCGCTCGCCTCGCTGGGCGCCTCGGTGGCGGCGAGCAGCACCCTGAGCGGCCTCACCGCGTCCTACCTGAACAACGGCAACCGCTCCGGATCCGGCGGCTTCTGGGCGGACAACACGCCCGGCGCCTTCCCCGACACGGTGACGATCTTCTTCCCCGGCCCCAAGACCATCAACCGCGCCGTCGTCTACTCGGTGCAGGACGCCTTCGGCTCGCCCATCGAGCCGACCGACGCGACGACGTTCACGCTCTACGGCATCACCTCCTTCACGGTCGAGGCCTGGAACGGCAGCGCCTTCGTGAACGTCGGCACCGTCACGGGCAACAACCTCGTGAAGCGCACGGTGAACTTCGCCAGCACCACCACCGACCGCATCCGCGTGACCCTGAACGCCAGCGCGACCGACGGGTATTCGCGCCTCACCGAGATCGAGGCCTTCACCCCGGGCGTGGCGCTCGCGACGCCCCCCGAGGCGCTCGTCTCCTCGGTCAACCCGTCGACGGGCGGCCAGTCGGTCACCTTCACCGCCACGGTGAGCGGTGGCGCGGGCACGCCCACGGGCACCGTGAACTTCCTGGATGGCGCGAGCTCCATCGCCGGCTGCTCGGCCGTCGCGCTCTCCGCCGGGAGCGCCGCGTGCACCACGAGCGCGCTCACCGTCGCCACGCATTCGATCACGGCGGCCTATTCCGGCAACGCGAGCTACAACGGCGCCGTCTCGAGCGCGGTGAGCCAGGTCGTCAATGCCGCGCCACCGGTCGCCCCGACCGTCGCGCTCGTCTCGAATGTCAATCCTTCGACCAGCGGGCAGTCGGTGACCTTCACGACGACCGTGAGCGGCAGCGCGGGCACGCCCACGGGCACCGTCAACTTCCGGGACGGCGCGAGCTCCATCGCCGGCTGCGCCGCCGTGGCGCTCTCCGGCGGCGTCGCCGCCTGCAGCACCGCCGCGCTCTCGGTCGCCACGCACTCGATCACCGGCGTCTATTCCGGCAACGCGAGCTACACGACGGGCACGTCGAACACCGTCAGCCAGGTGGTCAACGCCGCCCCGCCCGTCGCCACGAACGTCGCCCTCGCGGCCAACGGCGGCGTCGCCTCCGCCACCAGCACGCTGAGCGGCCTGTCCATCGCCTCGGTGAACAACGGCAACCGCACCGGCGCGGGCGGGAACTTCTGGGCGGACAACACGCCCGGCGTCTTCCCCGACACGGTGACCATCCAGTTCAGCGGCGCGCAGACCATCGACCGCGTCATCGTCTACTCGGTGCAGGACGCCTTCACCTCGCCGATCGAGCCCACCGACGCGACCACCTTCACGCTCTACGGCCTCACCGCCTTCACGGTCGAGGGCTGGAACGGCAGCAGCTGGGTGAACCTGGGCACGGTGGCCGGCAACAACCTCGTGAAGCGCACCGTGAGCTTCGCGCCCTACACCACCGACCGCATCCGCGTGAACGTGACCGCGAGCGCCACCGACGCCTACACGCGCCTGGTCGAGGTCGAGGCCCTGGCCTTCACGCCGGGCGCCACGCCCTCCACCACGACGCTGATCTCCTCGATCAACCCGTCGACGAGCGGCCAGTCGGTCACCTTCACCGCCATCGTCAACGGCGGCGCCGGCACGCCCACGGGCAGCGTCAGCTTCCGCGATGGCGCCACCGCCATCGCCGGCTGCTCGTCCGTGGCGCTTTCCGCGGGCTCGGCCACCTGCACCACGAGCGCGCTCTCCGTGGCCACGCACCCGATCAACGCGGTCTACTCGGGCAGCGCCACCTATGGCTCGAGCACCTCGGCGGCCGTGAACCAGGTGGTCAACAGCGCGCCGCCGGTCGCCCCTACGGTCGCGCTCGTCTCCTCGCTCAACCCCTCCTCGAGCGGGCAATCCGTGACCTTCACGGCCACCGTCTCGGGCGGCGCGGGCACGCCCACGGGCACGGTGAACTTCCTCGACGGCGCGAGTTCGATCGCCGGGTGCTCGGCCGTCGCGCTCTCCGCCGGCAGCGCCGCGTGCACCACGAGCGCGCTCTCCGTGGCGACGCACTCGATCTCCGCGAGCTACTCGGGCAACGCGAGCTACACCGCGGGCACCTCGAACACCGTGAGCCAGGTGGTGAACGTCGCGGCGCCCGTGGGCACCAACGTCGCGCTCGCGGCCAATGGCGGCGTCGCCTCCGCCACGAGCACGCTCAGCGGCCTCGCGATCGCCGCGGTGAACAACGGCAACCGCACCGGCGCGGGCGGC
>JBGAOO010000131.1:0-8878 GCA_044221765.1 Usitatibacteraceae bacterium | reverse complement strand
TCAGACGCCCGCGCGCTGCAGCGGCGCCTTGAGGGCCTCGGTGAGCGTGTTGAGGCTCTCGTTCAGGTGCGAGCGCGCTTCCTTCGACTGGCCGCCCTTCGCGAGCGCGGCACGGATCTGCTGCTGCAGCTCGAGCGCGTTCTCGCGCTGCAAGGCGCGGGCATCCGCGGGGATGGTCGCCGTGGGCCGCACGAGCGCGCCGGCGACGCGGCGCAGGTGCTCGCGCTGCAGGTTGCGGCGCATGCCGGAGATGTCTCCGCCGGTCTTGAGCTCGGACCACACCGCGCCCTGGAGCGTGTCGTACACCTCCGAGAGCCTCATGGCCTTCGACTTGTCGGCCACCTTGTCCTGGGAGTCGAGGATGCGCGCCGCCGTCGCATCGGCCATGAGCTGGTCGAGGAAAGCCGACTGAACGCGAAGCACCGCGGCGGTGATCGACACGTCCGGGTTCACCGGGCGCTGGAAGTAGTCGATGCCGATGCGGCTCACGAACTCGGGCTTGAAGCGGAAGCTGTCCACCTTGAAGAAGTCGTTCGTGATGACCGCGAGGGCCTCGCGCTGCTTGGCGAGCGGGGTGGGCTCGTAGGCCGGCCGCCCGGTGCCGGCGCGGTCGCGCAGGTGCCTCACGCCGCCGATGTACTTGGCCGCGAGCGGCGCGGTGCGGGCGAGCTGCTGGAAGCCGTTGGCGAAGCTGCGCGTGAGGCGCTCGTAGCTCTCGCCGTCCTTGAGGGGCATCGCCTGCAGGCGGTCCCACAGCTCGCGCGAGATCTTCAGGCGCCGCTTGTAGAACTCCAGCGGGTCCGCGCCCAGGTCGAAGCGGTTCACCTCCGGGTCGATGCCGATCCGGAAGCCCGGGATGCCGGCGTCCTCGTCGTTGGCGAAGGCGAGCCGCGGCTCCGTCGAGCGCGCGGCGATCTTCGCGAGCTCCGCGGCTTCCGCCTCGGGCGCGATGGGCTTGTACGCGTACTCGACCGCCCAGTAGTCGTAGGGGCCGAGCGTGCTCATCACGTACTCGCCCTGGGGCTCGCCCTTCACGGCGAGGCTGAAGGGCGTGTAGTCCATCACCGAGCCGGTGACGCCGTTCACCTTGGTGAAGGCCGGGTCCGCGATCTGCTTCTGCGTGTAGATCGTGGAGGAGCGGTAGTTGTGCTGGAAGCCGAGCGTGTGCCCGACCTCGTGCATGATCACGTCCTTCACGTAGGCCTGGGCGAGCGACTCCGCCTCGGGGCTGTCCATGTCCAGGCCCCGGGCCTCGAGCACGTCGAAGGCGAACTCCATCTCGCGGGCGGATTCCTGCATGTAGTTGCAGGCGAGGAAGCCCTTGCGGAAGCGCAGCGGGTCGGCGAGCGTGAGCTGCGGGGCCGCCTCGGCGCCGAAGCCCAGGGGCCGGCCGATGTCCTCGGACACGGTGCGGCGGGCGCCGCGCGCGAACACGTCGGACATGCCGATGTCGGCGTCCAGGATCTCGCCGGTGCGCGGGTCGATGTGGGACGGCCCGATGGCGAAGCCCACGTCCGCGCCGGTGAACCACCGGATCGAGGCATGGGAGGAGTCGAGGGTGTCGAAGTCATCCTGCTCCGTCTGCTGCTTCACGACGATCGCGTTGCGGATGCCCGCCTTCTCGAAGGCCTTGTTCCACTCGAGGATGCCGTCGGTCACGCTCTTGCGGTACTTCGCCGGGATGTTCTTGTCCAGCCAGTAGGTGATGGGCTTCACCGGCTCGGACACGGCCGCGGCCGGGTCCTTCTTCTCCAGGCGCCAGCGCGTGACGAAGTGCTTCTTGATCTTGGGCGAGAGGTCGTCGGTGTAGTCGCTGCGCGAGGTCACGAAATGCCCCAGGCGCTCGTCGGCGGGACGCGCCTGCATCGGCACGGCCGGCAGGGGCATGAAGTTGTACTGGAAGCCGACGAAGAAGCTGCGCGGGTCCGGCGGGGTCTGGGGCGGCGGCGGCATCGGCACCGGCGGCGGCGTGAGCGGCGGCGGCGAGATCTTGGGCACCGCGAAGTGCGCGTTGACCTGCAGGCTCGTCATGATCTCCGTGTTGGTGACGCGCGAGAAGCTGGTGTTGCGCGCGTCGATCGCGAAGGGCAGGCGGAAGGCCTGCTCGATCATCGTCGAGTAGCCCGCGACGTCGCCGAAGAGCAGGGCATTGCCCTCGACGATCACGGCCTTGGAGTCCGGGTTCGGCATCGCGGCCACGGCGGCGGAGGCGATCAGGCTGTCCGAGAAGGACTCCTCGACGAAGCGGGCCTGCGGCGTGCCTTCCTTGGCGAAGAACTCGGTGTTCTTCGCGATGAGCTGGACGTGGTTGCCGATCTTCTTCCACACCGCGACCTGCGCGCCGCCCCAGGGCATGCCGAACCACGGGCCGGCCATCTGGCCGCCGTAGAGCCCGCGCTCGCCGATGGAACGGGGGATGTTGATCGAGAAGAAGAAGGGCTTGTCGAACTGCTCGGGCTTGATCTCGATCCAGACCTTCTCGTCCTTCTGGTGGAGCGTGAAGTAGCCGGGGATCGCCTTGGCGTCCTTCAGCACGTCCTTGTACGGGCGCGGCTGGCCGGGCGGGGTCGGCGCGGCGGCGGGCGCGGCGGCGCCGGCGGGGCCGGCGGGACCGGGGCCGTTGGGCGCGGGCGTGAGCGCGGGTGCCTGGGCGAGCGCGACGGAAATCGAGGCAAGGGCGAGGGCGACGGCGCTCGCGACGGTAAGGGTGCGCGTGGTTCTAGTCATGGGTTCCTCGTGTTACGGCGTCCGTAAAGCGCGGCAACTTAGCATGCGCCCGGACAGGTTTTGTCACGGATTGTCACGAAACGGGTGCGGCTGTCCGGGCGGCCGGCGCCGGGGCGACTTCGCCCCGCAGGCTGTGCGGATAGGCCCGGGTGATATCGACTTCGACGAACTGGCCGGCCAGCGAAGGCGGGCCGGGGAAATTGACGACCCGGTTGTTGTCGGTGCGGGCGGCCCACTCGGTGGCATCCTTGCGCGCCGGGCCCTCGACCAGCACGCGCTGGCGCGTGCCCACCATGGCGGCCGAGTACTCCTCGGAAAGCGCCTGCAGCCTCTGCTGGAGGCGCGCAAGGCGCGCGAGCTTGACCGCCTGGGGCGTGCCGTCGGGCAGGTTGGCCGCGGGCGTGCCCGGGCGGCTGCTGTAGACGAAGCTGAACGCGCCGTCGAAGCGCACGTCCTCCACGAGCTTCATCGTCAGTTCGAAATCGGCCTCGGTCTCGCCCGGGAAGCCGACGATGAAATCGGTGGAGATCGAGATGCCCGGCCGCGCGGCACGCAGGCGACGGATGATCGACTTGTACTCGGTGACCGTGTAGCCGCGCTTCATCGCGGCCAGGATCCGGTCCGACCCCGACTGCACCGGCAGGTGGACCTGCGAGACGAGCGAGGGAATGCGCGTGTAGGCGTCGATGAGGCGCTGCGTGAACTCGAGCGGGTGCGAGGTGGTGTAGCGGATGCGCTCGATGCCCGGCACGCGCGAGACCTGCGTGAGCAGGAGGGCGAAGTCGGCCTGCTCGCCGCCGGCCGTCTCGCCCGCGAAGGCGTTCACGTTCTGGCCGAGCAGCGTCACTTCCTTCACGCCGCGCGCGGCCAGGCCGCGGATCTCCGCGAGCACGTCGTCCACCGGGCGCGAGACCTCCTCGCCGCGCGTGTAGGGCACGACGCAGAAGCTGCAGTACTTGCTGCACCCTTCCATGATCGAGACGAACGCGCCGGCGCCCTCGACGCGCGCCGGCGGCAGGTGGTCGAACTTCTCGATCTCGGGGAAGGAGATGTCCACCTGCGCGCGGCCGCTCTCGCGGCGCCCGGCGAGCAGGGCCGGCAGGCGGTGCAGGGTCTGGGGACCGAACACCACGTCGACGTAGGGCGCACGCCGCACGATGTGCTCGCCCTCCTGGCTCGCCACGCAGCCGCCCACGCCGATCAGGAGGCCCGGCTTCGCGAGCTTGAGGGGCTTCAGGCGTCCCAGGTCGGCGAAGACCTTCTCCTGCGCCTTCTCGCGCACGGAGCAGGTGTTGAACAGGATGAGATCCGCCTCCTCGGGCACGTCGGTCTTCTCGTAGCCCCCGTCGGCGGCGAGCACGTCGGCCATCCTGTCCGAGTCGTACTCGTTCATCTGGCAGCCGAACGTGCGGATGTAGACCTTCTTGGCGGTGTCGGTCATGGCGTCGTCCTGGGTCGCGGAGGTTGAATCCGGGCAGGCGCGGAAAAGAGCGCGATTGTACCCGAACGAACCGCGCCTTTCCCGGCGACGAAGGCCGGGCCGCGCCGAACGGCGCGCATGCTAGATTGCCTCCCGAAACGCACCCTCGCGCCATGACACAGCCTTCCGAGCCCGACATCCGCCGCGACCTCGCGGCCGCCTACCGCCTCGCCGCCCGCCGCGGCTGGGACGACACGGTGTGGACGCACCTGTCGGCGTCGCTGCCGGCCGAGCCGGGCCGATACCTCATCAACCGCTTCGGCCTGCGCTTTGGCGAGGTGACGCCGGAGAACCTCGTGAAGGTCGACGTGCAGGGACGCGTGGCGGACGGCAGCGGCGCGCCCGTGAACCCGAGCGGCTTCGCGATCCACGGCTGCATCCATGCCGCGCGGCCGGACGCCCGCTGCGTGATGCACCTGCACACGCGCTGGGGCCAGGCGCTCGCGGCGATCCCCGAAGGGCTGCTCGCCTGTTCGCAGCCGGCGATGCGCCTTTTCCGCCGCCTCGGCCGCCATGCCTACGAGGGCCTCGCCTTCGCCGCGGACGAACAGGCAAGGCTCGTCGCCGCGCTGGGCGAGCTCGACGGGCTCATCCTCGAGAACCACGGCCTGCTCACCGTGGGGCGCACGGTGGGCGAGGCCTTCGTCCTCATGATGCTCGTCGAGCGTGCCGCGCAGGTGCAGCTCGCCGCGATGGCGGCCACCGGCGGCCGTCCGCTCGTGGTGCCCGATGCCGTGGCCGAGAGGACTTACCGCCAGTGGGTCGGCGACGGGCACACGCCCGAGGGCGCCGACGAGTGGCCCGCGCTGCTGCGCTCGCTGGACGATCCGGCCTGGCCGGCCCGCTGATTTCCCCAGAGACGAAACCCAAGGAGACTCCCATGCCCGTCATCACCGTCCAGCTCTTCGAGGGCCGCACGATCGAGCAGAAGCGCAACTACGCGAAAGCGCTCACGGAGGCGACCGTGCAGGCGCTCGGTATCGACCCCGGCGCCGTCGACGTGATCTTCCAGGACGTGAAGAAGAGCGACTGGGCGACCGGCGGCGTGCTCTGGAGCGAGCCCAGGAAGTAGCGCCGGCCGGAAACGAAAACGCCGGCCCTTGGAGGGCCGGCGTTTTCGCTGGATCTGGTGGCGAGTCAGGGATTTGAACCCCGGACCAACGGATTATGATTCCGCTGCTCTAACCACTGAGCTAACTCGCCGGAAAGCCGTGCATTTTCCGGCATTTGCGAGATCGGGTCAAGGAAGGCGCCCGGGGGAGGTCCCGCGCCCGCCCGGCCTATTCGCGGATGGCGAGAGGCTCGTCTATCGCGCGCGTCACGACGTCCAGGACGAAGTCGCGCCGGTCGGCGGGCAGGTCGAGCGCCTTGGCGATCTTCGCGACGTACGCTTCGTCGAACTCCTGGTAGCCGGCGGGAAAGAGCGTGAAGTAGATCGCGAGCGTGGCGAGGTCGCTGCCGAACGAGGAGGGATGGATCGGGTCGGCGTAGAGCCTGAGGCGCGGCTCCTTGGACAGGGCCCTCAGCCACGCCTCGCCGGCGGGAATGAGCAGCGCGTCGATCGCCTTGGCCGCGGCGCGGTACGAGTCGATGACCGCGGGGAATTCCTTCGGCCGGTCCTGCAGCGGCCAGACCATGTAGAGCGCGGGCTTCGCGCCCGCGGCGCGGATCGGCACCGCGAAACGCTTGCTGAACTCCACCAGCTGCTCCCGGCCCTCGCGATGGGCCGAGGTTCCCTGCTGGAGCACCACGATGTCCCAGCCCTTGCGGATCGCCTCCATCGCGCGCCCGTCGTGCCAGTGGTCCTCGAGGCTGAAGGACGGGAAGGCCACCGACTCGATGACGGCCTTGCGTCCCGTGGCGGCGACCACCTTGCCCACGCGCGAGGGGATGTCCGTCTCGTAGGTGAGGCTGTTGCCGATGAAGAGGATGCGAACCGGCTTCGCGGGCGCGGGAGCGGAGGCGGGTGCCTGCGCGAGGGCACCGGTCGACAGGGTCGCCAGCAGCCAGAGGAAAAGAACCGCAACGATTCGCGCCATGGCGGAAGAGTCTATGCGGCAGGCACGCGCACCGTGTTACGGATTGTGGGCATCGTCACGTCCCGCCAGCCCGTGCCTGCCGGCCATCAGACGTTGAACCGGAAGTGCATCACGTCCCCGTCCTTCACGATGTACTCCTTGCCTTCCAGGCGCATCTTGCCGGCCTCCTTCGCGCCCTGCTCGCCCTTGCACGCGATGAAGTCGTCGTAGGCGATCACCTCGGCGCGGATGAAGCCCTTCTCGAAGTCCGTGTGGATGGCGGCGGCGGCCCGGGGCGCGGTGTCGCCCTTGTGGATGGTCCAGGCGCGCACTTCCTTCTCGCCCGCCGTGAAGTAGGTCTGCAGGCCCAGCAGGCCGAAGGTGGCGCGCACGAGGCGGTCGAGCCCCGGCTCCTTCATGCCCATGTCGGCGAGGAACATCTCCTTCTCCTCGCCGGTCAGGTCGGCGATCTCGCTCTCGAGCTTCGCGCAGATGGCGACGACGGGCGCGCCCTCCCTTGCCGCGTACGCCTTCACCTTCTCGAGCAGCGGGTTGTTCTCGAACCCGTGCTCCTCGACGTTGGCCACGTAGAGGGCGGGCTTGGCGGTGAGCAGCTGGAGCGGTTGCAGCAGCGCCATTTCTTCCGCCGAGAGACCCAGCGCGCGCACCGGGTGAAGCCCGTCCAGCGACTTGTGCACCTTCTCGAGCACCGCCACCAGGCGCGCGTCCTCCTTGTTGCCCGATCGCGCGCTGCCGAGCTTCCTCTCCCGGGTGCGGTCCACGGTGGCCATGTCGGCGAGCGCGAGCTCGGTGTGGATCACCTCGATGTCGGAGATCGGGTCGACCTTGCCCGCCACGTGCACGACGTTGTCGTCCTCGAAGCAGCGCACCACGTTCGCGATGGCCTCCGTTTCTCGGATGTTGGCGAGGAACTGGTTGCCCAGCCCTTCGCCCTTCGAGGCCCCGGCCACGAGGCCCGCGATGTCGACGAACTCGACGATGGCCGGCAGCACCTTGAGGGGCTTCGCGATGGCGGCGATGGCCGCGAGGCGCGGATCGGGCACCTCGACGACGCCGACGTTGGGCTCGATCGTGCAGAAGGGGTAGTTCTCCGCCGCGATGCCCGCCTTCGTGAGCGCGTTGAAGAGCGTCGACTTGCCGACGTTGGGTAGGCCTACGATGCCGCACTGGAGAGTCATGCCTTGGTTTCCTGTTCCGGGTCCGGCGCCGCCTTGGGCACCGTGTGGAGCCACGTGGTGGCGTCGTTGAGCCGGCCTGACGCGATGCGCGGCAGCAGGCCGAGGCTCCTCTCGAGCGCCGGTTCGATCAGTTCGAGTTCGTCGCGCCGCGCCTCGTGCAGCACGTAGTCGGCCACGGCGTCCTTGTGGCCCGGGTGCCCGATGCCGATGCGCAGGCGCCAGAAATCGCGCGTGCCGAGCACCTCGTCGATGTCGCGCAGTCCGTTGTGACCGCCCGTGCCGCCGCCGCGCTTGAGCCGCACCGCGCCCGGGGGCAGGTCGAGCTCGTCGTGCACCACCAGCATCCCGGCCGGCTCGATCCGGTGGAAGCGCGAGAAGGCCGCGACGCTGCGCCCGCTCTCGTTCATGTAGGTCGCGGGCTTGAGCAGCCAGAAATCGCGCCCGCCCTCGGCCACGCGCGCGACCCAGCCGGCGAACTTCGACTCCTTCGCCCAGCGCCCGCCGCGCGCGGACGCGATCTCGTCCACCCACCAGAAGCCGGCGTTGTGGCGCGTGCGCTCGTACTCGCGCCCCGGGTTGCCGAGGCCGACGATGAGTCGGATCGTTTCCATTTCGCTTCCCTAAACGAAACGCCCGCCGGTGACGGCGGGCGGATTCGCGAGGCCTGCCTGCTCGGCCCCGGGCGGCTACTTCTTCTTGTCGTCCTTGCCGCCCTTGCCCGCATCCTTCGCGGGCTCCTCCTCCTTCGCCTTCTGGGCCGTCGTCGGCACTTCGGCCGCCGAAGGCGCAGCGGCGGTCGCCGTCTCCTCTTCCGCCACGGCCGCGCGCGGGATCAGCACCGAGGCCACCGTGAGATCCTCGCCCTTGGCGAGCGCGACGGACTCCACGCCCGGGGGCAGCTTGAGCCCCGACAGGTGCAGCGGGTGGCCGGCCTGCAGTTCCGCCAGGTCCACCTCGATGAACTCGGGCAGGTCCTTGGGCAGGCAGGTGATGTCCAGGTCGTTCTGCACGTGCTGGACGACACCGCCGGCGACCTTCACGCCGGGGGAGACGTCCGCGTTCACGAAGTGCAGCGGCACCTTCATGTGGATCTTGCGGTCGGCGGCCACGCGCTGGAAGTCCGCGTGCAGGATCATCTGCTTGAACGGGTGCATCTGGTAATCGCGCAGCAGCACCTGCGCCTTCTCGGCGCCGATCTCCATGTCGAGGATGGAGGCGTGGAAGGCCTCCAGCTTCAGCTTGAAGTAGAGCTCCTTGTGGTCGAGCTGGATGGGCTGCGCGTCCTTGCCGGCGCCGTACAGGATGCCGGGCACCTTGGACTCGCGACGCAGACGGCGGCTCGCACCCGTTCCCTGCAGGCTTCGCGGTTCGGCTTTGATGTCGATCTTCATGTTCACTCCGGTTTCAGTTTCGGCGGGCGCCCGCGACCAGGCTTCCCGCCTTCGAGGGGGAAA
>JBGAOO010000130.1:0-9258 GCA_044221765.1 Usitatibacteraceae bacterium | reverse complement strand
GTGGGGCGTCTCTCGGTCATCTCGCACCGACACCACGCACGTACAGACGCCTTCGCCTGCCCTGCTCGCCAGGGCCGTGTTCGCGGACCCGGAGCTCACCCTGGGCCTGCCGCCGGCGGTCACCGCGGCCACGGGGCTCGATGCGCTCACGCACAACGTCGAGAGCTACCTCTCGCCCGCCTACCACCCGCTGTGCGACGGCATCGCGCTCGAGGGCACGCGCATCGCCGCGCGCTCGCTCGTCACCGCCGTGCGCGAGCCGGGCAACCTGGCCGCCCGCTCGGACATGATGATGTCCTCGCTCATGGGCGCCATCGCCTTCCAGAAGGACCTGGGCGCGGTCCATTCCTGCGCGCACGCGCTGGGCACCGTGGTCGACATGCACCACGGCCTCGCCAACGGGATCATGATCGACCACGTGATGCGCTTCAACGCGGAGGTCGCCGCGCACAAGATGGAGGAGCTCGCGCGCGTGTGCGGCGTGGGCGACACCGCGGCCGAGTTCATCACCTGGCTCTCGAAGGTGAAGCGCGACGTGGGCATTCCCGCGAAGCTCGGGGAGAAGGGCGTCACGGCCGCGCACGTCCCGGCCCTGGTCGAGGTGGCCGTGAAGGACACCTGCCACCAGACCAATCCCCGCCCCTGCACGGCGGAGGACTTCCGCCGGATCTTCGAAGGCGCGATATAGTTTCCCGATGGAACCGCTGAAAATCGGCATCTCGGCCTGGCTGCTCTACCCGGACCCCGGCCGCGTTTTCCTGCCCACCAAGACCGTCCAGTACCTGGAGCAGTCGGTGGCCAACTGGGTCATGTCGGGCGAGGTGCTCGCCTTCATGATCCCGGAGATGAGCCTGTCGTCCCCGCACCTGCCGGCCAACGTCACCGTGAAGGACTACGTGGACGCCCTGGACGGCCTGGTGCTGCAGGGCGGGGCCGACATCGCGCCCGAGACCTACGGCGAGAGCCCGCTCAACCCGGCCTGGAGCGGCGACCGCATCCGCGACCGCTACGAGATCGCGCTCTTCGAGGAATTCGTCCGCCAGGGCAAGCCCGTGTTCGGCGTGTGCCGCGGCTGCCAGCTGCTCAACGTGGCGCTGGGCGGCACGCTCTACCAGGACATCAACACGCAGGTGCCCGACACGCTCCAGCACCGGAGCGAGGCGCGCTACGAGCACAATTTCCACGCCATGCGCGTGCTCGAGGGCAGCTGGCTCTCGCGCCTGTACCCGGGCACGACCCTCACCCGCATCAACACCATCCACCACCAGGCGGTGAAGAAGCTCGGCCGGGACCTCGTGATCGAGGCGGTGAGCGAGCCCGACGGCGTGGTGGAGGCGGTGCGCTGGAAATGAGCGAGCTTCGTGCCGGGCGGCGGGCACCCCGAATTCATGGACCCCGCCGATGCCGAGCTGCTCGACGGCAAGCCCCTGCTCGAGGCCTTCCTCGCCGCGTGCCGCAGCCGCAAGGCCACCGGCCGGCCCATGCCTCGGAGGCCGAAGCGCCGCCTGAATTCCCTTCTCCTGCGAAGGACGGCTCCCGCGCGGCCGAACCATGCCCACCCTCAGAATCTCGAATCCCGCCAACGGCAAGCCCGTGGCCGCCCTGCCCGCCGACGACGCGAAGAGCGTGAAGGCGAAATATCTCGCGGCGCGCGCCGCCCAGCCCGCCTGGGCCGCCACGCCCCTGAAGAAGCGCCTGGCCGCGCTCGCGAAGTTCCGCGCCGCCGTCATCGCGCAGACGGAGGAACTGGCCGCCATCCTCACCACCGAGGTCGGCAAGCCCATCAGCCAGTCGCGAAACGAGATCAAGGGCGTCATCGCGCGCATCGACTTCTTCCTCGCGGAGACGGCGAAGGTGCTCAAGCCCCGCCGCGTCTCCGGCGGCAAGGGCGCGGCGATGGAAGAGGTGATCGGCCACGAGCCCCTGGGCGTCGTCGCCAACGTCTCGGCCTGGAACTACCCGTATTTCGTCGGCGCCAACGTCTTCGTGCCCGCGCTCGCCACGGGCAACGCGGTGCTCTACAAGCCCTCGGAATTCGCCACGCTCACGGGCCTCGCCATCGCGCGCCTGCTGCACGAGGTGCCCCGACGACGGTTCATTCCCGTAGGCGCGGGCGAGATCGGCGCCGCGCTCGTGAAGCAGCCGGTCGACGGCGTGTACTTCACCGGCTCCTACGGCACGGGCAAGCGCATCGCCCAGGCCGTGCGCGGGCGCATGGTCCGCCTGCAGCTCGAGCTCGGCGGCAAGGACCCCGTGTACGTCTGCGAGGACGTGGACATCGCCTCCGCCGCGGCCGGCATCGCCGACGGCGCGTTCTACAACACCGGCCAGAGCTGCTGCTCGGTCGAGCGCATCTACGTGCACGAGAAGATCTTCGACGCCTTCCTCGCCGCGTTCGTGAAGGAAGTGAAGGGCTTCGATGGGCGACCCGCAGGCGGACGGCACCTACATCGGCCCGCTCACCCGCGCCCTGCAGGTGAAGGTGCTCGAACAGCAGGTGGCCGATGCGCGCCGGAAGGGCGCGAAGGTGCTCGCCGGCGGCAAGCGCGGCAAGGGCAAGGGCAACTGGTTCGAACCCACCGTGCTCGTGAACGTCGACCACACGATGGCCGTGATGCGCGAGGAGAGCTTCGGCCCGGTCATCGGCCTCATGCCCGCGCGGGCGATGCCGAGGCCGTGCGCCTCATGAACGACACCGACTACGGCCTCACCGCCGCCGTCTACACGAAGGACGGCAAGCGCGCGCGCCGCCTCCTCGGGCAGGTGCACGCGGGCTCGGTGTACTGGAACTGCTGCGACCGCGTGAGCCCGCGCCTGCCCTGGTCGGGCGTGGGTCACTCGGGCATCGGCCTCACCCTGTCCACCGACGGCATCGAGGCGTTCCTGCGCCCGAAAGCCTGGCACCTGCGCAGCGCCTGATCCGGAGAGAACCATGCGAATCCCCCCCGCCTGCCTCGCCCTCGCCCTCGCCGCCGCCCCGCTCCTCGCGGGCGCGCAGAGCTACGACTACAAGGAAGGCTATCGCAAGGGCTACGACGACGGCTTCGCGAGCGGCTACCGCAAGGGGCTGGAGGAATCGCGCCGCGCCCCGCCGCCGCCGGCCTATGTCCCGCCGCCGGCCGCCGTGCCCGCGCTGGGCCCCATCCGCGTGACGCGCGCGCTCTACGGCAATGCCTCGCGCAGCTGCGATGCCACGCGCTACGTCGCGCGCCAGGCCAACGGCCGCACCAGCGCCTCGGTGAACGTCTCCAACCAGATGTGCGGCGACCCCACGCCGGGCGAGCGCAAGGAGCTGGAGGTGACGTACGTCTGCGGCGCGTTCACGAAGACGGCCTCGGCCTACGAGCACCGCACCGTGTACCTCGACTGCACCACGCCCAACTAGGCCGCCGCGCCGGCCATGGACCTCGAGCTGGCCATCGCGAAGACCGCGGTCGTGGCCCTGGCGGCGCTGCTGCCCATCACCAACCCGCCCGGCAACGCGCCGATCTTCCTCGCGCTCACGCGCGGCATGGGCGAGGGCGCGCGCCGCGCCATGGCCCGGCGCGTGGCGCTCAACTGCCTCGCCCTGCTCGTGGCGGCCGCGTTCGTCGGCACCTACGTGCTCGATTTCTTCGGCATCTCGCTCTCGGTGGTCCGCGTGGGCGGGGGCATCCTCGTGGCGGCCACCGCCTGGCGCCTGCTCGCCGCGGAGGCGGACACGGGCCGCGACTCGCTCGCGGCCCCGGCGCTCGACGCGGAGCAGCTCGCCGGCCGCGCCTTCTACCCGCTCGCCTTCCCGATCACCGTGGGGCCGGGCTCGATCTCGATCGCGATCACGCTCGGGGCGGGCGTGCCGGTGAAGGGCGTGCCGCTCCTCGCGACCTCGCTGGGCCTGGTGCTCGGGATCTGGGCGGCGTCGGTCGTGATCTGGCTCTCGTACCGCTACGCCTCGCGCATGGTGCAGCTGCTCGGGCCCACGGGCACGGCCGTGTTCCTGCGCCTGTCGGCGTTCATCCTGCTGTGCATCGGGGTGCAGATCTGCTGGGACGGGCTCGCGGACCTGCTCGCGCCCTGGCGCCCGGCCGGCCGCTGAGGGCCCGGCCCTAGCGCGAGGCGAGCACGCGGTTCTTGCCGGCCTTCTTGGCCTCGAGCATCGACTGGTCGGCGCGCTCGATCACGTCGGCCTGGCCCTCGCCCGGGCGCTTCTGCGCCACGCCCGCGCTGAAGGTGATGAACACCTTCTCGTTGCCGTGCAGGAAGAACCGCTTGGTCAGCTCGCGCTGCAGGCGAACCATGACCTGCACGCCCTGCTCGGTGGAGGTGTGCGGCATGAGGATCACGAACTCCTCGCCGCCGTAGCGGCAGACCACGTCGGTGGGCCGCAGGAACTTCTTGAGCACGCGGGCCAGGTGCGTGAGGGCGCCGTCGCCCCCCGCGTGGCCCAGGCGCGTGTTGACCGCCTTGAAGTTGTCCAGGTCGAGCATGGCGATCGACAGCGCCGATCCGGTGCGCTCGGCGCGCGCGTGCTCGATGTGGATCGCCTCCTCGAAGCCGCGGCGGTTGAGGAGCTCGGTGAGCGGGTCGTGCCGCACCTGCTCCGAGACGCTCGCGAGCTCCGCCTGCAGGCGGTGCACCTCGCGGTCCTTCTCCTCCGCCTCGCGCCGGGCCTGCTCGAGCTCGCCCTGCACGCGCTTCACGTCGGTGCCGACCATGCGCACGTCCGAGAGCATCGCCGTCACCACGTCGGAGATCTCGCCGATGTTCTTGGCCGCCGACACGCGCTCGGCGTGCTTCTCGATGCGCGCCTGGAAGCCGCCGGTGGTCTCGACGACCGTGCCGATGCGCTCCAGGATCAGCGTGACCATCGTCTTGAGCGCGCTCTTGGCCTCGTCCAGGCTCGCCTTGAGCATCGCCTGGCGGAAGGCCGCCTGCCTGAGGCCCCGCTCGGCCTCGACGATCGCGTGCGCGTCGATCGGGTCGTTCACGAGCGACTGGGCGCGCATCACCTGGCCCTTGAGCCAGCGGTCGTCGCTCACCAGGTCGGCCATGTTCTCGGTGAGCACGGCCACCAGCGAGCGCAGGCTGCGGATCACCTCGTCCACCGCCTCGCCGCGCAGCTCGAGCTTCAGCCAGAATTCCTTCAGTTCCTTCGCCACCTTCTCCACCGCCGGCGCGTCCTGCGCGGCGATGCAGGCCTTCGCGATCTCGTTCGCGCGCTCGGCGAGGGCCGGCGCGTAGCCCAGGCGCTCGCTCACGGCGATCACGATCGTCTGCGAGAGCAGTTCCTTCAGCTTCGCGACCGACGGCTCCTCCGGCGCGACGGCCGCGGCCCGCGGCTCGGGGAACCGGGGCGCGGAATTGGCGACGAGGTGGCCCAGCGCCGGGCCGAGCCGCGTCCAGTTGCCTTCCTCGATCGCCACGCGCAGCGCCTTCGCGCTGTTCGCGTCCACGCCGGGCACGCGGTCGCACCCGTCGGCGAAGTGGCGCAGCGCCGACACGGCCGGGTGGGTCGAGGGCACCCCCGACACCTGGGCATAGATCTCCGCGTAGTTCTCGGGCGTCGGCGGCATGCGCCGGGAGGCGAGGCGACGGATGGTCTCGCGGGCGACGTCGGAAGTGCTCATGGGCGGAAAGGAATCGGTGCGGACCGTTGAGGGATGTCAAGGAGTCTACGAACACGCCGTCCCCTCCGGGCCCTCGAAAAGGAGGCGAAAGCCCGGCCATTTCGCCGCTTGGCCCGCCACGCGCCTTCGGCCCGGGCCGGGCCGCGACTACAATGTCCGCAGGGCGAATCCCGGGGACGGGCCCCGGGCGAGGCGCCGGCACGCGAGAGAACGGACGCGATGACGCTCGACGGCAAGGTGGCGGTGGTGACCGGGGCGGCGGGCTCCCTGGGCCTCGCGGCCTCGCGCCTGCTGCTGGAGGAAGGCGCGCGCCTCGCGCTCGTCGACATCGATCCCCTGCGGCTGGACGGGCTCGCGCGCTTCCTGCGCGGGGAGAAGCTCGTCCTGCCCTGCGACGTGTCCGATGCCCGCGCCGTGCGCGCGGCCCACGAGCGGGTGCGCGGCGAGTTCGGGCCGGTGGACATCCTCGTGAACGCCGCCGGGGCCTCCACCGCCGTGCAGGCGAGCGAAACGCCGGAGGAAACCTGGCGTCGCGTGCTCGCCGCCACCCTGGACGGGGCCTTCTTCTGGTCCCGCGCCACGATGCCGGAGATGGCCGCGCGCGGCTGGGGCCGCATCGTGAACGTGAGCGGGCCGGCGCGCGCCGTGACGCCCGGCGGCGCCACGGAAGTCGTGGCCGCCGGCGCCCTCGCCTCGCTCACCTACGCCCTCGCGCGCGAAAGCGCCGGCCGCGGCGTGACCGTGAACGCGATCGCCGCCTCCTTCGTGCGCTCGCCGGCATCCACCGAGTACCTCACCGAGGCGCAGCGGCGGCAGGCGCTCGCCTCGATCCCGGCCGGGCGCTTCGGCGAGCCCGAGGAATTCGCGCACGCCGTGCGCTACCTGGTCTCGCCGCTGGCGGGCTTCGTCACGGGCGAGGTGCTGGGCTCGACGGCGGGCTGCACTCCGTCTGAGCGGCGAGCGCCCCCTGGCGCGGGCGAAGCGCGCGCGCGCGAGCCAGACGGCGGTGCTCAGCACCACCACCGCGCCGCCCTGGTGCGCCGCGCCGAGCGCGACGGGCACGGCCGCGAGCACCGTCGCGATGCCCAGGCCCACCTGGGCGATCGCCGCCGCGGCGAGCACGCCGGCGGCCGCGCGTGCCCCGCCGGAGGGCTCCCTCGCCCGCAGCACCCGCCAGGCGAGCGCGAGCGCGAGGGCGAGCGCGGCCAGGGCGAGGGTGCGGTGCACGAACTGCACCGTCGCCATGTTGTAGCCGAAGTTGAGCCACCACGGGTCGATCATCAGGATCTCCGGCGGGATCCAGTGGCCGTTCATGAGCGGGAAGGTGTTGTAGGCCTTGCCGGCGCGGATGCCGGCGACCAGCCCGCCGGTGAGCGCGAGGGCGAAGACGAGCGCGGCGAACGCGGCGCCCGCGCGCCTGAGGCCCGTGCCGACCGCGCGCGAGCCCCCGCCCAGCAGGCCCACCGCCACCCACAGCATCGCGGCGTGGATCGCGAGCGCGAGCCCCAGGTGCGCGGTCAGGCGGAACTGGCTCACGCGCGGGTCGTCCACCAGGCCGCTCTTCACCATGTACCAGCCCATCGCCCCCTGCAGCCCGCCCAGCACGAAGATGCCGGCCAGGCGCCACGCGAGCGGCCTGTCCAGCCGGCCCCGCGCCCAGAAGTAGAGGAACGGCACGAGGAAGGCCAGGCCGATCAGGCGGCCGAGCAGGCGGTGGAAGTACTCCCACCAGAAGATGCCCTTGAAGCCCTCGACCGTCATGTCGTGGTTGCGCAGGCGGTACTCGGGCGTGAGCTGGTATTTCGCGAACGTCTCGGCCCACTGCGCGTCCGTGAGGGGCGGCAGCGCCCCGACGAGGGGCTGCCATTCCACGATCGACAGGCCCGAGTGCGTGAGGCGCGTGACCCCGCCCACCACCACCATCGCGAACACGAGGGCGCAGCAGGCGAGCAGCCAGCCGCCGACCGCGCGCCGGCCGGCGGCGGGCGGGTCGAAGCCGAGGGGCGCGGGGATCGGGGAGGCGTTCAAGGCAGGGCTCGTGTCGGGGGAAGCGCATTATCCCGCAATGCCGGCCCGGACCCCGGCGCGCGGCCCCCGCCGGACCCCCGAAATGCCGTGGGACCTAGGTCCCATGGCCCGGTGGCGCGGATTTGACCCCGCCGTTGGTGGCCCGGTGCGGGCCGTGATACAAGAATCCATCATGTCCAGACGTTTCCTCCCCCGGCGGGACCTCGCGCCCGAGGCCATCGCGGCCCTGGGCCAGGAGGGCCTGGACGCCTTCCTGAAGGCGGCCGCCCTCGACGTGGCCGACGACGGCATCGTGATCTCCGACGCGAGCTCGCCGGATGCCCCGATCGTCTACGTGAGCCCGTCCTTCGAGCGCCTGGTCGGCTATTCGGCGAAGGAGATCCTGGGCACCAACTGCCGCATGGTCCAGGGCCCCGGCACGGACCTGGACACGGTGAAGCAGATCGCGATCGCGCTGCAGGAGGGCAAGGTCTTCCAGGGCGAGATCCTCAACTACCGCAAGGACGGCACGCCGTTCTGGAACTTCCTGCGCATCGCGCCCATCCGCGACGCCGACGGCAGGGTGACCCACTACGTCGGCACGCAGTCGGACGTGACCGAGCACCACAACGCCCGCGAGCGGCAGCAGGAGCTGGAGAACGCCATCGCGCAGGCCTCGCGCATCCGCACGGTGGCGGCCCTGGGCGCCTCCCTCGCGCACGAGGTGAACCAGCCGCTCGCGGCCATCGCCGCCAACGCGGAGGCGGCGCTGCGCTTCCTCTCCGCGGGCAACGTGGCGGAGGTGAAGGACGCGCTCGAGGCCATCTCGAGCGATGCGCGGCGCGCCGGCGAGATCGTCCTGCGCGCGCGGCGCCTGGTGCGCAAGCAGCCGGCCATGGCCGAGCGCATCGACCCGGCCGCGGTCGCGCGCGAGGTGCTCGCGCTCACGCGCACGCGCCTTCGCCACGCCAACATCACCGCCGACCTGCTGCGCCCGGGCCGCCCGCCCAGCGTGCAGGTCGATCCCGTCCAGCTGCACCAGGTGCTGCTCAACCTCGTCGTGAACGCGATCGAGGCGATGGAGGGCGAGCCCGCCGACCGCGAGCGCCACCTCACGATCGAGGTGGGCGAGGACGCCGAGGGGGTGCGGGTGCTCGTGGTCGACACCGGCCCGGGCGCCGACGACGACCTGCTGCAACGCATGCTCAACACCTTCCACACCACCAAGGCCCGCGGCACCGGCCTCGGGCTGCTCGTCACGCGCTCGCTCGTCGAGGCGAACGGCGGGCGGCTCGGGGTCGCGCGAAACGCCGGCCGCGGCCTCACCTTCACCATCCTCCTGCCGGGAGCCGAACCATGATTGCCGCCGAAGGCGTGAACCTCTTCATCGTCGATGACGACCCCTCCGTGCGCAGCTCGCTCACGCGCCTGCTGCGCGCCGAGGGCGCCGAACCCCTCGCCTTCGCCTCGGCGGAGGAATTCCTCGACCACCTGCCGCGCATCGAGGGGCCCTCGTGCGCCCTGCTCGACATCGGCCTGCCGGGCAAGAACGGCCTGGAGCTGCACGCGCGGCTGCAGGCGCTGCGCCCGGAGATCGCCGTGGTCTTCCTCACCGGCCACGGCGACGTGCCCGGGGCGGTGACCT
>JBGAOO010000129.1:0-9215 GCA_044221765.1 Usitatibacteraceae bacterium | reverse complement strand
GTCGCCGCGGACAGGCCCCCGACGAACACGAGCAGCGCGAGCCCCTCGGCGTGCTGGGCCATGGGCAGGGTCAGCACGAAGGTGTCGGCGTCCACCCCGCCCTGCGGGAAGTGCACCAGCCCGCCGAAGGCCACCGGCAGCACGAACAGGTTGATGGCGAGCATGTACAGCGGGAAGAGCCACGCCGCGCGGCGCAGGTGCCGCTCGTCCGTGTTCTCGATCACGGCGACCTGGAACTGGCGCGGCAGGAACACGATGGCGAGCATCGAGAGCGCCGTGAGCCAGACCCAGCTCGCGTAGGTGCCGGCCGCGCCCGCGAGCGGCGCGAAGAGCACCTCCAGGTCCGGCCGCCGGGACGCCTGGCGGAAGATGTCCCCCGGCCCGTCGAACATGACGAAGACGACGTAGATGCCGAGCGAGAGGAAGGCCACGAGCTTCACGATCGACTCGAAGGCGACCGCCGCCACCATGCCCTCGTGGCGCTCGGCCACGTCCAGCTGGCGCGTGCCGAAGGCGATGGAGAAGAGCGCCATGAGCAGCGCCACGTAGAAGGCCGTGTCCTGCATCACCACGAGCGTGCCGGCCTTGGGCGGCATCACGATCTCGGGGTATTCGAGCAGGATCTGGAAGCTGGTCGAGACCGCCTTCAGCTGCAGCGAGATGTAGGGCAGGATGCCGATCACCGCGATCACCGTCACGATGCCGCCCAGCAGCGCGCTCTTGCCGTAGCGCGAGGCCATGAAGTCGGCCAGCGACGTGGTCCGGTTCAGGCGCGCGATGCGGATCATCTTGCGCAGCACGAACCAGCCCAGCAGCATCATGAGGGTGGGGCCCAGGTAGATCGGCAGGAAGCCCACGCCGTCGGTGGCGGCCCGGCCCACGCTGCCGTAGAAGGTCCAGGCCGTCGCGTAGACCGCGAGCGAGAGGCTGTAGACCCACCCGTTGGCGATGATCGACCGGCCCTGGGCGGCGCGCCGGTCCGCGTACCAGGCGACCGCGAAGAGCAGCCCGATGTAGGCGAAGGAGGTCGCGACGATGAACCAACCCTGGAGCAACACGACCTCCGGCTACCCCGGCCCGTCGACCACGATCGACGCGAGGACGATGACCGCGAGCCAGGCCGCGAAGAGGTAGGCGTAGAGCACCGGGACGCCGGCGACCGTGCCCGTGACGTTGAACAGGGCGAGCACCGGGTAGTTGAAGAGCACGCAGGCGAGCAGGAACAGCCCGGCGATCCGGTACGTGCGCATGCTCGGCTTCTTCGTCATCGCTGTCCTCGGCTCCGGCGCGTGCGCCTGGCGGGCGGCTTTCCCGCCCGTAGTAGACGGTTGGCGCGCCGGGCTTGTCAATCCGCCCGGCTGGCGCCTAGCGCAGCCAGCGGCTCGTGCCCGACACGGCGATGAGCTCTCCCGCCGTCGAGGCGCCCAGGCCCGCGGCCTCGGGCAGCACCTTCAGCATGAGCTGCGCCGTCGCCAGGCAATCGGCGATGGCCCGGTGCCGGAAGGCGACCGGGATCGCGAAGGTCTCCAGCCAGTCGTCGAGGCCGGACAACCGGCTCGCGTACTTGGGCCAGGCGAGCGGGGCCACGTCGGCCAGGTCGAGCCAGGGGCGGCGGAAGTCGATGCCCAGGTGCGCCCGGATCGCCCGCCGCAGCATCATCGCGTCGAAGGGCGCGTGGAAGGCGACCAGCGGGTCCTTTCCCACGAAGGCGAGGAAATCCGCCAGGGCTGCGGCCGGGTCGTCGCCGCCGGTCTGCTCCGAGCCGCCGATGCCGTGGATCTCGATGTTGCCCGCCTCGCTCGGCACGGCCTGGCGCAGGACCACCTCGAAGCCGTCGGCCAGGTCGACGGCGCCATCGACCACGGCCAGGGCGCCGACGGCGATCAGCGAATCGTGCAGGGCATCCAGGCCGCTCGACTCCACGTCGACCACCACCCACCGGCCTTGCGTGCATGCTCGCCGGCCGTCGTACTCCGGCAGGGCTTTCCAGCGGGCCACGGCCTCGGCCGCGCTGCCGGGCAGCGCCGCGCCCGCACGGCGGAAGGGCCAGAACGGTAAGGGCATGTCGGCCTAGAGCTGGTAGTCGAGCGCCACCCGGTTCTGCAGCTTGCGCGCCTGCCGGAGCGACTCGCGCAGGATGCGCCGGTCCAGGCTGTTGAGCGACTCGGGCGCGATGCGATTGGCCTCCGCCGGCCCCGACCCGCGGTCCAGGCTGTCCTGCGAACGCAGCCGGAGCATCTGGATGAACTGGAAGGCGTCGATCGCGGTGGCCACCTCGTCCGGCGTGAGGCCAAGGCGCGGCCCGGTTTCGCGCAGCCGCTCGGCCGTGGAGACGGCGCCCACGCCCGCGGCGAGCGC
The DNA here is from genome assembly GCA_044221765.1 of Usitatibacteraceae bacterium. Classification (GTDB taxonomy): domain Bacteria; phylum Pseudomonadota; class Gammaproteobacteria; order Burkholderiales; family Usitatibacteraceae; genus FEB-7. The sequence continues at coordinate 6,857 of JBGAOO010000129.1, read as the reverse complement.
CAGGATGCGCGCGCAGTCGACGAAGGGTCGCGAGGCCTGCATCTTGAGATCGATCGTGCCGCCGTCGCCGCCGGCCGTGACGATGTCGCCGAAGAAGCCCAGGGGCGGGCGCACCTGCAGCGCGTTCGCGGCCATCTGGCGCAGGAACACCGGGCGCTCCCTGGCCGTGGAGAGCAGGAACGCGCGGAGGCGATCGACCAGGCCCGCCTCACCGTGCAGCGCGCGGAAATCGAAGAAGATGGACGCGTTCAGCAGGGCCTCGGGATTGGAGTTGCGGATCCAGTCGTCGAAACGCCCGATCCACTCCGACAGGCTCAGGCACCAGGCCGGGTTGCGCGCCATGATGTCGCCCTTGCAAAGCGGGAATCCGCAGGCGTCGAGCGTCGCGTTCACCTCCTCGGCGAAGGGCAGCAGGCGAAGGCGCGCGGCCTGCGCGTCGAGGCCCCCGCCGTCGTCGAAGAGGATCGCGTTGTCCTGGTCGGTCGCGAGCGTCTGCTCGTTGCGGCCCTCGCTGCCCAGGCCCATCCAGCAGAACCGGATGCCCGACAGGTCGTGGTGGCCGAGCGCGAGCTCGACCGCCCGCTCGGTCACCGAGTCGTTGAGCGCGGAGACGAACTGGGTGAGCTGCTCCGAGGCGACGCCCTGCGCCAGCATCGCCGTGCCCAGGCCCCGCACCTCGCGCGCCGAGAACGCCAGGGCCTCGACCGAGTCGGCGCGGCCGATGTCCTTGCGCAGGCCCTGCATCGACAGGCGCTGCAGGCCGAAGAGGTCGCGCTCGGAGATGACGCCCAGCAGGCGCTCGCCGTCGACCACGAGGACGTGGCGGAACCCCTTTCGCGCCATCAGGTGCGCGGCATCGGAGAGCGCGCGCGAGGCCGACAGGGTGGCGGGGTTGCGCGTCATCACCTCCGAGACCGGGCGGTCGAGCGGCTGGCCGGCGAGCGCGACGCGATCGAGCACGTCCGTCTGCGTGAAGATGCCCGCCGGCTTGCCGTGGGTGCCCGTGAGCACCACCGACCCGATGCGCCGGCCCTTCATGAGCTCGAGCACCTGGCGCACGCTCGCCGACTCCGGCAGCGTGACCGGCGCATGGCGAATCGCGCTGCGCAGGGGCGAGGCCATCGACAGCTCCTGCGCCGCGCGCCCGGAATACGCCTCCCGCGTGCCCCGCGTCGACATCGCGAGCAGCGTGGCGAGGCGCTGCGTGCAGAACGCGTGGAAGGCCGGGCTCGCGTCCATGATCTCCCTGAACCGCGCCCCGTCGAGCGAATAGCAGAACGTGTCCGTGACCGCCGTGTAGCGAAGCGTCGTCGGCCGGCCGGCGATGAGCGCTCCCACCGGGAAGCACTCGCCTTCCTCGAAGTTCGCCGCCAGCGGGTTGAGCGAGGTGTGCGCCGGCTCGTCGGCCTGGACGGCGCCGCGCTGGATGATGAGCAGCGCGGTGACGATCCCGCTCTCGGGCGAGAGGATGGTGGCGCCGCGGGGGAAGTAGCGCAGCTTCAGCCCGGCGGCCAGGCGCTGCAGCTCGGCCTCGCCCATGGCGTCGAAGGGGGCGTGCCTGCGCAGCACGTCGGCGGTGGCGGCCGCGAGCAGCGGCGGCGGGTTGCGATCGGTCATGGCAGGCAGTGTTGCATGGGTCCGATCCGGGGCAATGACGCGCATCAAGCGAGGACGGGACGGGGCGAGGCCCCGTCCCGTCTTCGCGCCGAACGGCCTACAGCGAGTGCTTGAGCTGGTCGAGGATCTGCGGATTCTCGAGCGTGGAGATGTCCTGCGTGATCTCCTCGCCCTTGGCGAGCGTGCGCAGCAGCCGGCGCATGATCTTGCCCGAGCGCGTCTTGGGCAGGTTGTCGCCGAAGCGGATCTCCTTGGGCTTGGCGATCGGGCCGATCTCCTTGGCCACCCAGTCGCGCAGTTCCTTGGCGAGCGCCCTCGCCTCGTCGCCGCTCGGGCGCGCGCCCGTCAGCACGACGAAGGCGACGACCGCCTCGCCTGTCAGGTCGTCGGGCCGGCCCACGACCGCGGCCTCGGCCACGAGCTTCGTGTTGGCGACGAGCGCCGACTCGATCTCCATCGTGCCCATGCGGTGCCCCGAGACGTTCAGCACGTCGTCGATGCGGCCCATGATCGTGAAGTAGCCGGTCGCCTTGTCGCGCACCGAGCCGTCCCCGGCCAGGTAGAGCTTGCCGCCGAGTTCCTCGGGGTAGTAGCTCTTCTTGAAGCGATCCGGGTCGCCCCAGATGGTGCGGATCATCGAGGGCCAGGGGCGCTTCACGACCAGGATGCCGCCCTGGCCGTTGGGCACGTCGTGCCCGGCCTCGTCGACGATCGCGGCCATGATGCCCGGCAGCGGCAGCGTGCAGGAGCCCGGCACGAGGGGCGTCACGCCCGGCAGCGGCGTGATCATGTGGCCGCCGGTCTCCGTCTGCCAGAACGTGTCCACGATCGGGCAGCGCGAGCCGCCGACCGTCTCGTAGTACCACATCCAGGCTTCCGGGTTGATCGGCTCGCCCACGCTGCCCAGGATGCGCAGCGAGGAAAGGTCGTACTTCTTGGGCAGGTCGCCGCCCGCCTTGATCAGGGAGCGGATCGCCGTGGGCGCCGTGTAGAACACCGTGACCTTGTGGTCCTGGATCATCTTCCAGAAGCGGCCGGCGTCCGGGTAGGTGGGCACGCCCTCGAACATGATCTCTGTGGCGCCCACGGCGAGCGGGCCGTAGGCGATGTACGTGTGGCCCGTCACCCAGCCCACGTCGGCCGTGCACCAGAAGACGTCCGTCGGCTTGTGGTCGAAGGTCCACTTCATCGTGAGCATCGCGTGCAGGAGGTACCCGCCCGTCGAGTGCTGCACGCCCTTGGGCTTGCCGGTGGAACCGGAGGTGTAGAGGATGAAGAGCGGATGCTCGGCGTTGACCCAGGTCGGCTCGCAATCCTCGGCCTGGCCCTTCACCACGTCCGACCAGTACTGGTCGCGCGGTGCCTTCATGGACACCGGCGAGCCGGAGCGCTGGTAGACCACCACGTTGCGGATGGACTCGCACCCGCCCATGGCGAGCGCCTCGTCGACCGCGGGCTTGAGCGGGATTTCCTTGCCGCCGCGGAACTGGCCGTCGGCGCAGATCACCGCGATGGCGCCCGCGTCGATGATCCGCTCCTGCAGGCTCTTGGCGGAGAAGCCGCCGAAGACGACGGAGTGCGTCGCGCCGATGCGCGCGCAGGCCTGCATCGCCACCACGGCCTCGATCGACATCGGCATGTACACGAGCACGCGCTCGCCCTGCTTGATGCCCAGGGCCTTCAGGCCGTTCGCGAACTGGCACACGCGGTGGTAGAGCTGCTTGTAGGTGACCTTCGTCACCTTGCCGTCGTCCGCCTCGAAGATGATCGCGACCTTGTCGGGCTGCGTCTTCAGGTGCCGGTCCAGGCAGTTGTAGGAGGCGTTCAGCTCGCCGTCGTGGAACCACTTGTAGAAGGGCGCGTTCGACTCGTCGAGGGTCTTGGTGAAGGGCTTGGACCAGAGCAGGTTCTCGCGCGCCAGGCGCGCCCAGAAGCCCTCGAAGTCGCGCTCGGCCTCCTGGCAAAGCGCCTGGTAGGCCGCCATGCCGGAGACGTTGGCCTGCTTCACCATGGCCTCGGAAGGCGGGAACACCCGCGTTTCCTGCATGACGGATTCGATGTTCGACATTCGGGTACTCCTCCTGGATTGAGCGGTGGCGGCCTGCCGGCGGGCTTCTGGTGGCCCGCCGCCGGCGCGCGGTGTTGGCGCGGCGGATTTTTATAGCACAGCGGCCGCGCGTGCGCCTCATCCGGACCCCGGGAAAACCCTGAAAGCCGCGCCACCGGCCGGCCCGGGGGCCGAAGTCTCATATCTTATATAAGACTGTTGACGCACCGCAGCATCGGTGCTAGCTTGGATCCGCGGTCACCCGGCCCGCCCCCAACGGGGGGTTACCGGTTCGCGGTCCGCGCAACCCCTTGATTTCGCGAGGTATCCATGAACGCCCCGCTGCCCGCATCCCACGCCTCCCCCGCGCCCGAGGCGGCCCCCGAGATCCTCGGGGACTACTGGCCCGGCATCCAGATGTACTACCCGCCGGTGAAGTACGCGCCGTCGCTGGGCATCTACGAGGACCTCGAGCAGGCCGCGCAGCGCTTCAAGAAGCACGCCTGGAGCATGACCTCGCACACGCTGCTCTTCGACCTCGAGGACGGTTGCCGGCAGAAGGAGATGAGCCGCGAGTTGCTCCGCCGCGAGCTGCCCGCCCTGCCGCGCAAGCGCGAGGTGCAGATCGCGGTGCGCATCAACCCCTTCCGCACGGAGGAGTACGAGAAGGACCTCGCCCTGGTGCGCGACCTCTCCGACTGCTTCGACGTGATCATGCTCGCCAAGGCGGGCGAGGCCTACGGCGCCCCGGAGATCCGCGACCTCTCCGCCGTGCTCGTCGGGCTCAACCACCGGATCACCATCCAGCCGATCATCGAGCATCCCAAGTCGCTCAAGATCGCCCCCGAGCTCATGCAGTACGCGACCGTGAAGCACGTCGTGTTCGGCATCCACGACTTCTCCAAGGCGATGGGCATCCACATCACGCCGCGCAACTGGACCGAGGAGCTCAAGTTCTACCTGCACGACATCCTGTTCGAGGCGCGCATCGCCGGCAAGGGCGTGATCGGCGGCGTGGAGACGCTCATCGGCCAGTCGACCATGCCGGAGAACTTCGTCGAGCCCGACGACGTGCGCCGCTGGCTCGACCTGCACGGCGACGAGGAGTCGCGCGTGGTCTACCGCCACGCCTGCGAGGAGGCCTCCCTGGGCCTTTCCGGCAAGCAGGTGATCCACCCCTCGCACATCCACCCCTGCAAGGTCGCCTTCACGCCCTCGCCCTCCGAGATCAAGACCAAGATCGCGATCCTCAAGGCGGCGGTCGAGGCCGACGCGCTCCTGGGCGGGGCGATCAAGTTCCAGGGCGAGATGCTCGACCCGCCGATGTTCGGCAAGGCGCTGCAGACGCTGCTTCGCGCCCATGCCCTGCACGCGCTGTCCGCCGCCGACACCGACTTCGCGATGGACGTGCTCAAGCGCCTGCCCGCCCAGGTGGTCCGGGAGAACTGGCCGTACGGAGTCATCCTGTGAACGCCCGCGCCAAGGCGGCCTTCGCGCCCTTTCCCCCCTGGCAGTGGCAGGTCCCCGCCCGGCTGAACATCGGCGTCGCGTGCACGGACGCGCACCTGGGCACGCCGGCCCAGGACCGCGTCGCGATGATCGTCGAGGACGACGCGCTGGGCACGAGCACCATCACCTACAAGGCCCTCGCCGAGCGCACGAGCCGCTTCGCCGAGCTGCTGCGCAACCTGTGCATCGGCGCGGGCGAGCGGGTGCTCATCCGGCTGCCCAACTCGATCGACTATCCCACCGCGTTCCTGGGCGCGATGAAGCGCGGCGCCATCAGCGTGCCGACCTCCACGCTCCTCACGGCCGAGGAGGTCGAGTACCTCGCGCACGATTCCGGCGCGCAGGCGATCGTGATCGACAAGGCCGCCTGGAAGGCCATGGGCCCGAAGCTGGCCGGCAAGGAGTCCCTGCGCTTCGCGCTGCTCTCGGGCCCGGGCCCGGTGACGCCCATCGCGGGCGTGGAGACGGTGGACCTGGAGCCCGCCCTCGCCGCGATCGCCTCGTGGGAGCCGGCGGAAGACACTGCCGTCGACGACCCGGCCTACCTCGTCTACACCTCGGGCACCACGGGCTACCCGAAGGGCGTTTTGCACGGCCACCGCTCGCTCATCGGCCGCACGCCCGCCGCCACCTACTGGTTCGACTTCCTGGAGCACGGCGACCACGAGGGCGCGGCCCCGCCCGGCCAGGGCGACCGCATCGTGCACTCGGGCAAGTTCAACTGGACCTACGTGCTCGGCTCGGCCCTCATGGACCCGCTCTTCCACGGCAAGACGGTCATCGCGCACGAGGGCCGCAACGACGCCGACACCTGGCCGCGCCTCATCGCCAAGCACGGGGCCACCATCTTCATCGGGGTGCCGACGATCTACCGCCAGATCCTGCAGAAGACGAAGTTCACGCGCGCGGACGTGCCGACGCTTCGCCACTGCATGAGCGCCGGCGAGCACCTCTCCGACGAGGTGTTCGGCCTGTGGAAGGACCGCTTCGGGGTGGACATCTTCGAGGCCGTGGGCATGAGCGAGTTCAGCTACTACCTCTCGCAAAGCAAGTTCCGGCCCATCCGCCCGGGCAGCGCGGGCTTCCCGCAGCCGGGCCACGACATCCGGCTGCTCGACCCGGAGACCCGGGCGGAAGTGCCGGCCGGCGCGGAAGGGATGATCTGCATCCCGGAATCGGACCCGGGCCTGTTCCTGCGCTACTGGAACCTGCCCGAGGAGACCGCCAAGCTCAAGCACGACGGCTGGTTCTTCACCGGCGACTACGCGCGCTACGACGACGACGGCTACCTCTGGTTCCTGGGCCGCAAGGACGACATCATCAAGAGCTTCGGCTACCGCGTGTCCCCCTACGAGGTCGAGCGCGTGCTCAAGAGCCACCCGGCGGTGGCCGATTGCGCCTGCGTGGGCGAGGAGGCCGGCAAGGACAAGCTGCTCGTGGTGGCGTACGTGATCGCCCAGCCGGGCTCCGCGGTCGCCCCGGACGAGCTGCTCGCCTTCGGCCGGGAGCACCTGGCCGCCTACAAGGCGCCCAAGGCCGTCTACCTCGCGAAGGACTTCCCGCGCACGAAGAACGGCAAGATCCTGCGCCGCGAGATCGCGCCCGCCATCGCCCTGTCGCGCTCAACGGGCTAGAATCGCGCCTTCGCCGACCACCGGCCGGGGCCCGCGCCCCGGCTCGCCCC
>JBGAOO010000128.1:0-9182 GCA_044221765.1 Usitatibacteraceae bacterium | reverse complement strand
TCCTGTACGGCCGCAAGCAGCGCGTGCCCGTGCCGCTCGTGTGCGGCATCGCGCTCATGGTCTTTCCCTACTTCATCTCGAACACGTACGCGCTGGTGGGGATCGGCGTGCTGCTGTCGGCCCTGCCGTATTTCCTGCGCCTGTGATCGCCGCCCCCTCATTCCGACCGAAGGAGATGCCCAGAATGAACCGGACCGTGCTGCTGACGACCGCCTGCCTGCCCCTCGCGTTGCTCCTCGCGCCCTGCGCGCATTCGCAGCCCGTGCCGATGCAGCCGGGCCGCTACGAGGTGATCGCCACCTCCACCGTCACCGCGGCGGCGGGCACCGAGAAGGGGAAGGCGGAAAGGGCCTCGCGCTGCATCAAGGCCGAGACGCTGGCCAACCCGGACGCGGTGTTCAACAACCGCTTCCTCGCGGACTTCAAGCCCGACGAAAGCTGCAAGCTCGGCGGCGTGTCGATCGGCGGCGGCAAGGTGGCCTACGGCGCGGACTGCAAGTACTCGACCGTGCGCGTGGAGGGCACGTTCACGGAAGGGGCCTACAGCGTGGTGCGCAAGGCCGTGAACAAGGGCCCGGGGCCGTCCGTCGAGACGCGCATCGAGGGCAAGCGCATGGGCCCGTGCGGCTGAGGCGCGGGCGGCCGGCTCACGCCCCGCATTCGCGCCGGATCTGCGCGATGAGGTCGATGTCCGCCTGCAGCCACGCCGCCTCGAGCACCTGCGCGTATTCCGGGGCGAGGGGCGCGTGCCCCTGGGCCATGCGCTCGTAGCGGAAGCGCACGATGTACTCGCCCTCGATCGGCTCCTCGATCGTGAGCGTGCGCTGCAGCGAGGGGACCTCGGGCGTGGGCTCGGAGTCCATGACCAGCCGGTGGCCGGGCGTGAAGCGCACGGTGTCGAAGACGACGGCGTGGCCGAAGCGCAGCTCGCGGCGCATGCACTGGCCGTCGCGCCAGAGGATGCGCGAGGCGTCCAGGCCGGGCAGGAAGCGCGTGGGCTCCTCCACGCTGCTCACCAGGCCTTCCCAGATCTCCTCGCGCGTGAGCGGCTCGACCAGCGGATTGAGCAGGTCGTTGACCTGGATGATGTGCTCGAAGCGCATCCGCGCATTTTGCCCTAGCGCGCGCTGAAGGGGGCGTTGAACGGGCGGCCGAAGACGATGCCGCCGGCGACGGTGACCACGGGCTTCAGGTGCATCTTCCCCGGGCGCCGGTTGTTGCGGGTGTCGACGAATTCCACGGGGCCGTCGACCTGCTCGAGCACCGTCACGTCGCCGGGGGCGCCCGCCTGGAGCGTGCCGAGCTTCGCGAGCTTGCCGATCGCCCGGGCCGGGTTCACCGTCGACATCGCGATCACCTCCTCCAGCGAGAAGCCCATGGCGATGAACTTGCTCATCACCCAGGTGAGGAAGGGCATGCCCGGCGAGTTGCCGGAGAACACATGCATGTCGGAGGAGATGGAGTCGGGCCCGGCGCCTTGCGCGATGGCGGCCTCGGCGACCGTGTAGTCGAAGCTGCCGCCGCCGTGGCCGACGTCGAAGTGCACGCCGCGCTTCTTGGCCGCGAGCGCGGCGGGCAGCAGCCTGCCCTCCTGCACGATGTTGGTGAACTGCCCGGCCAGGTTGGGCGCGCCGGAGTAGGCGTGCGTGAGGATGTCGCCCGGTCGCAACGCGTCCAGGATGTCCGACATGAGCTTCGGGCTCTGCACCCCGCCGATGTGGCACATGATCTTCGCCCCGGGCACGCCCGAGAGCTCGCAGGCGCGGATCGCGCGCTTGAGCGGCTCCAGGCCGTGCTGCGCGATCACGTTCTCGCTCATGCGCACCTTGATGCCGATGACCAGGTCCGCGTTCTCGGCGAGGGTGCGCGCCGCGTCCTCGGCCCGCGCGTAGTCGATGTTGTAGAGCTCGGGGATCGGGAAGCCCGCCAGGCCGATGTTCGCGATGTGCACGAAGGCGTACAGGCGCGTGCGCGTGGAGCCGACGATGAAGCGCCGGAAGGCGGCGAAGTTGTTCGCTCCCGCATCGCCCGCCGAGATCGCGGTGGTGGTGCCCTGGAAGGGCACGAGCTCGTCGGCCGGGATGCCGATCGCCGAGCCGTAGGGGAAGGCGTGCCCGTGCAGGTCGACGAGCCCGGGCGTCACGAGCCTGCCCACGGCGTTCACGAGCTTCACGGCGCGCGCGGCCGGGATGTCCGCGGCCACCGCTTCCACCACGCCGTTGCGGATGCCGACGTCGCGCACCGCCCGCAGCTTCTGGCTGGGGTCGATCACCTCGCCCCCCTTGATCACGAGGTCGAACTTGTCGTTCGGGCCCATGGCCGCGCGCACCGCGGCGGGAACACCCGAGGCGGCCGTGGCGGCGGCGAGGGCAAGGACGAATCGGCGGCGGTCGACACGGCTCTTCATGGCGGGCTCCTCGGGCGTGGGAAAGGGCGCCGCCGAGCCTGTGCCCGCGGCCCCGGCCGGTCAAGCTGCAGTGCACAGAAGGGCGCCATTGTGCTTTGCACCATCGGAAGGCCTGTCGCCGCCGCGCGCTTGCGCTACGCTACGGCGTCGCCGGCGCGGCCGGCCCGCCTGCTGTTTCACCAGCAGGAACATCCAGACCGTCTGCGCGGCGAGCTACCGCCGTGGGGCCACACGACAACGACGAGGGGACCATGGCAAAGCTCAACATCAACGGCAAGGTGCGGGAGGTCTCGGTCGAACCCGAGACGCCGCTGCTTTGGGTGCTCCGCGAGCAGGTGGGGCTCACCGGCACCAAGTACGGCTGCGGCATCGCCCAGTGCGGCGCCTGCAGCGTGCACATCAACGGCAAGCTCAAGCGCGCGTGCTCGGTGAAGGTCGGCGGCCTCAAGCCCGGCGACCGCATCGTCACCATCGAGGGCCTGTCGAAGGACCTCTCGCACCCGGTGCAGAAGGCGTGGGAGCAGCTCGACGTGCCCCAGTGCGGCTACTGCCAGTCCGGCCAGATCATGGCGGCGGCGGCGCTGCTCGCCGAGAACCCGAAGCCCTCGGACAAGGACATCGACGACGTGATGACCAACATCTGCCGCTGCGGCACCTACCAGCGCGTGCGCGCGGCCATCCATGCCGCCGTGGACATCGCGGGCAAGGCGAAGACCGCCACCGTGAAGCCCAAGGCCTAGGGGAGACGACCATGACCGCGAAGAAGACCGTCCAGGCCGTGAACGACTCCCGCCGCCAGTTCCTCCTCGGTTCCGCCGCCGCGGGCGGCGGGCTGATGCTCGGCTTCACGGTGCCCTTCGGCGCCGGCAATGCCGAGGCCGCCGCCAAGGCCGCCGCCTCGAGCGAGGTGAACGCCTGGGTGGTGGTGCGCCCGGACAGCACCTGCGTCATCCGCATCGCCCGCTCCGAGATGGGGCAGGGCACGCTCACCGGCCTCGCCCAGCTCGTCGCGGAGGAACTCGAGTGCGACTGGGCCAAGGTCACCACCGAGAACATCACCGCCGGGCAGAACCTCGCCAGCAAGCGCCAGTGGGGCGAGATGGGCACCGGCGGCAGCCGCGGCATCCGCACCTCGCAGGACTACGTGCGCCGCGGCGGCGCCACCGCGCGGATGATGCTGCTGCAGGCGGCGGCCGACGAGTGGAAGGTGCCCGTGGGCGAGCTCACCGTGGACAAGGGCGTCATCAGCCACGCGGCGAGCAAGCGCACCACGACGTACGGCAAGGTCGCCGCGGCCGCGGCCAAGCTGCCCGCGCCCGATGCCAAGGCGGTGAAGCTCAAGGACCCGAAGTCCTGGACCATCGCCGGCAAGCCGCTGAAGCGCCTGGACACGCGCCCCAAGCTCGACGGCAGCAAGGTCTTCGCGATCGACCTGCGCCTGCCCGGCATGCTCAACGCGGCCATCAAGGCCTGCCCGGTGTTCGGCGGCAAGCTCGTGAGCTACGACGAGGCGGCCATCGCGAAGATGAAGGGCGTGAAGGGCGTGGTGAAGGTGAACGACTTCACGGTCGCGGTCGTCGCCGACACCTGGTGGCACGCGAAGACCGCGCTCGCGGCGCTGCCGATCGTCTGGGACGAGGGCCCGGGCGCCAGGGAGTCGAGCGAGACGATCCTCGCGCACCTGAAGACGGGCCTCGCCAACGCGGACACCTACGTGAGCCGCAAGGAAGGCGATGCGCTCGCGGCCATCGCGGCCTCGGCGAAGAAGGTCGAGGGCACGTACTTCACGCCCTTCCTCGCCCACGCGACGATGGAGCCGATGAACTGCACGGCGCGCATCACGAAGGACAAGGGCGAGGTCTGGGTCGCCACGCAGAACGCGGAGGCTTCCCTCGCCGCGCTCTCGGAGGAATCGGGCCTGCCGCTGCCCCAGTGCGAGGTGTACCGCCATGACCTGGGCGGGGGATTCGGGCGCCGCGGCGGCAACCAGGACTACACGCGCCAGGCGGTCGCCATCGCCAAGAAGTTCCCGGGCGTCCCGGTGAAGCTCATCTGGAGCCGCGAGGAGGACATGGGCCACGATTTCTACCGGCCCATCTCGATGTGCAAGCTCGAGGGCGGCCTGGACGACAAGGGCAACCTCACGGGGCTGCACGTGCGCCTGTCGGGCCAGTCGATCAACGCTTGGGTGAACCCGGCCATGGTCGCCAACGGCAAGGACGAGCGCCAGGTGCAGGGGTGGTACGAGAAGGGCGCCGACGCGCAGCTGGGATACACCTTCCCGAGCCTGCTCATCGAATACTCCATGCGCAACACGCACGTCCCGGTGGGCCCGTGGCGCGGCGTGAACACGAACCAGAACGGCATCTACATGGAGTGCTTCATCGAGGAGATGGCGCGCGCGGCCGGGAAGGACTCGGTCGAGTTCCGCCGCGCCCTCATGCAGAAGCACCCCAAGCACCTCGCCGTGCTCAACGCGGCGGCCGAGAGGGGCGACTGGGGCAAGCCCCTGCCGCCCGGCGTGCACCGCGGCATCGCCCAGTTCATGGGCTACGGCAGCTACTCCGCGGCCACCGCGGAAGTGTCCGTGAGCGCCTCGGGCGAGCTGAAGGTGCACCGCATGGTGCTCGCGCTCGACTGCGGCCACGCGGTGAACCCCGACCAGATCGCCGCGCAGGTCGAAGGCTCGGTGGCCTACGGCCTGTCGGCCCTGATGTTCGGGGAGAACACGATCGAGAAGGGGCGCGTGAAGGAGCTCAACTTCGACGACTACCGCGTGATCGACATCGCGGAGATGCCGAAGGTCGAGACCGTCATCGTGCCCAGCTACGATTTCTGGGGCGGGGTAGGGGAGCCGACCATCTGCGTGGTGTGCCCGGCGGTGATGAACGCGATCCACGCGGCCACGGGCAAGCCCGTGCGCACGCTACCGCTCAAGAACGTGAAGCTGGTCTAGAGAACCGGCCAGGCATTCACCTGGGGAAGGGAGGGCCGGCGCTCCGCGAGGAGGCCGGCCTTTTTTTGCCGGCTAGGCGGCCAGGCGGAAGACGGACACGGCCTGCGCCAGGCGCTGCGCCTCGCCTTTCAGGCTGTCGGCGGCGGCCGCGCTCTCTTCCACCAGCGCGGCGTTCTGCTGCGTCACCTGGTCGAGCTGGGTCACCGCGTCGTTGATTTGGATGATGCCGGTGCCTTCCTCCTTCGAGGCCGCCGTGATCTCGCCGATCAGGTCGCTCACCTGCTTCACCTGGCCGACGATCTCGTTCATCGTCTTGCCCGCTTCCTGCACGAGCACGCCGCCCGTCTCGATCTGCTCGACGCTCGTGTTGATGAGCGTCTTGATCTCCCGGGCGGCCTGGGCCGAGCGCTGCGCGAGGTTGCGCACCTCGCCAGCGACGACCGCGAAGCCGCGGCCCTGCTCGCCGGCGCGCGCGGCCTCCACGCTCGCGTTGAGCGCGAGGATGTTGGTCTGGAAGGCGATGCCGTCGATGACCGTGATGATGTCGGCGATCTTGTGGCTCTGGGTGGTGATCTGCTCCATGGTCTTCACCACCTTCTCGACGACGACCCCGCCATTGGCGGCGGCCGCGCTCGCGGTGGTGGCGAGCTGGTTGGCCTGGGCGGCCGATTCACCGGTCTGCTTCACGGTGGCGGTGAGCTGCTCCATGGAAGCGGCCGTCTCCTGGAGGTTGGAAGCCTGTTCCTCGGTCCGGGACGACAGGTCCTGCGTGCCGGTGGCGATCTGGGTGGACCCCGTGGCGATGGAGTCGGCCGACTGGCGCACGTTGCCCACGATCCCCCGCAGGCTTTCGTTCATCTTCTTCATGCTACCGAGCAGGCGGCCGGTCTCATCGGTGCTGGTCACCTCGATGTGGCTGGTGAGGTCGCCCGCGGCGATGGTCTCGGCCAGCTTCATGGCCGTGCCGATGGGCCGCGTCACCGAGCGCGTCACCCACCAGGCGATGAACACGCCCAGCAGGATCGCGAAGCCGGATACGGCGGGAATGAGCAGCCCGGCCCGGGTGATCTCGGCGTCCACCTCCGTGTCGGTCTGCTTCATGAGCTCGTTCTGGAAGGCCGTCATGCCGTCTACGGCCGCGAGATAGACGTTCTGGGCGGGCCGGTTGACGGCCAGCAGGTACTCGCGAGCCTCCTCTTCCTTGCCGGCGGCGAAGAGCGCCAGGGTCTTGTCGAGCGACTCGCCGTACGGGACCCGCGCCGTCATGATCGCGGCGAGCAGTTCCTGTCCCTTGGCGGACTTGATCTCCGCCTTGAGTTTCGCCTGGATCTGCGTGCTGGAGGCGCGGGCTTCCTTGATGCGCTCGAGCTGCTGCGCGCGTCCGGCCGCGTCCTTCATGATCGCGTAGGTGCGGATGGCCCGGGCCACCTCGTTCACGTTGTCCTTCACGTCGCGCATGGCGAGGACCTTGGCCATGCGATCGTTCGCCATGGACTCGTAGTCTTCCTTGATGTCGCGGATCGACGTCATTCCGATGGCGCCCACGGCGATGATGCAGGCCATGACGATGGCGAAGCCGGCGCCCAGACGTGCGCCGAGGGAGAGGTTTCGGACAGACCACATGGTGCATTCCTTTTCGTTTTGTTGATTCGCGGATTGCGTTCGTTCCCGGCGTCGTGCGCGGACGATGTCCGGACTTACGGTGACGCGAGACGATTCCTGATTGACCTGGATCAATCGGAACGCGGCAGGCGGTCTTTTTTGTTACCAAAGGACTGCAGTTCTCCCAGCGAATGCCGTAGTGCACCGAGGCGCCGGATTGCAGGATGCCGTACGTGACGGCGCCGCCCCCGGGGTGGGAGCGGCGCCGTCGGCCCGCCTATCGCGGATTCAGGGATTGGGGCCGTTGTGGCAGTCGTAGCAGCCGACCTGCTGCCCGGCCGCGTACGTGCGCGTGCGTCCTTCGACCGCGAAGCTGCGGTTGGCCTTCACCTTCGAGAGCGGGCTGCCCCGGAAGTCGGGACCGTGGCAGTAGGCACAGGCCGCGCGCCCGCCGGATTCGACCTGGTCACCATGCCGGCTCACCCAGGACGCGCCGATCGAGTGCATGCCGTGCGGGCCGCCGCTGGTGGTCGAGGGCATGCTCGAGTGGCACACCGTGCATTCGCCGATCGTGCCCTTGTAGCCCTGCAGCGCGATGCTCTGCAGGTTGTCGTTGTCGTGCGAGCTCGGGTACTCGGCATGCGTCGCGCCGTGGCAGGCCTCGCACTGCAGCCCGCCGTGGCCCTTGCTGAACCGGAAGAGGCTCGAGCCGGCGACCGGAGTGTTGGCGTTGGTGGCGAAGCGCGTATCGGCGGGGGCGACGAGGTTGCCGGCGGCGTCGAGCGCGTTCGTGAAGCGCTTGCCATCGTAGTGGCAGGACTGGCAGTTCGGCTCGTGCAGCCAGCCGGCGCGCTTCGGGTCGCCCACCTTCGTCATGTTGCCGTGGCAGCTCTGGCAGCCCATCACGGCGTTGCCCTGGGCGTCGGCCGCGTTGCCCATCGCCCCGCGCAGGCACTTGGTCACCGAGCCGGGGTGGCACAGGTAGCACGAGCTGCGATTCGCGCTCGCGTCGAGCGTCTGCGACGTCGCGGGATCGACGGCCTTCGCGTGGTTCGTGTGCAGCGCGCTCGTGAGCGAGGAGATGCCCGCCTGGCCCGTGCCCGGCAACGCGTTGGAGCCGTGGCAGGAGGCGCAGAGGGTGGGCTTGCCGTTCATCGCGGAATCGAAGAGGCCGGTGGCGAGCAGCCCCGCCGCGGCGAGCGCCGGCTTGTAGGCCGGGTTCGCGGCCTGCTTCTCGTCGTGCAGGCGCAGGATGTTGCGCTTCCAGTCGTTCTCGAGGTTCGGGTCGAACACCCAGCCGGCCGCGGGCCTCGCGGCCTGCTGGGCCGCGTTGCCCTGGGCCGCCGTGCGGGAGGTGTGACAGGCCGCGCAGGTGATCTCGTCGCTCACCGGCAGCACGGTCGTGGTGGTGGCGAGCACGGCGCCGGTCGCATCGCGCGCCGTCACCTTCACCGTCGGGTAGAAGTTCTTCGCGCCGGCGTCGTCGTAGGGCGTGATCGGCACGCCGGAGGCCTCGAACCAGCCGTTGGCCGCATCGAGCACCATCGGGCTGGGCGTGGTGGAGGGCGTCGGGTGGCCCGTGAGCCCCATGTCGGGCGCGAGCGTGGCGCCGTACAGGCTCTTCGCCCAGGTCCAGAAGTTCGTCTTGCCGGCGCTGGTCGTGTTGATCGACCCGGTCGGGTCCGCGACCGATTCGTACGTCAGCGTGACGCCGGCGGTGACCTGCTTGCCGGTCGAGGCGTTCACCAGCTGCGCGTGCAGGTTGTTGTAGGGCGGCAGGATCGAGAAGACCGAATAGTCCTTGCCGTCCATGCAGTGCATCCCCAGGTCGTTCCAGGCGAGCAGCGAGAACTTGCCCGTCACCGGCCCGGGGGTGGTGCCGAGCACCGTCACCGGCACGTTCACGGAAGCGCGGTTGTCCTTGATGGTCACCACCGTGGCGCCGGCGGCGACGGCCCGGACACTCACGAGCCCCGCGCTCACGCTCGCCGTCGCGACGCGCGTGTTGGCGGAGCTCGCGGAGATCGCGCCCGAGGCGTTGCTCACGACGATCGTGGTCGTGGCGCCGGCAGAGGCGGCGATCGAGGTGGGGGAAACTCGCAGGGTGCTCGCGGCCGTGACGGTGACCGGCACGTCCAGCCGGCGGCTGTCGCTCTCGCCGTCGCGCAGCCGGATGGTGGCCTTGCCGACGCTGCGGCCGCGGATGGTCACCGTGGC
>JBGAOO010000127.1:0-9264 GCA_044221765.1 Usitatibacteraceae bacterium | reverse complement strand
GTGAAGAAGATGTCGGCGGTGCCCGAGATCGTGTCGGTGAGCGCCGGCCCCGTGCCCTTGTACGGGATGTGCGTCATCTTGATGCCGGCCTTCATCGCGAAGAGCTCGCCCGCCACGTGGGTGATGGAGCCCTGGCCGGCCGAGGCGTAGTTGAGGCCGCCCGGCTTCTTCTTCGCGTACTCGATCAGTTCCTTCACGGTCTTGGCCGGGATGTTCGGGTTGGCCACGAGCAGCATCGGGCCCTGCGAGATCTGCACGACGGGCGTGATGTCGTTCACCGGGTCGAAGGTCATCTTGTAGAGCGAGGGCAGCACGGTGTAGCTGGTCGCCACGAGCGCGAGCGTGTAGCCGTCGGGCTTCGCCTTGCTCGCGACCTCCACGCCGAGCAGGCTGCCGGCGCCGGGACGGTTGTCCACGAGCACGGGCTGGCCCAGGGCGGTGGACAGGCGCTGCGCCATGAAGCGGCCGATGAAGTCCGACCCGCCGCCGGGGGCGAAGGGCACGATGATGGTGATGGGCTTGGTCGGCCAGGCCTGCGCGAAGGCGGCGAGGGGCGAGGCGACGACGGCGAGGGACAGGCAGGCGCGCGCGAGCGCGGCGATGATGCGGGACATTTGCTACTCCTCCTCTGGGGAACGGGGTGACACTCTTTTTCCGGATTGGCGCGACAGTCTACACCGGCCCCCCGGCGTCGCCCGCCACCAGGCGGTAGCCGACGGCCGTTTCCGTGAGCAGGTGGCGCGGCTGCGCCGGGTCGGCCTCCAGCTTCCTGCGCAGGTGCCCCATGTAGACCCGGACATAGTGGTCGTGCTCCACGTGGGACGGGCCCCACACCTCGCGCAGGATGTGGCGATGGGTGAGCACCTTCCCGGCATTGGTCGCGAGCACGAGCAGCAGGCGGTACTCGACGGGGGTGAGGTGCACGATCTCGCCGCCGCGGCGCACCAGGCGCGCCACCGGGTCGATCTCCACGTCGCCGAACCGCAAGGGCGCGGCGCAGCGCGGCGCGCACGCGGGCGAGCAGCTCGGCCACGCCGAAGGGCTTGGTGAGGTAGTCGTCGGCGCCCGCGTCCAGCGCGTCCACCTTGTCCGCCTCGCCGCTGCGCGCGGAAAGCACGATGACGGGCACCGCGGACCACGCGCGCAGGTCGCGCAGGAAGTCGCGGCCGTCCCCGTCGGGCAGGCCCAGGTCGAGCACGACCAGGTCGGGCTTGCGCGTGCCGGCGTCGGTGAGGCCCTGCTTCATCGTGCCGGCCTCGTGCACGGTCCAGCCCTCGGCCTCGAGCGCGGTGCGCACGAAGCGCCGGATCTGCGCCTCGTCCTCCACCAGCAGCGCCACGGGGGCCGGCGCGCCCATCAGCCCGGCTCCATCTCGGGCGGGGTGCCCAGCGGCAGGCGGATCACGAAGCGCGCGCCGGGCGCATGCCCGGGATCGGCGCGGATGGTGCCGCCATGCGCCTCGACGATCGCGCGGCAGATGGCGAGGCCCAGGCCCATGCCGGGCGTGGCGGATTCGGCGCTGCCGCGCGCGAACTTCTCGAACACCTCCTCCTCGCGGCCGCGCGGCAGGCCCGGGCCGTCGTCGGCGAAGTCCACCTCGAGCATGCCGCCGGCCGGCCGCGCCGAGAGCGTGACCGTGGTGCCCGCGGGCGTGTACTTGGCGGCGTTCTCGAGCAGGTTCACGAGCACGCGCTCGAGCAGCACCGCGTCCACCTCGACGAGCGGCAGCTCCGCCGGCAGGTCGGCCACGACCCGGTGCTGCGCGAGCGCGGGCTGCAGCGAGCGGATCGCGGAGCCGGCGATCTCCTCCAGGCTGTGCCAGTCGCGCTTCAGGCGCACCTCGCCCGCCTGGATGCGCGCCATGTCGAGCAGGTTGTTCACCAGCGCGATGAGCCGGCGCGTCTGCGCGGCCATGCCCCGGGCCACGTCGGCCTGCTCCGCCGAGAGCGCCGGGCGCGTGAGCGGCAGCGACTCCGCCAGGCCCAGGAGCGCCGCGAGCGGGGTGCGCAGGTCGTGCGAGAGCGCGGCGAGCAGCGAGTTGCGCAGCCGCTCGCCCTCGATCTTCACGAGCGCATCGCGCGCCACCTCCACGTAGTGCACGCGCTCGAGCGCGATGCCCACGAGCGCGGCGAAGGTGTCGTACTGGCGCCGCTGCTCGGGGATGATCAGGTCGCGCGCCCGCTCGGGCCGGATCGCGAGCACCCCGCGCGTGCGCGAGGGGGCGCGCAGCGGGATGAAGAGGAACTCGTTGCCCGGCAGCGTGTCCGTGGCCGCGCCCGAGGCGTGCGCGTTGTCGAAGGTCCACTGCGCGGTGGCGACGTCGACGGGGTTGCCCAGCGGCGTGCTGCCCAGGCAGCGAAGCAGCCCCTTCGGGTCGGGCACCAGCACGAACACGCGCGCCTTGAACGCGCGCGCCATGAAGGACTCGGCCTTCCCGACCACCTGCGCCGTCGTGAGCAGGCCCGAGAGCTCGCGCGCGAACTCGTAGAGCATGCGCGCCCGGTTCTCGCGGTGGCCGGCCACGTTGGCCTGGAAGCGCGCGCCCGCGGCGAGCTGGCCCGTGAGGAGGCCCACCGCGAGCATGACGGCGAAGGTGAGCAGGTACTGCGCGTCGCTCACGGCGAAGGAGAAGCGCGGGGGCACGAAGAAGAAATCGAAGGCGACCACGTTCACCAGGGCCGCCAGGATCGCCGGGCCGCGGCCCAGGCGCACGCCGACGAGCACCACGGCGAGCAGGAAGAGCATCACGATGTTGGCGAGGTCGAACCACTGGTGCAGGACGAAGGCCGTGCCCGTGGCGAGCGCGCAGGCCGCGAGCGACCAGCCGTAGCGCGACTGCCGCTCCCGCGCCTTCGCGTCCGGACCGGTGTCGGGCAGCTCGCGGGCGGTCACCGGCGCGCTCGCGCCCTTCCCGCCGCGGCCGATCTCGACCACGTCGAGGTTGTCGTCCGCGGCCGCGATCGCGTCGCTCACGCTGCGCCGCCAGGGCATCGAGCCGCGGCCGCGGCCGACGACCACGGTGCCGATGTTCTCGCTGCGCGCGTACGCCACCAGGGTCGCCACGGCGTCGTTGCCCGTGAGGATGGCGGTGGTCGCGCCCAG
Source organism: Usitatibacteraceae bacterium (assembly GCA_044221765.1). Classification (GTDB taxonomy): domain Bacteria; phylum Pseudomonadota; class Gammaproteobacteria; order Burkholderiales; family Usitatibacteraceae; genus FEB-7. The sequence goes on along the minus strand of JBGAOO010000127.1, from coordinate 6,162 downwards.
CTCCTCGGCCAGGGCCACCACGCGCAGGATGCGCTCGCGCTCGGCGGGCGGCAGGCGCTGCAGGCGCGGGGTCTCCACGTACACCGCGTTCCACTCGACGCCCAGCTGCACGCCCAGGCGCGCCGCGCTGCGCACGACCTGCTCGGCGCCGCCCTCCGGCCCGATGCAGCACAGCAGCCGCGCCTGCGTCTTCCAGACCGCGTCGATGGACTTGTCGCTGCGGTATTCCTGGACGCCCTCCTCGACCACGTCGGCGGTGCGCCGCAGCGCCAGCTCGCGCAGCGCGAGCAGGTTGCCCTTGCGGAAGAAGTTGCGCGCCGCGCGGTCGGCCTGCTCGGGGAGGTAGACCTTGCCTTCCTTCAGCCGCGCGAGCAGTTCGTCGGCGGGGATGTCGACGAGAACCACGTCGTCCGCCTGGTCGAAGAAGGTGTCCGGCACGGTCTCCCACACGGTGATGCCGGTGATGCCGCCCACCACCTCGTTCAGGCTCTCCAGGTGCTGGACGTTGAGCGTGGTCCACACGTCGATGCCGTTCGCGAGGAGTTCCTCGATGTCCTGCCAGCGTTTGGGATGGCGCGAGCCGGGCGCGTTGGTGTGCGCCAGTTCGTCCACCAGCACGAGCGAGGGCTTGCGCGAGAGGGCCGCATCGATGTCGAATTCGCGCGCGACATGCCCCTGGCGGGCGAACTCGCGCGGCGCGAGCAGTTCAAGGCCGGCCAGCAGCCCGGCGGTCTCCGCGCGGCCGTGCGTCTCCACGACGCCCACCACCACGTCGCGCCCCTCCGCGCGCGCGCGCTGGGCGGCGGCGAGCATCGCGAATGTCTTGCCCACGCCGGCGCTCGCGCCGAAGAACACCTTCAGCTTGCCACGGGCCGCCTGCGCCTCCTCGCGTTTCAGGCGCTCGAGCAGTTCGTCCGGGTTCGGACGCGTCACTTCCATGGCGGGCGGTCGCGGGAATTGGTGTGGGATACGCCCATGATAGGCCGCCCGGTTCCCGCCGGGAGGGCCCCGCCCTTCAGCGCAGCCCCTCCAGCGCGAGGTTCAGCTCCAGGACGTTGACCACGGGCTCGCCCAGGAAGCCGGCGAAGCGGCCCTGCGTGTGCCGGTCGACGAGCGCCTTCACGCGCTCGGGATCGAGGCCGCGGGCCCTCGCGACCCGGTTCACCTGGTAGAGCGCGGCGGCAGGACTGACGTGCGGGTCCAGGCCGCTCGCCGAGGTGGTGACCAGGTCCACGGGCACGCGTGCGTCGTTGCCGGGATCGGCCTCGCGAAGCGCCTTGACGCGCCCGGCGACCGCCTCGGCGAGCGCCGGGTTGAGCGGGCCCAGGTTCGAGCCGCCGGAGGCCGTGGCGTTGTTCGCGTAGGGCGCGCTGGCCGACGGCCGCCCCCAGAAGCGCTTCGGGTCCGAGAACGACTGGCCGACGAGGCGCGAGCCGACGACCTTTCCGTCCTGCACGACGAGGCTGCCGTTCGCCTCGCCCGGGAAGGCGAGCTGGGCGAGGCCGGTGACGGCCAGCGGATAGGCGACGCCCGTGAGGACCGTGAGCGTGGCGAAGGTGACGAGGGCGGGACGCAGTTCGGTGAGCATGGCTTTCCCCGGTGGCGGATCAGGCGAGGCGCAGGGCGACGAGGATCAGGTCGATGGCCTTGATGCCGATGAACGGCGCGACGAGGCCGCCCACGCCGTAGAGGAGCAGGTTGTCGCGCAGCAGCCGCGCGGCGCCCACGGCCCGGTACTTCACGCCGCGCAGCGCGAGCGGGATGAGCACGACGATGACGAGCGCGTTGAAGATCACCGCCGAGAGGATCGCGCTCGCGGGCGTGGCGAGGCCCATCACGTCGAGCGCGCCCAGCTGCGGGTAGGTCGTCGCGAAGGCGGCCGGGATGATGGCGAAGTACTTGGCCACGTCGTTGGCGATCGAGAACGTGGTGAGCGCCCCGCGCGTGATGAGCAGCTGCTTGCCCGTCTCGACGATCTCGATGAGCTTGGTGGGATTGGAGTCGAGGTCGACCATGTTCCCGGCTTCCTTGGCCGCCTGCGTGCCGGAGTTCATCGCCACCGCCACGTCGGCCTGGGCGAGCGCGGGGGCGTCGTTGGTGCCGTCGCCGGTCATCGCGACCAGCCGCCCTTCGGCCTGGATGTCGCGGATGAGCTTGAGCTTCGCCTCGGGCGTGGCCTCGGCGAGGAAGTCGTCCACGCCCGCCTCGGCGGCGATGGCCGCGGCGGTGAGGCGGTTGTCGCCGGTGATCATCACCGTGCGGATGCCCATGCGGCGAAGCTCGGCGAAGCGCTCCTTGATGCCGCCCTTCACCACGTCCTTGAGCTCCACGATGCCCAGCACGCGCGCGTTCTCGGCCACCACGAGCGGGGTCGAGCCGCGCCGGGCCACCTGGTCCACCAGGTCGTTCACGGCCTGCGGGAAGGCGCCGCCCTTCTGCGTGACCCAGTCGCGGATCGCGTCCGCGGCGCCCTTGCGGATCTCGCGGGAACCGATGTCCACGCCGCTCATGCGCGTCTGCGCAGAGAAGTGCACGAAAGCCGCCCCCAGCGCGTGGATGTCGCGCTCGCGAAGGCCATGCTTGTTCTTGGCCAGGACGACGATGGAGCGGCCCTCGGGCGTGCCGTCGGCGAGCGACGACAGCTGCGCGCCATCGGCCAGCTCGTCCATCGTGACGCCCGGGGCGGGCACGAAGGCGCTCGCCTGGCGGTTGCCCAGCGTGATCGTGCCCGTCTTGTCGAGCAGGAGCACGTCCACGTCGCCCGCCGCCTCGACCGCGCGCCCGGAGACGGCGATGACGTTCGCCCGCAGCATGCGGCCGATGCCCGCCAGGCCGATCGCCGACAGGAGCCCGCCGATCGTCGTGGGGATGAGGCACACGAGCAGGGCCACGAGCACCGTGATGGAGATGGGCTCGCCCGCCTTCGCCGCCTCGACCGCGTAGATCGAGAACGGCAGCAGCGTCGCCGTGGCGAAGAGGAACACCAGCGTGAGCTTGGTGAGCAGGATGGAGAGCGCGATCTCGTTGGGCGTCTTCTTCCGGCGGGCGGTCTCGACCATGGAGATCATGCGGTCCAGGAACGACTCGCCCGGGTTCGCCGTGACGCGCACCACGAGCCAGTCCGACAGCACGCGCGTGCCGCCGGTGACGGAGGAGAAATCCCCGCCCGCCTCGCGGATGACCGGCGCCGACTCGCCCGTGATCGCCGATTCGTCCACGGAGGCGATGCCCTCGATCACCTCCCCGTCGGCCGGGATGAAGTCGCCCGCCTCGACCAGGAAGCACTCGTCCTTGCGAAGCGAGGTGGCATTCACCGTCGTGACGGCAGCCTCGCGCCGGCCGGCGGCCAGGCGCTTCGCCACGGTGTCGCGCTTGGCGCTGCGGAGCGCATCGGCCTGCGCCTTGCTTCGGCCCTCGGCGATGGCCTCGGCGAAGTTCGCGAAGAGCACGGTGAACCACAGCCACAGCGCGATCGCGAGGATGAAGCCCGCCGGGGCCTCGCCCCGGCCCGCCAGCGCCTGGACCCACAGCGCCGTAGTGAGGAGGCTGCCCACGTAGACGACGAACATCACGGGGTTGCGCCACTGGTGCTGCGGCAGCAGCTTCACGAACGCGTCGCCGAGCGCCCGCCTGAGGATGGAGGGCGTGACGAGCGGGCGCGGCAACGGCGAAGGGGCGGGAGCGGAAAGCGACTGGAGGGCCATGGAGAATGTCAGCGTCGGGAACATGGGCGGCTACGGGCGGGCATGGAGCGCCAGGTGCTCCACGATCGGGCCGAGGGCGAGGGCGGGGACGAACGTGAGGGCGCCGACGATCACGACGACGCCGACCAGCAGCCCCACGAACAGCGGGCCGTGGGTGGGCAGCGTGCCGGCGCCGGCGGGCACCTTCTTCTTGGCCGCGAGGGAGCCGGCCAGGGCGAGCACCGGGATCGCGATCCAGAAGCGCGAGAAGAACATCGCGAGGCCGAGCCACAGGTTGTAGAACGGCGTGTTGGCCGAGAGGCCCGCGAAGGCGCTGCCGTTGTTGTTCCCGGCCGAAGAGAACGCGTAGAGGATCTCGCTGAAGCCGTGCGCGCCGGGGTTGGCGATGCCCGACCTGCCCGCTTCCGCCATGACGGCCACCGCCGTGCCCAGGAGCACCACGAAGAGCGGGATGAGCACCGCGATCGCGGCCATCTTCATCTCGTAGGCCTCGATCTTCTTGCCCAGGTATTCCGGCGTGCGGCCGATCATGAGGCCGGCGACGAACACCGCCACGATGGCGAAGAGGAGCATCCCGTACAGGCCCGAGCCCACGCCGCCGTAGACCACTTCGCCCAGCTGCATGAGCGCCATCGGGACCAGCCCGCCGATCGGGGTGAACGAATCGTGCATCGAGTTCACCGAGCCGTTGGAGGCGGCGGTGGTGGCCGTGGCCCACAGCGCGGAGTTGGCGATGCCGAAGCGCGCCTCCTTGCCCTCCATGTTGGCGCCGGGCTGCAGCTCGGTGCTCGCCTGGTCCACGCCCAGTTTCGGCAGCAGGGGATTGCCCTGGCTTTCGGCGCCCGCGCAGACCACGAGCAGCGTGACGAAGATCGTCGTCATCGCGGCATACAGCGCCCAGCCCTGGCGCCTGTCGCCCACCATCGCGCCGAACGTGAAGCAAAGCGCCGCCGGGATGGCGAGGATGGCGAGCAGCTCCAGGAAATTGGACAGCGCCGTCGGGTTCTCGAGCGGGTGCGCCGAGTTCGCGTTGAAGAAGCCGCCGCCGTTGGTGCCGAGCTGCTTGATGGCGACCTGCGAGGCCGCCGGGCCCACCGCGATCGACTGCTCCCTGAGCGTCGCCTTCTCCGTGACGGCGTTGCCCTTGTCGTCCTTGAGCGGCTGGCCGTCCGGGCCCTGCTTCGGGTTGTCGTACTCGACCGGCTCGATGAGCTGGGCGGCTGGATAGGGCGAGAAGGTCTGCACCACGCCCTGGGAGACGAGCGCGATCGCGAGCATGAAGGAAAGTGGCAGCAGGATGTAGAGCGTGCCGCGGGTAAGATCGACCCAGAAATTGCCGATCGTCTGCGCGGACTGGCGCACGAAGCCGCGCACGAGCGCCACGAGGAGGGCCATGCCCGTCGCGGCCGAGACGAAGTTCTGCACCCCGAGCCCGAGCATCTGGGTGAGGTAGCTCATCGTGCTTTCGCCGCCGTAGCCCTGCCAGTTGGTATTCGAGACGAAGCTCACCGCGGTGTTGAACGACGAATCGGGCGAGACCGCCCCCAGGCCCGCCGGGTTGAGCGGCAGGAACGCCTGCAGGCGCTGCAGGGCGTAGACCGCGACGAGGCCCACCGCGCTGAACAGGAGCATGGCGATGGCGTACTGCGTCCAGCGCATCTCCTTCGCGGGATCGACGCCGGCCAGGCGGTAGAGGAGCCGCTCGAGCGGGGCGCCGATGCGGTTCAGGAAGGCAGCCTCGCCCGCGTAGATGCGGGCCATGTACAGGCCCAGCGGCACCGCCACCGCGGTGAGGACAGCCAGGTAGAAGGCGAGCTGCAGCCAGCCGTTGGCGCCCATCAGAACTTCTCCGGGAAGAGCAGCGCGACGACGAGGTAGACGAGGATCGCGAACGTGGCGAGGCCCGCGACGAGGTACAGGACGCTCATTCGGGCCTGCGCAGGCGTTCGCAGAGGCGCACGAGCACGACGCTCGCCGCGACGAGGGCGGCAAGCAGGCCGAGGTACAGGGCATCCATCGCGGATCCTCCCGGATCGGGGTGTGATGCGGCCAAGGTACGCGCGGGCGTCGGCATGCCGCGTAGAGAACGGGCGCCCGGATGTAAAGGCGGTGTAAACGCGCCGGCGGGCGGCATCCCGGGGCGCGCACGGTATGATCGCCGCCAGACCTGAGCGCCAAGGGCCGCCATCCACGAGCGGCCCGGCCACCGGGAGGAGAACCGAGACATGCCCCACCTGCCCGCCTCCAGCGCGCTGGCCCACATCCGCGTGGTCGACATGACGCAGGTGCGCGCCGGCCCCACCTGCGCCCGCCAGCTCGCCGACTGGGGCGCCGACGTGATCCAGGTGCAGATGCCCGAGCACATGCGCGGCGACGACACCCTGGGCGGCCAGGACGGCTCCGACTACCAGTACACCCACCGCAACAAGCGCTCGATCACGCTCAACCTCAAGGCGCC
>JBGAOO010000126.1:0-9305 GCA_044221765.1 Usitatibacteraceae bacterium | reverse complement strand
AGGAGAACTACCTGGAGCAGTTCTCGCGCCGGCTGGGCGCCGGCGCGGCCGAATCCGCCGTGCGCGCGCTCGTCGAAGCCGCCGCCCGCGGGGCCTCGCTCCTGCGCTGAGCCATGGACCGCGTCCTTCGCGCGATCAACGCGGTGCTCGGCCGCGGCGCCCAGGCCGGCGCCGGGGGCGACATCTCGCTCGTGAGCCAGGCCTTCGACCAGACCTCCGTCGGGCTCACGCTGGTCACGCCCGAGGGCGAGTTCATCCTCGTGAACCGCGCCTATTGCGAGATCACCGGCTACTCGAAGGAAGAGCTGGTCGGCAGGAGCTTCCGCAAGGTGACCCACCCGGACGACATCGCCGCGGACGAGCGCGCCCTCAAGGCGGTGCGCGAGGCGGGCACGACCCCGGGGCCGACGGAAAAGCGCATCCTGCGCCGCGACGGGAGGGCCGTCTGGGTGCGCCGCAACGCCGGGCTCGTGCGCGACGACCAGGGAACGCCGCGCTTCGTGATCGGCGCCTTCGAGGACCTCACCGAGCGCCGCGCGCGCGACAAGGCGCTGCAGGCGACCAACAGCTTCCTCACGGCGATCGTCGAGACCTCGCCCGTGGCCATCTACGCCACGGACCTGGAGGGGGCGATCACCCTCTGGAACCCGGCGGCCGAGCGCATTTTCGGCTTCTCGCGCGAGCAGGCGATCGGGCGGCGCGCGCCCTTCGTGCCCAACGACCGGCGCGACGAGGCCCGACAGCTGCGCGAGCGCGTGCTGGCCGGCGAGGTGCTCACGAACCTCGAGCTCGAGCGCCGGCGCGCCGACGGCTCGCCCGTCGTGATCCATGGCTCGGCCGCTCCCCTGCGCGGGGAGGAGAACCGCATCGCGGGCCTGCTGGTCATCTGCTTCGACGTGACCGAGGCCAAGCGCACCGAGGCGGCGCACAAGGAGCAGCTGCACTTCACGCGGGCGCTGATGGACGCGATCCCCAACCCGGTCTACTTCAAGGACCGCGATGGTGCCTACCGCGTCTAGAGCCGCTCGCGAGGATGCACGACGAGCGCGACAAGGCGCTGCTCGAGAAGCCCGCCGCCGTCCGCTACGAGGCTGTGATGCCCACCGTCGCCGGCGCCGAGCGCGAGATGCTCTACAACAAGGTGAGCTTCGTCGACCGCGAGGGCCGCATCGCCGGCGTGATCGGCACGATCACGGACGTCACGCACTACAAGGAGACCGAGCGCGCGCTGGAGGCGAGCGAGGCGCGCTTCCGCGTGCTCACCGAGAGCGGCCTGGACCTCATCTCGGTCCTCTCGCCCGAGGGCGCCATCCTCTACCAGAGCGCGGCGCTCCGGAACCTGCTGGGCTACGAGCCGGCCGACACGCTCGGGCAGAACGTGTTCGACATGATCCACCGCGACGACCTGGACATCGCGCGCGCCGCGTTCCGGCGCGTGCTCGAGGGCGCCCAGCTGCGCGAGGCGCTCGAGTTCCGCATCCGGCACCGCGACGGCCAGTGGCGCACCTTCGAGTCGCTCGGCACCAACTGCGTGTCGAACCCGCACATCCAGGGCGTGGTCTTCAACTCGCGCGACGTGACCGACCGCAAGGCGATCCAGGAACGCATCCAGCACCTGGCCTACCACGACAACCTCACCGGCCTGCCCAACCGCGGCCTGCTGCAGGACCGGCTGGCGCATTCCATCGCGCGGGCCGAGCGCAGCAACCGGAAGGTCGCGGTGCTGTTCATCGACCTGGACAACTTCAAGAACATCAACGACACGCTGGGCCACGACGTCGGCGACGAGCTGCTGCGCCAGGTGGCCAAGCGCCTGCGCGCCTGCGTGCGCACGGGAGACACGATCGCCCGCCAGGGCGGCGACGAGTTCATCGTGCTCCTGGACAGCCTGGAGGACGGCCGCGCCGCCTCGCTCGTGGCGCAGAAGATCCTCACCTCGCTGCGCTCGGCCTTCGAGCTGGGCGGCACCGAGCAGCACGTGAGCGGCTCGGTGGGCATCGCGGTCTTCCCCGAGGACGGGCGCGACGCGCAGACGCTCATGAAGAACGCCGACACGGCCATGTTCCACGGCAAGGGCGTGGGCAAGAACACCTACCAGTACTTCACCGCCCAGATGAACATCGCGGTGAAGCGCCGGATGACGCTCGAATCGGCCCTGCGCCGCGCGGTGCTGCAGAAGGACTTCGTGCTCCATTACCAGCCGCAGGTGAACCTGGAGACCGGCACCATCGAGGCGGTCGAGGCGCTCGTGCGCTGGAAGACCGAGGACAGCGGCACGGTGATGCCCGGCGACTTCATCCCCCTCGCGGAGGAGACCGGCCTCATCAACGAGATCGGCGAATGGGTGCTGCGCGAGGCCTGCCGGCAGAACAAGGAGTGGCAGGACCGCGGCCTCGCCCCGCGGCGCATGGCCGTGAACCTCTCGGCGCGGCAGTTCTCCGACAAGGCCTTCCTCGACACCGTGATGCGGGTGGTGCAGGACACGGGCCTGGACCCGAAGTGGCTCGAACTGGAGATCACCGAGAGCCAGGTGATGCGCCAGACCGAGGGCATGATCCTGCTCCTGAACCGCCTGTCCGAGATGGGCATCCACCTGGCGATCGACGACTTCGGCACCGGCTACTCGAGCCTGTCCTACCTGAAGCGCCTGCCCATCCAGAAGCTCAAGATCGACCAGTCGTTCATCCGGGACATCACGGTGGACCCGAACGACGCCGCGATCGTGGTGGCGATCATCAACATGGCCAAGAGCCTGGACCTGCAGACGATCGCCGAGGGCGTGGAGACGGCCGGCCAGCTCTCGCTGCTGCGCTCGAAGGGCTGCCGGACCGGGCAGGGCTACTACTTTTCGGCGCCCATGGCGGCCGACGCCGTGTACCTGCTGCTGCGGCAGAACAACCTGTACGCCCGCGAGCCCTCGCGCTCGCCCTAGCGCTTCCTCGGCAGGGCCGGCGCCGCGAGGAGCAGGAAGATGGCGGGGCGCTTGCCCGGCGGGGCCGGCGCGGCGCGCCACTGCGCGAGGCTCGCCATCCGGATCGATTCGCCCGCGCCCGTGAGATCGGCCGCCACCGCGAGGCGCGTGTCGGGACGGCAGGCGGCGAGGATGTCCGCGAGCATCGCATCGTTGCGGTAGGGCGTCTCGATGAAGACCTGCGTCTCGCCGGCGCTGGCGGAGCGGGCCTCCAGCTCTCGCAGCGCGGCCTGGCGCGCCGGGCTCGCCACCGGCAGGTAGCCCGCGAAGCGAAACCGCTGCCCTTCCAGCCCGGAGGCCATGAGGGCCAGCAGGATCGACGACGGCCCCACGTGCGGGACGACGCGAAATCCCTCGGCATGCGCGCAAGCGACCAGCGCGGCGCCGGGGTCGGCCACGGCGGGCACGCCGGCCTCCGACACGAGGCCGAGCGGGCGGCCTTCGCGCAGCGGGGCGAGGAGTGCGGCGACGTCCCCGGGCGGCGTGTGCTCGTCGAGCACGGCGATGCCCAGCGCGGCGATGGGGCCGGGATGGCCGCAGGCGGCCAGGAATCGCCGCGCGCTCCGGGCGTTTTCCACGACGAAATCGCGCAGGCCGTGCACGGTCGCGAGCACGGGCGCGGGCAGGACGGCCGCGGGGTCGCCCTCGTCCGCGAGCGGCACGGGAAGCAGGTGGAGCGCCGGCTGCGCCTTCACGGCACGCGGGCGCCCTCGGCGCGAAGCAGGCGCGAGAGCGCGATGAGGGGCAGGCCGACCAGCGCCGTCGGATCCTCGCCGCCCAGGCTGTCGAGCAGCGAGATGCCCAGTCCCTCCGACTTGGCGCTGCCCGCGCAGTCGTAGGCCGGTTCACGGTCGAGGTAGCGCTCGATCTCCGTGTCCGACAGGGACCGGAAGGTCACGGGGGTGGGCACGACGGTTTCGTGGACCCGCCCGTTCGCGCACAGGCAAAGCGCCGTGTGGAAGACCACCGTCCGGCCGCGCATGGCACGCAACTGGGCCCGGGCGCCTTCGCGATGGCCGGGCTTGCCCAGGGACAACCCGTCCAGTTCGGCTACCTGGTCGGAGCCGATCACCCAGGCGGCCGGGAATCGGGCGAGCCCGGCTTCGGCCTTGGCGCGGGCCAGTCGTGCCGCGGTACCCGGGCACGACTCGCCGGGCAGGGCGGCTTCGTCGATGTCGGGGGACCAGGCCTCGAAGGGCAGCCCCAGCCGCGAGAGCAGTTCGGCGCGGTAGCGGGAGCCGGAGGCGAGTATGAGAAAAATGTCTTTCAAATCAATTTCTTGTTGACGCCAATTCACCGGAAGTCTATCATGCGCGCCCATGGCTGAACAGGAAACCATCGTCCTCGACCGGCTCACGGACAAGCCGACGGTGTTCGCGGGCACGGTCCGCCCCGGGGATCTCGACGGCCTCGAGGACGAACTGGCCTCGCCCGAAGGCGAGTTGCGCTATCGCGTCACGGCCCGCCTGGACCCCGAGCAGCGGCGGGTGGTGTCGTGTATAATCGAGGGCTTCGTTTTTCTCACGTGCCAGAGGACGAACGAGGCTTTCCGGCACGAGGTCGGGATCGACGACCGGCTCGTGCTGGTCGGCTCGGACGCGGAGCTGCCTCCCGTCGAGCAGGAGAGCGACCTGGAGGATTTCGTGGTGGCGGGCGTCTCGATCGACGTCCGCGACCTGGTCGAGGAAGCGGTGATACTCGCCCTGCCGATGGTGCCGCGCAAGCCGGGCACCGAAACGGCGCCGGAACCGGGGGCGCAGTCGCCGGGCAAGCCATCGCCTTTCGCCGCGCTGGCCGGCCTCAAGCGGCCGAAATGAACTAGCAATCCAAGGAGACAACCATGGCTGTCCAACAGAACAAGAAGTCGCCGTCCAAGCGCGGCATGCACCGCGCGCACGACTTTCTGACCACCCCGCCCACCGCCGTCGAGCCCACCACCGGCGAGACGCACCTTCGTCACCACATCTCGCCGTCGGGCATCTACCGCGGCAAGAAGGTCGTCAAGACCAAGGATTGAGCGCCGGGCGACCGGCCCGAGCGCTCCCGCCGACACCATGGCATCCCATGCCATGAAGACCGTCATCGCCGTCGATGCCATGGGCGGCGACCACGGTCCCGGGGTCACCGTTCCCGCGTGCCTCGATTTCCTCGCCAGCCATGGCGAGGCGCACCTGCTGCTGGTCGGCCTCGAGCAGCCGCTCGCGGACGAGCTCGCGCGCCATGCCGGCGCCGACCGCTCGCGCCTGAGCGTGGTCGCCGCGACCGAGGTCGTGGGCATGGACGAGGACATCCGCACCGCGATCCGCACCAAGCGCCACTCGTCGATGCGCGTGGCGATCGACCTGGTGAAGGAAGGGCGCGCGCAGGCCTGCGTGAGCGCGGGCAACACCGGCGCGCTCATGGGCACGGCCAAGTTCGTGCTGAAGACGCTGCCGGGCATCGACCGGCCCGCGATCTGCGGCGTGCTGCCCACGCGCAAGGGCGTCGTCTACGCGCTCGACCTGGGCGCCAACGCCGACTGCACCCCCGAGCACCTGCTCCAGTTCGCGATCATGGGCTCGACGCTCGTGTCGGTGGTGGAGGAACGCGAGAGCCCGACCGTGGGCCTGCTCAACATCGGCTCGGAGGAAATCAAGGGCAACGAGGTCGTGAAGCGCGCCGGCGAGCTCCTCAAGGCGAGCCCGCTCAACTTCCACGGCAACGTCGAGGGTCACGACATCTACAACGGCACCACGGACGTGGTCGTCTGCGACGGCTTCGTCGGCAACGTGGCGCTCAAGACCTCCGAGGGGCTCGCCAAGATGATGGGCGACTTCATCAAGGAGGAGTACACGCGAAGCGTCTTCACGCGCCTGGCGGCCTTCGTCTCGCTGCCGGTGATCAAGGCGTTCCGCCGGCGGCTGGACCATCGCCGCTACAACGGCGCCACGCTCCTGGGCCTTCGCGGCATCGTCGTGAAGAGCCACGGCTCGGCCGACCGCCTGGCCTTCGCCACCGCGCTCGAGCGCGCCTACGCCGAGGCGAGCCACGGCCTGAACGAGCGCATCGCCGCCGAGATCGCGCGGCTTCACGGCCTGGGCCTCATCCACGCGCCGTCGATGCCTGCGCCCCGCGCCGCCGCCGCCGCGGACTAGCCGGCCGATGCCCGCGCAGACCCGTTTGCATTCGCGGATCCTGGGCACGGGCAGCTGCCTGCCATCGAGGATCGTGACCAATGCCGAACTGGAGTCGACGGTGGACACCACCGACGAGTGGATCGTCGCGCGCACCGGCATCCGCCAGCGGCACATCGCGGCCGACGGCGAGACGACGAGCGATCTCGCCCTCGCGGCCTCGCGCCACGCGCTCGCCGCCGCGGGCCTGAGGCCGGGCGACATCGACCTCATCGTGCTCGCGACCTCGACACCGGACATGGTGTTCCCCTCGAGCGCCTGCCTGCTGCAGAAGAAGCTCGGCATCCGGCACGGCGCCGCGTTCGACGTGCAGGCCGTTTGTTCAGGCTTCGTCTACGCGCTCGCGACCGCCGACCTGTACATCCGGGCCGGCCTGTTCAGGCGCGCGCTGGTGGTCGGCGCCGAGGTCTTCTCGCGCATCCTGGACTGGAAGGACCGGGGCACCTGCGTCCTCTTCGGCGACGGGGCGGGCGCCGTCGTGCTGGGGGCCAGCGACGAGGCCGGCATCCTGTCCTCGCACCTGCACGCCGACGGGGCCTTCGCGGACATCCTCAACACGCCCGGCCAGGTGTGCCGCGGCGGCGTGAGCGGCGACCCGACCCTCAAGATGGACGGCGGCGCGGTCTTCAAGCTCGCCGTGCGCGTGCTCGAGGAATGCGCGCACGAGGCGCTGGAGGCCAACGGCCTCGACGTCGCCGACCTCGACTGGTTCGTCGCGCACCAGGCCAACGTGCGCATCATCTCCCACACGGCGAAGAAGCTCGGCATCCCCGCCGAGAAATGCGTCGTGACCGTGGACCGCCACGCCAACACCTCGGCCGCCTCCATCCCGCTCGCGCTCGACGTCGCCGCGCGCGACGGCCGCATCCGGCCCGGGCATCTCGTGCTCATGGAAGGCGTCGGCGGCGGCTTCACGTGGGGCTCGGTTCTCGTCCGGTGGTGACCTCGACATGAAGATCGCAGTGGTGTTTCCCGGCCAGGGCTCGCAGTCGGTCGGCATGATGAAGGGCTTCGGCGACCGGGCCGTGGTCGAGCGGACCTTCCGCGAGGCCTCCGACATCCTGGGGGAGGACCTCTGGCAGCTCGCCGCCGAGGGCCCGGCCGAGGCGCTCAACCGCACGGTGGTGACCCAACCCCTGATGCTCACCGCGGGCGTCGCCTGCTGGCGCGCCTGGCGGGAGAAGGGCGGCCCGATGCCGGCCTTCTTCGCCGGCCACAGCCTGGGCGAGTACACCGCGCTGGTGGCCGCAGGCAGCCTCGCCTTCGAGGACGCGCTGCCGCTCGTGCGCCTGCGCGCGCAGGCGATGCAGGAGGCCGTGCCCGAGGGCACCGGCGGGATCGCGGCGATCGTGGGCCTCGCCGACGACAAGGTCGCCCTCGTCTGCGCCGAGGCCGCGCAGGGCGAGGTGCTCGAGCCGGCCAACCTGAATTCGCCGGGGCAGATCGTGATCGCCGGGCATCGCGGCGCGGTCGAGCGCGGCATGGCCCTCGCCAAGGCGAACGGCGCCAGGATCGTGAAGATGCTCCCCATGAGCGCGCCATCGCACTGCAGCCTCATGCGGCCCGCCGCGCAGCGCCTGGGCGAGCGCCTGGCGCAGGTGAGCCTCGCCAGGCCCGCCGTCCCGGTCGTCCAGAACGCGGACGTCGAGGCCTTCGACGACCCGCAGCGCATCCGGCAGGCGCTCGTCGAGCAGCTCTACCGCCCGGTGCGCTGGGTCGAGACGGTGCGCTGGCTCGCCGGCGAAGGCGTCACGCGCGTCGTCGAATGCGCCCCGGGCAAGGTGCTTGCCGGGCTCGTGAAGCGCAGCGTGGAGGGCGTCGAGTCCTTCGCGGTCACCGATTCCGCGGCGCTCGACGCCGCCCTTGCCTAGGGGAGCGCCATGCTGAACGGACAAGTCGCCATCGTCACCGGGGCCTCGCGCGGGATCGGGGAGGGCATCGCGCTCGCGCTCGCCCGGGCCGGCGCGAGGGTCGTGGGCACCGCCACCTCGGAGGCGGGGGCCACCCGCATCCGGGAGGCGATCGCCGCCGCCGGCGGCCAGGGGGAGGGCCGCGTGCTCGACGTGCGCGACAGCGCCGCCTGTTCGGCCTTCGTCGACCGCGTGGCCGCCGATCTCGGCCCGGTGGCGATCCTGGTGAACAACGCCGGCATCACGCGGGACAACCTGCTCGCGCGCATGAAGGACGAGGAGTGGGACGACATCCAGGCCACCAACCTGAAGAGCGTCTTCGTGCTCTCGCGCGCGGTGCTGCGCGGGATGATGAAGGCTCGCGCCGGGCGCATCGTGAACATCACCTCCGTGGTCGGCTTCACGGGCAACCCGGGCCAGTCCAACTACGCGGCGGCCAAGGCGGGCATCGTGGGCTTCTCGAAGGCGCTCGCCCGCGAGGTGGGCAGCCGCTCGATCACGGTGAACTGCGTGGCGCCGGGCTTCATCGAGACCGACATGACGCGCGCGCTGGCCGAGGAGCAGGTGAAGAAGCTGGTCGAGAACGTGCCGCTGGGCCGGCTCGGGCACGTCGAGGACATCGCCCAGGCCGTGCTCTACCTGTGCTCGCCCGCCGCCGGCTACGTGACCGGCGCCACGCTGCACGTGAACGGCGGCATGTTCATGGATTGAACTTCCGCCCCGGCTTCGCAAGGGGCGCTGTGCTAAAATGCGCTGTTTTTTTCGCCGTACCCAGACCCGAACAAGAGTGGAGGAACTCGATGGAAAACATTGAAGCGCGCGTCAAGAAGATCGTGGCCGAGCAGCTCGGCGTGGCCGAGGCCGACGTGAAGAACGAATCCTCCTTCGTGGAAGATCTTGGCGCCGATTCCCTCGACAACGTCGAGCTCGTGATGGCCCTCGAAGAGGAATTCGAGTGCGAGATCCCCGACGAGGAAGCCGAGAAGATCACGAACGTGCAGCAGGCGATCGACTACGTCTCGGCGCACCTGAAGAAGTAGGCGCGCGGGGCCCCCGCCCCGAGCCCCGAGCGGGGGCCGCCGACGGCGGCCCCCGTTTCACATCCTTCACCGACAGATGATTCCCCGGAGCGCCCCATGAGCAAACGCCGAGTCGTCGTCACCGGCCTCGGGATCGTGTCCCCCGTGGGCATCGGCGCCACCCAGGCCTGGGACAACCTCGTCCGCGGCGTGAGCGGCGTGGGCCCCATCA
>JBGAOO010000125.1:0-9852 GCA_044221765.1 Usitatibacteraceae bacterium | reverse complement strand
CGTGCACCTCTTCGAGCAGCTGTTGTTCCTGCAACGCCGCGGCCGCTAGGCCGGGCCTGGGAGGGATAGGGCATGGCCACGACCCGAAAGCCCGTCGCGAAGAAGCGCGCCGCGACGAGGCCTGCGGCGAAGAAGCCCGCGGCGAAGAAGCCCGCGGCGAAGAGGCCCGCCGCGAAGAAGCCCGTCGCGAAGAAGCCCGCTGCGAAGAAGTCCGCCCCGAAGAAGCCGGCGGCCCGCAAGCCGAAGTCCGGTGCGGTCCACGCCGTGAAGCGCACGATCTCGCGCGCCGCGGGCAAGGTGCTCAGCCTCGCCGGGGTGGGTTCCGACGCCGTCGCGAGGGCCACAGGCCGGGCCTGGGACCAGTGGCTGGCCGTGCTCGACGCGGCGGGCGCGGCCGCGATGCCGCACAAGGCGATCGCGAAGCTGCTGTCCGACCGGTACGGCGTGCCGCCCTGGTGGAGCCAGATGGTCGCGGTGGGGTACGAGCAGGCGCGCGGCCTGCGCGAGGCCTACCGGAGCGGGGATGGCTTCGCGGCCACGGCCTCGCGCACGATGCGGGCCAGTGTCGATCGCCTCTACACCGCCTGGGCCGATCCCGCGCTGCGCGCGCTCTGGCTGGGCCGCGCGCCCGTCGAGGTGATGCGCTCGGCCGATGGCAAGTCGATGCGCATGGGCTGGGATGCCGGCGATTCCCGCGTGGAGGTGCAGTTCGTGGCGAAGGGCCCGGGCAAGAGCGCGGTGGCGCTCGAGCACCGCAAGCTGGCCGATCGCCGCGCCGTCCTGAAGCAGAAGGACTTCTGGGGCAAGGCGCGGCGCTCGAGCGCCTGAAGGCCCTCCTCGAGAAGGCGGCCTAGCGCCCGTGCTGGTCGACTTCTTCTTCACCGTCCGCAAGGCGGGGGTGCCCGCGAGCGTCAAGGAGTTCCTCACGCTCGTGGAGGCGCTCGGGCGCGGCGTGGTGAGCGGCAGCATCGACGATTTCTACGTGCTCTCGCGAGCCACGCTCGTGAAGGACGAGGCCTACTTCGACCGCTTCGACCTCGCCTTCTCCGGCTACTTCAAGGGCGTCGCCGCGATTCCCGATGCGCTGGTGAAGGACATCCCGGCCGAATGGCTCCGGCGCCTGGCCGAGCGCGACCTCACGGACGAGGAGAAGCGGCTGGTCGACGCGCTGGGCGGGTGGGAGAAGCTCATGCAGACCCTGCGCGAGCGCCTCGAGGAGCAGAAGGGGCGCCACCAGGGCGGCTCCAAGTGGATCGGCACGGCCGGCACCTCGCCCTTCGGCGCCTACGGCTACAACCCCGAGGGCGTGCGCATCGGCCAGGACCGCTCGCGCAACCGTCGCGCCGTGAAGGTGTGGGACCAGCGCGAGTTCCGCGACTACGACACCGACCGCGAGCTGGGCGTGCGCAACATGAAGCTCGCCCTGCGCCGGCTGCGGCGCTTCGCCCGGCAGGGCGCGCCGGAGGTGCTCGACCTGCCCGGCACCATCGGCGCCACCGCGCGCAACGCGGGCTGGCTCGACCTGAAGATCGTGCCCGAGCTGCACAACGCGGTGAAGGTGCTCCTCTTCCTCGACGTGGGCGGCACGATGGACGATCACATCCAGGTGGTCGAGGAGCTCTTCAGCGCCGCCCGCACCGAGTTCAAGAACCTCGAGCACTTCTACTTCCACAACTGTGTCTACGAGGGCGTGTGGAAGGACAACCACCGCCGGCACCGCGAGAAGATCCCCACCGTGGACGTGATGCGCAAGTACGGGCACGACTACAAGGCGATCTTCGTGGGCGACGCGGCGATGAGCCCGTACGAGCTCGAGCAGCCCGGCGGCAGCGTCGAGCACTGGAACGACGAGACCGGTCGCGTGTGGCTCGAGCGGCTGCTGAACGCCTGGCCGCGGGCGGCCTGTGGCTCAACCCGGTGCCGCAGGAGCACTGGACCTGGACCGCCTCGACCGAGAACATCCGGCGCATCTTCGACGGGCGGATGTACCCGGTGACGCTCTCGGGGCTCGAGAGCGCGATGAGATCGCTAAGCTAGCGGCGCACGAAGCGGCGCTGCCCGCCTTCCTCCAGCCTCTCCAGGCGACCCTCGGCGTGCAGGTAGTGCAGGTGGGCGATGGCCTCGCCCATGGCGAAGCCCATCTGGTGCTCGTCGAGCGCGCGCTTGAAGAGCACGGGCAGGATCTCGAAGGCGGTGACCGGCCGCTCGCAGGCGGCGAGCAGCGTCTCGAGCCGCTCGGCGTGGTGCGCGCGCAGCTGGGCGATGCGCGGGTGCAGGCCCTCGAACACCCGGTCGTGCGAGGGCAGCACGCGCGTGCCGGGCGCGATGTCCCTGAAGCGCCCGAGCGAGTCCAGGAAGAGCGCGAGCGGGTTGGCCTCGGGCGCAGTCCCCAGACACCCACGTTGGTCGTGATGCGCGGCAGCACCCTGGTCGCCTGAGATGAGCACGTCCAGGGCCTCGCAGTGCAGCGCGGCATGCTCGGGCGCGTGGCCGAAGACGCAGATCACGCGCCAGTCGTGCGCCCCGATGCGCAGGGTGTCGCCGTGCATGAGGCGCCGGTAGTGGCGCGGGAGCTCGGGCACGCCGCGCTTGTAGAAGTTGCCCTGGCGCACCTTGTCGGGGACCTTCGCCACGTCCAGGCCGTTGAGGCCGAAGAAGTCGATGCCGGTGGCCCGGTCGAAGCCGGCGGTGTCGTCGCGCGCGGCATGGGCCGAGAGGAACTCGGCGGTGGTCATCCACACCGGCGCCCCGGTGCGCGAGGCGAGCCAGTGCGCGCTGCCCACGTGGTCCGGGTGGTAGTGGGTGACGACGATGCGCTTCACCGGCCGCCCGCCCATCGTCGCGGCGAAGTGCTTCTCCCAGAGCGCCCAGGTAGCCTCGACGCCGTAGCCGGTGTCCACGAGGGTCCAGCCCTCGCCATCCTCGAGCAGCCACAGGTTGATGTGGTCCAGCGCGAAGGGCAGCGGCATGCGGATCCACCAGAGTCCGTCGGCCACGGCGATGGCCTCGCCGGGCCCGGGGATGCGATGGGCGAAGGGGTAGCGTACCGCGTGGGAGTCGGTCATGTCGGGCGCGCCGGGGGGCCGGCGCCTCGGGCTCACTTGGTGGTGAAGGTGAACACGCCGTCCCAGTTCGCGGCCGGCGGATTGGCGCGGAAGTGGGCCACGCGCTCGAGGTAGACCTTGTAGAGCTTCGTCTCGGGCGCGGCGTAGGAGAGGTTCTTCAGGAGCTTCTCGGCATCCTCCCAGCGCTGCTTGCGGTAGAACTCGAGCGCCTTGTGGAAGCGGTCGATCTCCGCCAGCGTCTCCGCGCCGATGTCCTGCTGCCGGCCGAGCGGCTCGAAGATGCGCACGCCCTCGAGCTTGCCCTTCACGCGCACCTTGTCGATCTCGCGGTAGACGAAGTCGCGCGCCGCCCGCACGATCCACTCGGAGACGAGGATGCCCACGCCGTACTCCTTGGTGAGCCCCTCCAGGCGCGAGGCGAGGTTCACCGCGTCGCCCATGACCGTGTAGGCGCGCCGGAATCGCGAGCCCATGTCGCCCACGCTCACGACGCCGCAGTTCAGGCCGACGCCGATGTGCAGCTTGGGCCAGCCGCGCTTCGCGAACTCCGCGTCGAGGCCGCGCACGCCCTTCTGCATCGAGATGGCGGACTCGAGCGCGTGGGTCGCGTGGTCGGGGTCGGAGAGCGGCGCGCCCCAGAAGGCCATGATCGCGTCGCCGATGTACTTGTCGATGGTGCCGCGCTTCTCCTGCACCTTCTCCGTCATCGACGTGAGGTAGGTGTTCATCAGGTCGCGCAGGCCCTCCGGCGTGAGGCCCTCCGAGATGGAGGTGAAGTCGCGCACGTCGGAGAAGAGGATGGTCACCTCGCGGCTCTCGCCCTTCATCGAGTACTCGCCGGGGTTCTTCGACATCTCCGCCACCAGCTCCTTGGGCACGTAGGTCCCGAACAGGCCCGTGATGAGCCGGCGCGAGCGCGTCTCGGAGAAGAAGCCGTAGACCATGTTGGGGATGTAGAGCAGCACCACCATCAGCACCAGCGAGGACAGGGGCACCACCCAGTTCTTCGCCTGCCAGAGGTAGAGGTTGGTGCCCACGAGCAGCACGATCAGGCCGGCCACGACCGCGGTGGACCACAGGGGCGACAGGCGCGGCATGAAGACCGCGAGCGGCACGCCCAGCACGAGCAGTATGGTGATCGTGAGCGCGAGCACCTCCGGCGGGCGGTTCTTGATCGACCCGTCCAGGATGCCCGCCACGAGCGTCGCGTGGACCTCGACGCCGGGCAGGTCCTCGCGGATGGAGGTGGCCCGCACGTCGACCAGGCCCTGGGCCGAGGTGCCCACGACGATGATCTTGTCCTTCAGCTCGTCGGCGGGCAGGGTGCCGCGGATCACGTCCGTGGCGGAGACGTAGCGGAAGCCGCCCGCGTCGCGGAAGGGCACCATCGCGCTCATGTTGCGGTCGAGCGGCACCTCGACCTCGCCGATCCTCACCGACTTGATCCAGCCCTGGAGCACGCCGCCGCCGCTCGTGGGCGGGTAGAGGATCACCTTCACGGGCGCGTTGCCCAGGTAGGTGCGCGCCACCGCGAGCGAGAGCGCCTCGTAGAAGCCGTCCTTGTAGCGCATGAAGAGCGGCACGCGGCGCGTGGTGCCGTCGATGTCGAGGGCGGGGTAGAAGTGGCCGGCGGCGACGGCGGCCTCCTGGATCTTCGCGATGTTGCCGCTGTAGCCCGTGGACGTGTAGTAGCGGTACTGCGGGGCGCCCAGGTCCTTGATGTCGAACACGGGCCGGGGCAGCACGCCCGCGATGTCCTCCTTGCCGCCCATCGCGATGCCGAGCACCACGGGCCACTTGCGGATCTCGTCGGCGAAGACCTGGTCGTAGTCGAGCGAGGCCCGCGCGCCGTTGAGGAAGCGCAGGTACTCGGCGTTGTCCTTGAGCTCGCCCTTGGCGAGCGACTCGAAGATGGGCAGGCCCGAGCTCGTGTCCGCCTCGGGGAAGGCGATGTCGAAGCCCACCACGCGCACCTTGTAGCGCTCGAAGAGCTGGTTGACCATCTTCGCCATCTTGTCGCGCGGCCAGGGGAAGCGCCCCTCGGCGTTCAGGCTCTTCTCGTCGATGTCCAGGATCACCACGCGGCTCTCGCGCGTCTTGGGCAGGAACAGGCGCACCCGCGCGTCGTAGGACCAGAGGTCGAGCTGCGTGAGGAAGCGGAATTCCTTCCACTCGGCCTCGTGCATCAGGAAGAAGCCCACGATGAGCAGGCCGATCAGGATGCGGACGACGTCGTTGACGGTGAACTTCGGGATCCAGCGGGTGAGCGAGGCCACGGGCATTCTCTTTCTTCTCTCGTGGGAGGGCACGCGCAAGTGGGGGGAATGATACACCGGGCGTCACACGCCGGGCCCGTGGCCGGCGCGCCCCGCCCGGGCGGCCCCCGGCCGGGCCCGGCCCTCACCGTTGGGCGCGGGGGGGTGGAATAATGGCGGCGCGAACCTCCTCGCCTTCCCCTGCGGATACCCTGACCTTGGGCCGTCTCCTGTCGCGCTTGCTGGGCGTTCCCCGCCCCGGCTTCAGCCTCTCGCGCCTGCTGCTCGAGGAGCCCGGGCTGGCTCGCGCCTTCCTCTGGCGCGAGAACCCCGTGCCGGCCGGCCTCGCCGATCCGCCCTGGCTGCACCTGGGCTGCGGCGAGAACGTGCTGGAGGGCTTCGCGAACGTGGATTTCCTGCCGCACGAGGCGCGTGTCACGGCCTGGGACCTGCTCGATCCCTGGCCCTCGGCGTGGCCCGCACCGCTCGCGGGGGCGTTCTCGGAGGACACGCTCGAGCATTTCTTCCTCGCCGAGCAGCTGCACATCCTGTGCGAGATGAACCTCGCGCTGGCCGACGCGGCCGTGTTCCGCGTCCTCATGCCCTCTTACGAGCGCCTGCTTGCATATTGCCGCGCTTTCACGCCGCGCGCGGACGAGTTCCTGCACGCCACCTTCGGCGTCGAGACCGAGGCGGACGCGGTGAACATGGGGCTGCGCTTCTCCGGCCACCGCTGGCTGCACGACGACCGCAGCCTCGCGCACCTGGCCTCGCTCGCGGGGTTCGAGGCCGTGAAGACGACCTGCGCGCAGTCGACGGTGCCTTTCCTGTCCGGCCGGAACCTGCGCACGGAGGAGGGCACCACCTCCTTCGCGCACGACCTGGTGAAGCGCCGCCGCCTGCGCAGGCTGGTGGTGCCCGCCTCGGCGCTCGCGGGCATCGACAGGCTCGAGGACGTGGAGGGCATCGGCGTGGGCCGGGTGCGGGAGGCGGGCGCGCGCATCGCCTATCGACTGCCCGTGCCGATCGAGCCCGGCGCCATCGCCTGCGTGAACGCGCGCGGCTCGAACCTCTCCTCGTTCAGCGAGCACAGCCTGAAGCGGCTGCTGCTGCGCACGCCCGCGGGCGAGGGCGCGTGGAAGCTGGACGAGACGCTCAAGTCGCGGCCCTGCATGAACCTCGCCATGCCCGCGGCGATCCGCCTCGCCCTGGCCCGGTGCCCGGGCGCGATCGAGGGCATCGACCTGGAGCCGGGCGCGGCCGGCGACCGTCACGATCGGGCCGCTGGAAGTCTTCTACTTCGTGGAGGCCGGCGGCTGATCCGCGCCGGAGCGAAGAACGCCTCGGCCCGCGCGTAGTCCTCCAGGGATGCCGATGTCGAGGAAGCCCAGGAGCGCAGCCCGGCGACGCGGCAGCTGCGCAGCAGCGAAGGCAACGTCGCGCTCGAAGAGCACACAGCGGGCGCAGCAGGCAGCGCATCGAGCGCGCGGCGGCCGAGCGCATAGGCCCCGGCGTTGATCCAGCCCGGCCCAGGCTTCCCTTCTCGACGAATCCGTCCACGCGATCGCCCAGCAGGCGCACGCTGCCGAAGCGCGCGGCGTCGGGGACGCGCGCGGCGCGGCGTCGCGTCGGCGCGCTGCTCGCGGTGGAAGGCGACCAGGCCGTCAGCTCGAGCGTGCAGAGCGAGTCGCCGTTGAAGGCGAGCACGGGCGCGCGGCACTCGAAGCGCTCGATCGCCAGGCGCAGCGCCCCGCCCGTGCCCCGCGGCGAGTCCTCGTGCGAATAGGCGAGCGCGAGGCGCCCGAAGCGATCGCCCAGCGCGGCCTCGACCGTCTGCGCCTTGTGGCCCACGCACAGGATCACGCGCCGCACGGCGGCGCAGCGCTCGATGTGCGCGAGGAGCATCGCGACGAAGGGCCGCCCGCCCACCGGCGCGACGGGCTTCGCCCGGTCCGCGACGACGCCGGCGAGGCGCGTGCCCAGGCCGCCGGCGAGGATCAGGGCGTCCACGGCCCGCCTCGCCCGCGCCGGGCGGGATCCGGGTACCAGGCCTCGGCACCGCGATGGACGAAATGGAAGGGGATCACGCGGCCGGGCAGGGCGGCGAGGGCGGCGAGCACGCCCGGGCGCAAGGGCGGGTCGACCAGGAACATCGCGACGCCGCCGCCGCCCGCGCCGGACACCTTGCCCGCGTGGGCCCCGGCACCGAGCGCGGCCTCGAACACGCGCTCGATCGTGGGGTTGGTGACGGAGTGCGCCAGGCGCTTCTTCGCCTCCCAGGAATGGCCGAGCATCTGGGCGAACTGCCTGAGTTCCCCGGTGAGCAGCAGCTCCTTCATGCGCACCGCGTCCTCGCGCAGCCGGTGCATCGCCTCGACCGAGGCGGAGGCGGGCGAGGCCACGTTCGCGACCTGCTCGTCGATGATGCGCGCGGAATCGCGCGACTGGCCGGTGTGGAAGAGCACCGTGGAGGCCTCGAGCTCGTTCACGATCCAGTCCTTCACGCGCAGCGGGTTCACGATGACGCGCTTCGTGTCGGAGAACTCCATGAAGTTGAACCCGCCGAAGGCGGCGGCGTACTGGTCCTGCTTGCCGCCGGACAGGCCCACCTCCTCGCGCTCGATCTCGAAGGCCATGCGCGCGATGTCGTACTCGCCCAGGCCCAGGCGCAGCCACTCGTTGAACGCCTGCAGGATGGCCACCACCAGCGTGGAGGAGGTGCCCAGGCCCGACCCGGCCGAGACGTCGGCGTGGGTGGTGATGCTCACCTGGAGGGGGCGCCCGCCCAGGAACTCGCGCACCAGGCGGTTGTGGATGCCCTTGTGCAGGCGCAGGGGCCCGGTGGTCTCGAAGGTGGGGCTTGCGGCGGCCTCGAAATGCTCGCCCAGGTCGGTGGCGCGGATCTCGAACCGGCCCTCGCGCGCGGGCTCGAGGGTGCAGTACGCGTAGAGCCCGATGGTGGCATTGAGCACCCGGCCGCCGTACTGGTCGCTGTAGGGACTCACGTCGGTGCCGCCGCCGGCGAGCCCCAGGCGCAGCGGTGCCTTGGCGCGCACGATCATGCGCTTCTCCCGCGCGCCTTGCGCGCGAAGGTCTCCTCGAGCGCCGCGCGCGCCGCGTCGGGCGAGAAGTGGCGCCGGACGTTCTCCAGGCCCGCCGCCGACAGCCGGTGCCAGAGCGCCTCGTCGCGATAGAGCCGGGCGATCGCCTCCGCGAAGGCGCGCGGCTCGTCCGCCACGAGGATCTCCTCGCCGTCGACCAGGTACATGCCCTCGACGGAGGGCGTGGTGGCCACCACCGGCAGCCCGAAGCTCATGCTGTGGTTGATCTTGCCCTTCACGCCCGCGCCGTAGCGCAGCGGCGAGACCGACAGGCGCACGCGCTCGAGCCAGGGCTCGATCTCGGGCACGAAGCCGACGAACTCGACGCCCTCGCCGCCCAGGGCCTGCAGGACCGCCGGCGGGTTGCTGCCGATCAGGTAGGTGGTGACGCCGGGCAGCAGCTCGCGCAGGTGGGGCACCACCTCGCGCGCGTAGAAGAGCGCCGCGTCGACGTTGGGCGGGTGGCGGTAGCCGCCCACGAACATGATGCCCTCGCGCTCGGCGAAGGGCCTCACGCGGTCGACGGGATAGTGGATGTTGGTCGCGACGATCACGTCGGCCTGCGGCACCTCGAGCGCGAGCACCTCGCGCTCGACCGGGCTCACGACCCAGGTGACGTCCATGCGCCGGATGCAGTCGATCTCCTGCTCGTACATCGCCTGCGCGCTCTGGGCGAGGGCACGGCTGCCCTCGAGCTCGGCGAGCCGGCGCGTGCGCAGGTAGTGCAGGTCGTGGGTGTCCAGCACCAGAAGCGCCTGCGGCGCGTGCCGGCGCGCGCAGTCGATGTACCGCGTGGCCACGTAGTAGCGCGAGAGCACGATGACGTCGAACTCCTTGCCGCATTCCTCGATGTAGGTCTCGATCGAGCGGGTGTACGGGTAGTGCAGGACCTCGATGCCCTCCTGGCGAAGGTCGCCCACGTACGGCTCGCGATACTCGAGGTTGTCGGCGACGAAGGTCACCTTGCAGCCCATCGATTGCATGACGCGCAGCGTGCGCAGGGTGCGCACGGACCCGGAATCCTGGTCGGGCGTGAGCATGCAGGCGTCGACCACGAGCACGCGCCGGGCGGCCTGGCGGTCGCGCTCCAGGCGCGGCAGCACGCCGTTCACGCGGTGCGCGGCGAGCGTGCCGTGCCACTTCGCGTACAGCTTGGCGCGGTTGTCGACCTGGTACTGCTTGTGCCCTTCGGTGAGGCTCGTGCCGTGCGAGACGCCCTCGTGGTGCACCACTTCCGCCGCGGGCTGGTACCACACCTCGAGGCCGCGCTCGCGCACCTGGAAGCACAGGTCCGAATCCTCGCAGTAGGCGGGCGCGAAGGCCTCGTCGAAGCCGCCCAGGGAGGCGAGGAGCTCGCGCCGCAGCAGGATGCACGCGCCGGAGCAGTAGTCCGCCTGGCGCAGGTAGTTGTACTCGGGCCGCGCGGGATCG